>CACZSQ010000084.1 GCA_902783885.1 uncultured Bacteroidales bacterium
ATCAACATATTTATTAACCATTTAAAGATGACCCTATAAGCCCTCAGTGCCCATCAGCTTTCCTCTCCGCGACGGGGAGGGTGGGGGCGGGTCTTTTATTTATGACAAGTTACAAAGAACTGGGTTTGGTTAACACCCGCGAGATGTTCAAGAAGGCAGTGGCCGGCGGCTACGCTATCCCCGCTTTCAACTTCAACACGATGGAACAGATGCAGGCTATCGTTCAGGCTGCCGTCGAGACCAAGTCGCCTGTCATCATGCAGGTGAGTAAGGGCGCCCGCAACTACGCCAACGGCACCATCCTCCGCTACATGGCTCAGGGTGCTGTGGAGTATGCCAAGGAACTCGGCTGCCCCAATCCTCAGATTGCCCTCCACCTGGATCACGGCGACAGCTTCGAGATCTGCAAGGAGTGCATCGACAACGGCTTCTCCAGCGTGATGTTCGACGGTTCCGCTCTTCCCTACGAGGAGAACATCGCCATCACCAAGAAGGTGGTCGAGTATGCCCACGCCCACGACGTCACCGTCGAGGCTGAGCTCGGCGTGCTGGCCGGCGTTGAGGACGAAGTCGTGGCCGAGCAGAGCCACTACACCCGTCCCGAGGAAGTAGAGGATTTCAGCAAGCGCAGCGGTTGCGACAGCCTCGCCATCTCCATCGGCACCAGCCACGGTGCTTACAAGTTCACCCCCGAACAGTGCACCCGCGACCCGAAGACCGGCAAGCTCGTGCCTCCTCCATTGGCTTTCGACATCCTCCACGAGATTGAGAAGCGCATCCCCGGCTTCCCCATCGTGCTCCACGGCTCCAGCTCCGTGCCTCAGGACGAGGTGGACACCATCAATGCCTTCGGCGGCAAGCTGCCCGATGCAGTAGGTATCCCCGAGGAGCAGCTCCGCGAAGCCAGCAAGAGCGCTGTCTGCAAGATTAACATCGACTCTGACAGCCGTCTGGCCATGACCGCAGCTATCCGCAAGTATCTGGCAGAGAACCCCAGCCACTTCGATCCTCGCCAGTACCTGAAGCCCGCTCGTGAGAACATGAAGAAGATGTACATCCACAAGATTGTTGACGTCCTCGGCTCCAACGGCAAGCTCTAAGCTTCTCATCAGCTGTAATGAACCACAACGGATTTCACAGGTTTCTGTGGAATCCGTTGTTCTATTATATTTTGCAAAATAAATGTCAGGCTTCCGCGCAAAAGCCGTTTAATTCGCATACATTCAATATCTTGTGGTGCGCGATATTCTGCGGGACATCGGCTCATCTGAGCGGCATTTTCTTCCCCATAAGCTTAGGCCTTCAGTTCTGCACAACTGTGTCTTCAACTGAGTACCATCAATGGAACTCGACAGTTCCACCAGTGGTACTCGTCAGTTCCATCAATGGAACTAGCTTACACGCCCACGTGTGATATCAATAACTATTCTATTAAAAAAGGGGCCGCGCCGTTGGCGCAGCCCCAATGGTTATGGATGAATGATGGATTCTGTTAGGATTACTTCGCTTGCTTGGCACTGAATTCGACATCGGCTTTAACCGTTGTGTTATCTTCAATACCGCTCATTTGGTCACTGAAGGAGCCTGAAACGCCTTTCATCTTGATGTTGTAGATGCCGTTGTTCAGTGTGATGGTTGCCTTGACGCTCTTGATGTCTAGGCTGAAGTGCGGACCATCGTAAACGTGGTAGCTGAAGTCTACATTATCATATTCGGTCTTGCTTGTGCTATAGCCGGGAACTCTAAAATCAAAGACTTCTTGGCCACCACCACCATGATGATGGTGAGCTTCTTCCCATCTCCATTTTTCTTCATCGCTTAAGCCTTCAGGCATGGGCTCGTCTTCTTTATTTCTCTCTGCTAACTCGTTGTAACCTGAAATTATCAAGATTCCGTCTGTTATCGTGGCTGGCCACAACCCACCTTCTTGTGGAGCGGGAAGAGCATATGTTAGGTTGAGACCATACTTGTCATTGGTAACCCTGAACATGCCTGTCCCAGCACCACTAGCCGTCTCGGTCGTTAAATCGATGCGAATATCATCGTTTGTGCTAATCACGAATCCCTTCTGGACCAATGAGCCATCGGCAAAGCGGGCGATGAGTACAGCAGAGCCCATAAAATCAGCAGGTCCGAAGAGGGAGAAGTTTCCGTCAACATCACTGATGACAGGACTTGTGACACTGCCCCAGCCATAGCTGATATAAAGTGAGCAGACATTCGAACCGCCTGTATTGGTGACAGTGCCGTAAATGCGAGGAGCATTCGAATTAATGGTGATAGTCATCTCCTTGGTCTTATTGCCGTCAACTCGAATGTACTCTTTAAACTCCAAGGTAGGGTCGAATTGAGCATAGTCACCGTATGCCTCAGATGCAACGCGTACATAGAGCTTGGTCATCGCGGGGATATCGCACTTCATAAAACCTTTAGCATCGGTGTAGAACGTGCGTTGTCCATCAATGTCGATGGGGACGTTAGCCAATTTGTTGCCTTTCTTGTCCTGTACGGTTACCTTTAAGTGAGCCGTCAGCTCAGGACTGTCGAGGTTCACCCAAGAGAAGTGGGACACCTTTCCTTCATAATAGGTGCGGCCACTACTCAACTTAGCCATTTCTCCTTCTTCCCAGAGGCCAGTTTTTTCATTAAATGACCATAAGGGGATTTCTTCTGGCAGTGTGTACTCGGGGTCTTCATTTTCCATGTCGATAAACTTCTGGGGAATATCGAAACAGATTGTAGCGAATTTATTTCCTGCCAATTGCAGAGGCTTGCCATCAGGGGTGGTAAGTTCAACATTAACCATACCATAGCTCACAAGCTGTACTTCACCACCACCGTTTCCCTCAGAACGGATTGCAATCAGGTTACCGGGCATCTCCTGAGCAAAAGAGGAGTTGTCTGGGTCAAGATACACAGCTTTGGCTACAACGGTTCCGGTGTAGGGGTCACCGTTGCTATCGACATAACCATCAGGGAGGTCAACACTCACATCGTTAAGGTTCATCATCTCGCCCTCACTTGCTGTAAAATTAGTCACTTTTTCAATAGGTGTCATGGCCGCATCCAAGCGCACGGACTTGCCTGACTCAAAAGCCGCAGCACGTACGACGCTCGCAAATCCCTCCTTGGAGAAAGACACGAGGGCATTGCCGTTCTTAACGTTCACCTGGTCAAACTGATAGAAACCGGTCAGGTTTGTTGTCGTGATTTTTGTACCGGATGTTACGGTAACGCCGCTCATGGGCTCACCATACATATTCTGTACTACGCCGGAGATGGCAGCAAACTTCATCTCACTGGGGTCTCCAGAGAACTTAGGGGTCGGCGTATAGTTCCAACCGCCATTGTCATTCGTTGAGTCATCGCTACTGCTGCAGGCCATGAAACTCATGGAACCAAACAAGAGCCCTGCTATGAGGCTCAGAAATTGAATCTTTTTCATAGTTGTTTATTAATTTGGTAATGCAATTTTGTAATTATTGAATGCACGAATCGTAATTTTACTCGTGAAGTTTCTATAGGTGAAATTATCAAGGCTATAGTTAGCACCGCGTTTCTGGACATCGTTAGGGTTGAACGTTATTTCCATGAACTTGCCGTCCTTGTAGAAGTCGGCCCAAAGCCATGTTGTGTTATTGTCGTTTTGAGCATAAGGCTCACCGAACGTCTTCTTGGCTTTTGCAATCATGGCGTTAAAATCAGCCTCCGTCAGAGAGTTGTCATAATATAAAATAGTAGCACCATTGTCAGCAATATACTTGCTGTTGTCCAGAATAAGTGCGTCAAAGGCTTTCCCAGAGACAAACGGTACAAAGGACGGTAAACCAGATGTATTTGTTGTCTCGCTTACGGAATGGGCGATGAGATAGAGTGGCGCCGTGAACTCGCCGGTTACTGTCACCTTCGTTTGCTCATCCCAGTTGCCAGTGTTTACAGAGCCGTTTCCTGAAACAATTTTGAATGTGAAGACATCCCCGTTCTTTGTTACATCAACCGTAACTGACATTTGAACCTGCATCCAGGTCTGGCCTTCTTGAGCAAAGTGAGCAGCAACTTTGTCGTAGCGTGTTGTCGCAGGATTGTAATTATCAATAGATAACGACAATTGCTCCATTCCCCCATTTTTACTAATTTTCATTAAATTGCACTCCAGATATTTATCAATGATAGTAATGCCACTTTGATCTATTTCTGCATTCACAGATGGGGTAGAATACTTGACACTTTCGCCTTTTTCATTCGTGAAGATTAGCTGACCATCGCCTACAATATCATTTTCTGTACGGATGGTTACTTCTACGTATTGGTCTTCGCTAGTCAGCTCCAAGTTCTTGCTAACCTCTTCTCCTGCAGCTGTCGTGACATGTAATACGGCTACACCCTTATAGCCTATAGGTAGAACGAGATTGAAAGCGCCGAATATATCTGAACTTGTGGCGGCAGTTGTTTTTTCTCCATACGACAGGTAAACCGAACAAATACGGTTGCCAGTGCCGGTGTTAATGACGCAACCCTTGAGAACAGGGGCCGCAGGCAGCGTCAGAGTCACTGTCTTCTTAGATTGGGCTTGCAAGTTGATGTTGTCCAGCCTCACCTCGGGAGAATAGTCACCGTACGCCTCAGAGGGGACACGGACGTATAAGTCTGTATTATTGGGGACAATGCATTTGGCGATACCATTGTTATTCGTGAAAGCAACACGCTGTCCATCAATATCTACCTTAATCCATGGAAGAGGTTTACCCTTGGTGTCAACAACTTTTATTTCAAGTTCTGCACGATATTCTGGCCAGTCAAGATTGTGCCAGGAGAAGTGCTCCACTTTCCCCACATATTTATCGCCAATCAATTCTGCCTGGTACTTTTCTTGTTCCCACAAGCCGGTCTTTTCATTGAAACTCCACAGCGGTATGTATTGGGGAAGTTCTTTGCCTTGGTATTTAGCTTTCAGGGATTCTGGAATGTCGAATGTTAAAGTGGCTATTTTTTCATCATCATCATTAGCCAGTTGTAGCTTTTCGCCATTATCGCCTGTGAGATCGACGTCCACCATACCAAAGCTGATAAGAGCTTGCTCTTCGCCTCCTAAGCCAATAGCTGTGAGATCACCAGGCATGGCTTCTGCAAAATAGTCCTCATCTGGGTTGAGATATGTAACAGATGCGTTCACATTTGTACCTGTATATGGAGTGCCATCAGCCAGTACAACGCTATTGGCGGGTATCTCTACCTGAACACTAACGCTGCTACCAGCAGTAATGTCACCAGGCTGATCCTTGCTGAATGAAGCTTGTGTAGTCGCTGAACCGTTCTGACGAACCATGCAAACACTTACTCGTGTTGCTCCATCAATGGCAAATGCACGGACAATAGTGTTATATCCTTCCAGTTCAAACTTCATCACGGCACGGTTCTTCTCCGCAGCAACGGATTTGAATGTGAAAATACCATTTTCATCAGTTCTTGCTGTGGAGACCCCATTGGTGACCTTAACATTTGACAATGTCGAACCCCACTCATCAGTAACAATACCTGTGAAGGCCAAGAACTGCATGTTGTCTGGATCACCTTTTTGATAAGGGACAACGTTGGCAGGATCAGCATTGCCGCCGCCACCTGCGTCTGACGAATCATCGCTGCTGCTGCAGGATGTCATGAAGCCGAGGGAGCACACGAGGGCGCCCGCCAGCAAAAGGGATTTCACTTTTAGTTCCATAGATGGTAAAAAAGATTTAAATAGTTAGTAATTGTTTGTTGACTTGTATTAGGTTAAAAAAGCGTTAAAACGCTCTTCCTTGCTCGCAAAGATATAGATTATGTGTAGAACGCCTTTCCTGTTTCTGCAAAATCGCTTCCCGTTTCTGCAAAATCTGCAAAAAGGCATGAAATATGCATATTATTTCTTACCTTTGCACCATGATTCATGCGTTAATCATATCTTTTCCTCTGTTTGTGTGCACGATTCTGTCGGCAGAATTGGTGGTGAGCCTGTGGCGACGCTATGACCGCGCGCGGGCCTATCTGTTGCTATGGTCGCTGACAGCTACTGTGCTCTATGCTATGCACTTTGTGTTCTTCTCTCATGCCGTGGCGTGGCTGCCCTTGGCGGACTCTATCTATGCGGCTTGTAATTTGGCCGTTTATCCTTTATACCTTATATATATATATGAGCTCACAGATGAACGTCCGCTGCGCCATCGGCTGATGTGGACATCAGGACTGATGACTGTCGCCATCCTTGCCGCAGTCGTTGTCGGGTCGCTCTATCAACAGATGTCACCTGCAGAAACTACCGATTTTATTAATGTATATCTCTACCGCACATCGCACAAGACTCTTTTGGGACTTGCAGCTGTGCAGAGCGTAGTGCATAATGCATGTCGCGTGCTGTTCGCGGTCAGTGTTCTTGGAACTGTAATCATTGGTGTGCTACGCATCCGCAGATATAACCATTTTATTGCAACCCTTTATGCCGATGCGGAACGACGTCAACTGAACGGGGTGGGTGTAATCTTGAAGCTTTTGCTGGTCATCTCATTGCTCTCTATGGTGGTCAACATTCTGGGGCGTAGTTATTTTGCAGATTCAGAATGGCTGATGCTGCCCTCAGTGGCTTTCTCATGCCTCCTGTTTGCTATCGGGCAGGCTGGCCTCCATCAACGCTACTCTATCCGAGATGTAGAGCGAGATGAGGCGGGTGGCAGCTATGAATTGGCCGCTTCTCCGATGATCTTGCCAGTAGATGTCCCTTCACCGCAACCTCAGCTCCTTGACTCATCTAATGGAGAGTGTGCGCTGACCCTGAAACTGCGTGCTCTTGTAGAGGGTGACCATCGTTTCATGCAACCCGACTTGAAGCTTGATGATCTGGCGCGACAGCTTGGTACCAACCGTACCTATCTTCTGCGCGCTATCAAACAGGACCTGAAGATGACGTTCTCAGAATATATAAATCGTCAGCGTATCTCTTATGCCACTACTCTCATGGCTCAGCACCCAGACTGGAGCAAGGCGGAGATAGCCAACCGCGTGGGTTATTCTTCCCTCAGCACCTTCTACCGGAACCTGAGTGAGTTCGGCTCGTAATGCCTGCTCCGCAGCTTATCCCATTCTTCATTTTTCATTTTTTATTCTTCATTTTTCATTCTTCATTCTTCATTCCCACCGTGTCCCTCTATCCACAACTCATCATTGATGCCCTCAAGACAGTCCGCTATCCCGGAACGGGCAAGAACATCATAGAAATGAATATGCTTGAGGATGATATGCGCATCGCTGGCTTGCACGTATCTTTCTCGCTGATCTTCGACAAACCCACCAATCCCTTCCTTAAATCACTGGTGAAGGCTGCTGAGGCCGCCATCCACGCGTATGTCAGCAAGGATGTAGAGGTGGAAATCTATACCAAAACTCACTCCTCTCCTTCGGCTTCAGAGGGAGGCGGACAAACGGACAATGCAACAGATGCTGCTTCGGGTGTACTCGGAGGTGCCAATATCATCGCCGTGTCGTCCGGAAAGGGTGGAGTAGGCAAGAGCACAGTGGCTGCCAACCTGGCGCTCGGACTGGCTCGCTTAGGATACCGAGTCGGACTGTTGGATTGCGATATCTTCGGCCCTTCGATGCCAAAGATGTTCCAAGTGGAGGAAGCGCGTCCCTATAGCGAGGAAATCGACGGCAAGGCCATGATTGTACCCATTGAGAAGTATGGAGTGAAGATGCTCAGCATCGGCTTCTTTGTAGATCCGGACACCCCTACACTCTGGCGCGGAGGCATGGCCTCGAATGCGCTGAAGCAACTTATCGGCGAGGCCGCATGGGGCGACTTGGACTATTTCATCCTTGACACACCTCCCGGTACCTCGGATATTCACCTTACACTGGTCCAGACTTTGCCCATCACCGGTGCCGTCATCGTCAGCACACCGCAGCAGGTGGCATTGGCAGATGCGCGCAAGGGAATTAATATGTACACGAATGAGAAAGTGAACGTTCCCATCCTCGGCCTGGTGGAGAATATGAGCTGGTTCACGCCTGCTGAACTGCCCGATAACCGCTATTATATCTTCGGACATGAGGGCGTGAAACAGCTGGCAGAAGAGATGGATATCCCGTTGTTGGCACAGATCCCGTTGGTGCAGAGCGTCTGTGAGAGCGGTGATGCCGGCGTGCCTGCAGTCCTCGACCCCTCCACGCCTACGGGAAACGCTTTCTTGCAGCTGGCAGCACGCGTGGTCACTCAAACAGACAAGCGCAACGCTACTCTTGCCAAAACACAGATTGTAGGTACGAAATGATTGATTTATACAAAAAATGACGGTCAATATAAAAAAAGATTAAAATAATTTGCTCGTAATCCAATCTTTTTGCGTACCTTTGCCGCGCCTTTCGAAAGAGGGGCTTATGACATTAGAAAAAGCAAAAAGGAAAATGCCGAAAATCCAAAACAGAGTAGGCACAATTAAATTATCTTTTACAAAATGAAAAAGTTATTTATGGCTTGCTTTGCAGTTGCTGCTCTCGCTATGACCAGCTGCAATCAGAAGGCTCCCGCTACTCAGGTTGACTTCGACGCTTTCATCACCAAACTGACTGCTGTTGCTGAGAAGGCTGAGGCTGCTCAGACTCAGGAGGCTAAGGATTCTCTGAACGTTGAGTTCGAGGCTCTCGGTGAGGAACTCGTTGCTTTCGAAGGCACTCTGACCGAGGAGCAGCAGGCTGCTCTCGATGCTCTGAACGCTCGCTTTTGGGAGGCTTACAACAAGGTTGCTCTCCCCGCTGACAGCGTAGCTGTTGAGGCTGAGGCTGAAGCTGAGGTTGCTGAGTAAGCAAGCTTTAAAAGCAAAAATAGAGGCTGTGTCATTCGCTTGACATAGCCTCTTTCCTTTTTATATATCTTCCACGTCTCAGTGGGCAATGAGCTGAAGACCATTCTGGAGGATGCGTGCTTCGTGGCGCAGAGTCTCTTGCCAGATAGCGTGCGTGGGCACATCGTAGAGACTCCAGGCTGATCCTGTGTAATAGACAAACGGCTTACCGGGCTTGTAGGTGGTCAGCAGGATTGCATGGCCGATGCCGCCGGATTGCTTTTGGGGCAGGGGCAGGTATTTAGCAGTCAACTTGTTGTCATTGGGAATAAAGATGCCGAGATAGTGCTCACCATTCATGACTTGAGGATGGTCGAGTGCTTCGGCATAGGTGATGAATCCTTCCTTTTGGTTGAGGACATAGCCGTTGGGGTTGCTCTCGTGAACGACGATGCCGGCACAGACAGATGTCTCGCGGTTGAGACCTTCATAGGTAATCTCTACGCGTGCGAAATGGCTGCCGCAGTCTTGGGTGATGAGGCGAACTTCACGGAAAGAGAGCCCCTCTCCAACTCCCCCCGTGGGGGGGAGGGCTTGGGCGGGCATGGTCATGCGGACGGTGAAACGGAGGGGACCGTTGTCGAGTATCTCGGCTTTCTCGTAGTAGAGCGGGTAGAGAAGGGAGGGGGCCACCATTAGGGCCGCCGCACCGGCGCCGAGGGTGGCTCCGACGGTGTAAGCGTCCATGCCGGCGCCATGATTGCGGTGATAGGTGTAACCGCGGTGAACTTCGTTCCATTCCCCGCCGCGTCCGGCTTTCTTCATGCGCTCGTTAACTCCGTAAGAGGTGAGCTCGTTGTGGTAGAGCTGGTCCTGAATGGGGTGGGGCGTGTTCTTCACAAAAGTGTCGAAACCATAGGCATTGTTCTTCATGTTCTTATGGGCTCCGGGGCCGTAGAAGCGCCATGCGCAGCGGTCGTTCTCCCACACGAGGTCGTCCCAGCGATTGGGATAGATGCGACCGTTGCACGTCAGCTCGTAGTCCTGGGGCTGACCTTTAATCATGGAGAGTGAGATGCTGCTCTCGGGACGCACGTTGCAGAAAACGAGGATGCGGCCGTCGTGGGTAATCTGATAGGGCACCTCGTTGTTATCGTTGTCAAGGATGATGAACTCGCGGGCTACGGCGCAGTTGGCTCTCTTCAGGTCCTCCATCTTAGCCACTTCAATGACCTGAGCGATGTTCTCCTTGTAGGGATTCTTGACTTCGGTGTACCAGAAACTTTCATGCCCTCTGTTGATTGGGCGTGCTGCACGTGCGCCGCCAGTGTAGCCTGCAGCGCCGCCATTAATGGGACCGGACACGGTGGGGGTGCCGGGGGTGTGGTGGAAGATGCTGTTACCCTCGGGAGAACCCGATTTTGAACCCTCGGGAACTGTAACGGGAACAAGGGGATCGGCGTTGATGTAGCGGACCATCTCGCAGGCAGCTAAGAGCCAAGCGCCTGTGCCGAAGGGGGCCTGGGAGTGGGCGTCAACGGTCTTGGTGGGGTCTGGCTTCTCACCGATGGGCTGCACGAAGCCGATGCTGCCGTCGGGTTGGAGGGCCGTCTCAGAGAGATATTTCCAGGCCTTCGCGATGACGGGAGCGTAGGTGGCTTTGTCGAGGTAGCCATTGTTGACACCCCAGAGCATACCGTAGGTAAAGAACGCTGTGCCGGACGTCTCCGGGCCCGGGGCATCGTCCTCGCAGAGCATGGAGCGGCTCCAATAACCGCCGGGGCGCTGCACACGTGCTACGCCCTCGGCCAGCTCGCGGAAGCGCTGGACGAAGATATCTCTGTTCTTGTAGTCATAGGGCATATCGGCTAGCACTTTGGCAAGGCCGGCCAGCACCCAGCCGTCGCCGCGTGCCCAGAAACTTTTTCCTTCGTTGCAGGCTGTCTTCACCTTCGGGTAGATGTACTTGGCATCGCGGTAGTATAGTTGCTCTTCTTTATCATACATCAGGCTGTCGCTCCACAGAAAGTTGTCGGTGAGCTTGTCCAGGTATTTGATGTCGCCAGTGAGCTTGTACATTTTCGTCATCACGGGCATGACCATGTAAAGGGCATCTGCCCACCACCAGAAATGAGTGTCGGTCATCGAGCACTCGTGGCTCATCACCTCGATAGCACGGGCAACCTTATAGTCAGCCGGCACGAGGTTATACATATCAATATAGGTCTGGAAGCAGATCTGCCAGTCGCCGAAGAGTACGAAATCCTGGCCTTCGCCGTATGTCTTGTACTTCCAGTTGGCGCGGTCGTCGCTCTTGGCACCTTTCCATTCGTTGTGGCGGCACCATTTGTCGGTGTATGCATACCAGTCGGCACGTCCAGTGAGGCGGTAGGCTTCCATGTTGCCGGTGTGGTAAGCGGCGTGGTCCCAGAAAGAGCGCACATAGGGCGTGTTGTGCTCCTGCCAGTAGTTGTTGGCCTTGATAATCATGTCAAGGACCTTGCCTGCATCATCGGTTTGCTTTGCAAACGACGATGCTGAAATGATAAATAATAAATGAAAAAGGACAAATAATAACTTAGCAGTTCGTTTCATAAGGCTTATGAGTTTTCTTTGGATGATAATATTATTTGATATTCCCTTCCTTAAGGTAGGACATGTATTTCTGGACGGCTTTCTTGACGAGGGCGACAGCTTCGTCCATCGTGCCCCAGACCTCGCCGCCGGCAGCGTTCTTGTGTCCGCCGCCGCCAAAGAACTCGGCAGCCATCTCGTTGCAGGGGAAGTCATCAACGGAGCGGAGTGAAACACGGATGCAGGGGTGTTCTGTGTCCTCGCGCAAGAAGATGGAAAGCTTGACGCCTAAGATCTGAAGTGGCATATTGACAAGGCCTTCCGTGTCGCCGTTGAGCACTCCGAATCGACGGCGCTCGGCATTGGTGAAGGTCATGATGGCGGTGTGGGCTTTCTTCCATACATCGAGCTTCATATAGAGCATATACCCCATGAGCTTCATGCGGTTGGGGCTGTAGGTGAAGAAGATGTTGCGATAGATTTTGTCCTTGTCAATGCCGTAGCTGAGGAGGATGCTGATGAGTTCAAAAATCTCAGGGCGGTTGCTGGCATAGGTGAAAGCACCTGTGTCTGTCATCATGCCTGTATAGAGGGAGGTGGCTTCGGATTGGGTGAGAAGGGCGGGGGGAGAGTCTAACTCCAATATAACCCGCATTAGCACCTCGCAGGTGGAAGACAGCTCAGGGTGAGAGATGACCAAGTCTGCAATATCTGGCTCTGGGTCGAGATGGTGGTCAATCATGATGCAGCGAACTTTGCCTTTCTCACCGCTTCCAATGGGGAGAAGCGGGCGGATGACATCGCCGAGGGAAGCCATGCGCTTGAGTTCGCCGTGGTCGCACATGATGATGAGGTCGGCGGCTTCCACGATGGGGCATACGTCAGCCTCGTGGCCTTCATAGACGAGGATATCCTCGGCACCTGGAATCCACTTGAGGAAGTCCGGGAAGATATTGGGTGCAATGATATGGATTTCGGCATCGGGGTAGCGGCGATGGAGCCAGGAGGCCAGTGCTGTGGTGGAGCCAATGGCATCACCGTCGGGTCCACGGTGACAGGTGATGACGATATGGTGTGCAGCGGCGAGGAGCGACTGCAAAAGGGAGATTTGCTCTGGCGAGAGAAGACCCCCTCCCCGCTCCCCCTCTAGGGGGAGGGTGGATACTTTTGTATTAGGTATATTATTCATTAAGATGATTATTATTGATAGAAGGTAACCACTCCCTCCCTCACAGGGAGGTTGAGGGGTGGGTCCGTCATTGGTTTTTCACTTCGCTCCACGCCGGTGGCTCTACGCAAAGGAGATTCTTGACGAAGAAGTCGAAGCGCTTGTGTTCGCCATAGGCTTCGCCTACGGTGTGGTGGGCACCGGGGATGACAACCAGTTCGAAAGGTTTGTTGGCTTTGATGAGGGCATCAGCTACCTGCATGGTACTGGCTGGGTCCACATTATCATCGAGTTCGCCGACCACGAGCATCAAAGGGCGTTCGAGGCGGTAGGCATTCTCGACATTGGAACATTCGATGTAGGAGGAATCAACAGGGTAACCCATCCATTGCTCGTTCCACCAAATCTTGTCCATGCGATTGTCGTGGCAGCCGCAAGCACTGTACGCCGCTTTGTAGAAGTCGCCGTGGAAGAGGACGGCAGCCGTACTCTCCTGACCGCCGGCGGAACAACCATAGATGCCCACGCGGTCTATGTCCATATAGGGATATTTCCGGGCTGCGGCCTTGATCCATGCTATGCGGTCGGGGAAACCGGCATCCTTGAGGTTCTTGTAGCACACCTCCTCAAACTTCTTTCCGCGGTTGCTGGTGCCCATGGCATCGAGCTGTACGACGATGAAACCAAGCTCGGCAAGGGCCGTGGTATAGTTGTTATAGGGTAGGAAGGACTTGGGCACATAGCTGTCACCAGGACCGGAATAGATATACTCAATGATGGGATAGCGCTTCGTGGGGTCGAAGTTGCTGGGGCGTTGGATGATGCCCCACATGGGTGTCTTGCCGTCGCGGCCAGGTGCGACAAACACTTCGGGTGCAGTCCAGCCCTCAGAGAGAAGAGGGGTGATGTCGGCATGGGAGAGGACAGCCTCACCTATAGGGGTAAGGCTTCTCACCTTGGTGACAGGAGCACTATCCACCGTCGAATAGGTGTCAATGAAAGCGGTGTAGTCGCTGTTAAAGCGAGCATTGTGATGGGCAGGCTCAGGCGTGAGATCAATGAGGCCTTTGCCATCGAGTCCGATGCGGTAGTAGTGAATGTGATAGGGGTCTTCTTCAGGATTGCGACCATTGGCCGTAAAGATGATGAAGCCCTTCTCCTCATCTACGTGGAGCACTTTGCGGACACACCAGGGACCGGAGGTTAAGACTCTCACCTTGCGGGGGGAGAGTCCAGTATCGAAGAGGTACAGATGCGGATACCCGTCTCTTTCGCTAAGCCAAAGGATGAGGCTGTCGCCGTAGAGGTCGCGGCGGAAGTTGTTGGAGTAGCGAACATATTTCTCTTCGCGTTCCTCGATGAGGGTGCGGGTATCACCTCCTACGGCCATCTCATAGATACGGTATAGCTTATGGCCGCGTTGGTTGTACTCGAAGCGTACAGCATGTGAATCCTGACACCACTGTGGTGTGGTGAGGTTGTATTGATTGGCAATGAGGGCTGGTTCGGGGGTGACGGCCTTGCCTGTGGAAACCTCAAAGATATAGGGTGTTTTCTGTGCCAGTTCATCCCCGGGCTTGGCATACTCCTGCTTGTGGAGAATGGGCTGCAGTTGGTCGGCAGGTGAGGATTCGACGTAATAGACGAAGCGCTTCTCAATGGGACGGATGCGGTTCACAGCCACATAGCGGCTGTCTGGACTCCATTGGATATAGCTGCTGAAGTAGTGACTGAGTGTTCCTTCCGTGCTGAGGGCGCGGGCTTCGCTGCCATCGGGCTTGGCCACATAGACGTTGTCATTGCGGATGAATGCCACGAGGGAAGAGTCAGGGGAAAGTATAGGATCGGCACTGCGCTCGTCATCTGTCTCCATCCAATGGCGCTGGTGACGGCGCTTGGAGGGGTTGGCGATGAAGCGGACGGGAGAGTTCTGGTCGCGTCGGCCAAACCGATGCGAGCCCTCACGCGAGCGAGGCTCCTCGATGGGGCGGGCTGCTGTGGTGTCGGCGAGGGTGATGGTGCCATCGTCGTTCACCTGCCCGAAATGCCAGTCCCCCTTGCCGCCATCGGTGAGATGGTACTGGAAGCGATTATCGGAGAGCCAGCGGGCATCATCGACATGGTTGATAACCTTTGACCAATTGAAGGTTTGTCGGAGCGAATAGGCGCGGTTGTAGTCATCTGCCGTGCCTTGGGCTACCGCTAAAATGATAAATGAAAAAAGAATAATGAGTAATGAAAGATATCTTTTCATTGTCACTTCGGGGCTTGGGGTGAGGCTGCAGTGTGGCCGTCAATGGTTTTATCGGAGATGTGGAGTTGTGTGGGTGTTGCATCGTTCTTGATGACCTTGGCGAACTCCTGCGGTTTGATGGTCACGGGGCCGGAGAGGAATTCAGGGATATTGTAGCTGCGCATGAGCTGGCGATGATACTGGGGATTCTCCTGAGGCAGTTCAAAGGGCTTGGTGAAATGGCCTTTGCCGTCGTGGTGAGCAATAAACGGGCGGGTGAAGTTGCCATCGTCTCGGCGCGAGGAGAGCACGACCCATGCACCATTGCTTGACCAGCAGTGCCAGCTGTCCACATCGGGTGAGTTCAGTTCTGTGATTTGGCGAATGGATTCAGGAAGCGGGTGCTGTGCGCCGGCAGCTTCGTTCAAGCTATCTACTGCGGCATCGCGTTCCACGTTATTGGTGGCATGAACGGACTCTGGCAGGGTATCATCTGTGTAGCGAATGGCTGGTGTCGGCTCTATGGGCTGCGCCTGAGTGAGGTCCATCAGGAAGAGGTCGGCATCGTTGTGCCAGATATGGAAGACACCGAACTTGCCTTCGGTGAACATCAGCCAACGCCCGTCGGGGGAAACGCGCGGCAGCGTGACACTGCGGTTGCGAAGAACTGCATCGTACATGAGTTCACGTTCCCCGAAGGTGCGGGTGCTCTCGTCGAAAGGCTTGCGATAGAGGTTATACTGTACGTCCTTGTAGTTCTTGATGAGCTCGAAATCCATTTGGACGGTGTCGCGTTTCTCCCAGTGAGCACTGACGTAGTAGATGTACTTGCCGTCGGGACTCCAGAAGGGGAAGCAGTCAAAGTCTGTCGTGTCGCGGGTGATGGGGGTTACGGTGTTGTTCTCAAGGTCGTAGAAGATGAGGTTGCTCTTGGTGTCCTGTACCTCTATCTTCTGCACGTCGCGTGTGTGGAAGCTCTGGCCGGTGTGATTGGTGGAATAGACAATCCACGGCTTGACGGGATGCCAGGTGGGATAGACACCTGCGCTGATGGTGCTGTCGGTCTTGAGGTTGATTTTCTGAACCTTGCCGTCGTAGGCGATGACAGTGCCGCCGAGATACTGACGGACATGGAACTGCACGCGCTCAGGGTTGTACCATTGGGCGTGGTGACAGTTGATGCACTGGCCGTTCTCCTCGTCGCTGTTAATCATGTTGCCGTAGATGAGGCTCTCTTCAAAGTTCTCCAGGCAACGCTGGTTCAGCGTCAGATCCTCATAGGTCACGTATGACGGTGAGATGAGACGATAGGAGATATAGGGATCGATACTGTCCTTGCTGACAGTGATGGTAAAAGGCTTTCTCCTTTGCCAGCCCTCGGGCCGTTCCTCGAACACCTCCACGCCAATCTTCCCATCTGCAGAAAGGGCGGCGGTAATCATCTTCTGCCAACGCTTGAGGCCAGGACATACGTCCTCGCCGCCTATGACCCATTGCTCTGAGCCTGCGGAGAAACGGGTGGCGAAATCGGTGGTTGCCCCGTCGTGGTCTATATGGAAATGAAGCGGAGCAATGTTCACAGGCACGGTGACGCCGATGTAGTCGGGGTAAATCGTGGGGAGAGTCTCGCTCTCGTTGAATTGCTCAGGGACGGATGGGGAGGAGCAGGCTATAAGAACGAGAGACAGTAGAATGGACTCTCCCCCCGCCCTCCCTATAAGGGAGGGAGTTGTATGTTTTAGACCAAATGAAATCCTTTTTATTAAATGATTGATCAAACTCTTCATCTTAATTCGTCTTTTGATTCCTGACAAGGAAATAGAAGTAGTAGAACGTGTTGCCGAACTGCGGGTAGAAGGCAACGGCCTTCTGCTCGTCAGTCATGGGACCGCACTGCTCGTTGAAGCGCATGAAACGATCGTAGGTCTCGCGGACGATGGGGTCGAAGGGCATGTGACTGATATCGACCTTGTTCTCGAGGTGACCGTAGAGATAGGCGGCTTCCTGATAGTGAAGGGGCATGTGAATGTCGGGGTGCATCGTAGCAAACTTCATGAAGCGAGGCCAGAAAAGGTCGATGTCCTTCATGATGAGGGCGCAGATGAGCGTCATCTCCTGGAAGAGCGGGTCATCGCCATTGCCTTTTGCGAAGGTCTGCAGGAGATACATTTCTACGAGCGTGTTGTCGCCGTCGAGGCGGTCCGGATAGGTCATCATGTGCATGATGGGGGCGAACTCCTTCATTCCTTCCTCATCGAGGAGAGGCTTCCCTGCCTTAGCAGAAGCTTCCAGCTTATCGAGGTCGAAGGCATCCGGTGTTTCAAGATACTTCTCATAACGTTCAGCCCATGTGCGATGGAAAGTTGTTTCCTTGAGCAAATCAAGGTATTTCCTCGCCACCGTCCATTCGTGGTTGAGGATGCTTGTGCGAGCCATGAACTTCAGCGTCTCGGCTTTCCAGCCGAATTCCACACCGTCCTCCATACACCAACGGTAGCAGAAATTCTCCTTGCCGTAGTGATAATAGATGAGCTTGCCGCCAATCTGGGTTATCCGCACCTTCCAGGGCGCGTTTTGCTGCAAGGCACCTTCGGGATAGAAGAACATCTCATCACCGGCACGGCCCAGACGGAAGAGCGCGAGATTCTTGTACATGACAATCTGACGGGTGGGCTTCACGTCGCTGCTGCCATCACGGGCAATCGTGAGCACGCGCTCCCAGTCTAGTTCCTCGATAGCACGGTTCATGGCCAGCTCTTTCTGGAAATTCGTGTCGCGATACCATGCGGCATTCACGCCGATGCAGGCCGCCACGAGGAGAACAACGCAGAGAACTGTCTTACCCCAGAAGCCCTTCCGTGAGGCTGCCGGGTACGTGTCTTGAGAGGCTAATCTGTTTGTCAGAACGCCTGCTACAGCAATGAGAAGGAAAGCGACGATGATGGCGTAGTAAGGCAGACGATACTGCTCGAAGCTGTCAGCGCTGAAACGAAACGAGGGTAGGGCTGCTGCATACACGAAAGTGCGCTCTGTCATCTCAAAGAGCTGCTGGTAATAAATCTGTGGAACAGCAGCAATGAGGATGAGTGCAAGAACGAGCTCTCCCACCACCATTCCTATCAGGGAGGGAGTAAAATGTTTTGATGAGAGGGTGTCTTGAGATGGACTGGTGAGCAGTAGTCCTGTTGCCCCTAATGCCCAAGCCCCGAAGAAGGGATAGCCGACGATGCTGACGAGAGCAATCCAAAAAAGGCGAGCCCAGCGGGCTGCTTTGATGGGCAGGAAGCTGTCAAAAAGGCGCTGGACGACCAAGCATAGGACGGCAAAGAACACGCCGACGGTAGGCACGAAGAGGTGGCCGGGCAGTTTCTGATAAAATATCCAATAACCTGTCTGAACGAAGCAGGCCATGAGCGCTGCAGGCACCAGAAGAGTCAGCAGAATCCAGGGACCTTTCAGGCGATAAACCCATACGAGAAGCCCGCAGATGATGAGCCACAGCGCGCAAAGGATAGAGACTCCGAGCCAAGGATGGTAGAAATACTGCGTCAGATAAGTGGCACACCAGGAGACAGCCCCACCCGGGTACTGCATCAGGGTCTTCCAATAGAGCCCGGTAGGCAGCCAAAGGTTCAGTTCTTGTGCACGTAGGAGAAACTCCTTATCCTGTGCAAGGAAGATGCCGGCTATGAGGATGATTAGGGGGAGGAAGATCCACCAAAGAGCAGACTCTTCCCCCGCCCTCCCTATCAGGGAGGGAGCGGTATCTTTTGCAGTTTGTTTACTTTTCATAGATTTGTAATCTGGATAGGTGACTACTCCCTCCCTGATAGGGAGGGCGGGGGGAGAGTCTTGGGGATGGAGGGGCCTTTTACTTACCAGGCTTGACGATATACGTAAAGGTGTGGTCTTTGTACTTAGGAATGTACTGATTCAGTGGCCATGCACCCCAGCTGGTAACACAGCCGAGACCCATCTGGAAAGCACGGAGCTGAACAACCGTGTAGTTACGTTCTATGAGGTCGCCGCTATGGCTTTGCTGACCGCTCTTGTTGAAGCCGTCGTCAAGGTCGCTGATTTCATAGGGAAGTGCCGATACCTCCATGGGGCCGCAAGCCTCGAAATAGATGTCGGGATGGTCGGCTGCTTCCATGCGCCACCAGATGACGTCGCAGTGGTTGCCGCTTTCCTGCGGGCGTACGTAGCCGTCCCAATACTGCTGGCTGACGGGACCTCCGTAGATGCCCATGAAGGTGTTGTCCTTGCGGTCGCAGTAGTTCTCCACGGGGCCGCGTCCGATATAGCGCACGGTGCTGTATGCCTTGTTCAGGCGCCAGGTCATGCCCATGGCGTACATCTGCCAGTCTTGGTGGTCGCCTGCCTTCAGGTTTTCAGAAACGATGAGTTCGCCTTTAGGAGTGAGAACGTAGGTCATAATGAGATCGGCATCTACGGCATCGCAGTGGTACTCCACGATGACCGATTTGCTTTGGTTGTCGAGCTGGGTGCATTCCATGCTCTTCTTTTTCCAATAGGGATTCTTCCATGCAGAGAAACTGTTCGGCATATTGGCGCCGTAGTCGTTGTCGGTGGGCGCGCGCCAGAAACTGGGCTCTACGCTCTTGCGGTCTTCAAGCACAGCCTTGCCGTTGACGTCAAAGTAATCGATGTTGCCGGTCCACTTGTTCCAGGTTACGCTGGTGCCATTGGCAGAGAGGGTGAGCCATGCCTTAGCTTCGTCCTTCGTCACTGCCTCGGGCTGCTGAGCCAGTGCTTTGCCCTTCTTGTCAACAGCGGGGGCGGGTTGGGCAGCTGCCATGACGGCACTGACATCCGGGAATGAATAGGGCTTCAGCTCAAACTGAGCCTTGGCAATGACATCGCCTTGCTTGAGTAGGCCGCGGTCGCGGGTGAGGCGGAACTGCAGATCCAAGGCAGCCCACTTGTATTCAGCTGCAATGCTCTTGAGGTTTGCAAGCAGGGATTCGGGAATATGTATGCTTTCACGCTGCTGGGGCTTCAGAATCAAGGGGAAGGTTGAGGGGCCAGGTGTTTCCTGGAACTTTGTTCCATCATAGCTTTTCAGCGTAGCTGCTACTTCTACGTCGTCGGTGGTGCGGAAGAAGTATTCATTGTAGAATTCAATTTCGCCGTCGAGAAGGGTCTTGCCTTCGGGAATGGTAGCCCAGATGTCCTGATAGTAGAACTGCACCTCATAGGCGTGGGGATGCAGGCGACGGTCAGCAGCAATGACGCCATTGCAGTTGAAGTTGTGGTCGGAAGCGGGATAGCGGCCGAAGTCGCCGCCGTAGGCCATGATTTCCTTGCCTGTCACGCGGCTCTTACTACGCATGCCTTGATCGACAAAGTCCCAGATGAAACCGCCCTGGTACTTGGGATACTTGCGGATGATGCGCCAGTATTCGTTGAAGCCGCCCATGCTGTTGCCCATTGCGTGAGCATATTCGCACTGGATGAGGGGACGGGGATTATCGCCTTGAGCATATTTCTCACAGTTGCCATAGCCGTAGTACATGGGGCAGAAGATGTCGGTCTTTCCGTTCTGACCGGCTTGCTCATACTGTACGGGGCGGCTCTGGTCGATGGCCTTCACGGCATCGTAAGCATCTTCGAAGTTCTTGCCGTAGCCGGCCTCGTTGCCGAGACTCCAGAAGATGACGCTTGGGTGGTTCTTCTGCACCTGTACGTTGTGCTGATTGCGCTCAATGTGTGCTTTGTTGAAGATGGGATTCTTGGCGAGGGTCTTGTCGCCATAGCCCATGCCGTGGCTCTCGATGTTTGTCTCGGCAACGACATAAAGACCGTACTCATCGCAAAGGTCATACCAGCGTGGGTCGTCGCTGTAGTGGCAGGTGCGCACGCCGTTCATGTTCAGCTGTTTCATGATCTTGATGTCCTCAATCATGCGCTCGATGCTGACGACGTAGCCGCCGTCGGGGTCCAGTTCATGACGGTCAGCGCCTTTGATGAGGATGGGCTGGCCATTGACGAGCAACTGGCCGCCTTCAATCTTGATGTTACGGAAGCCCACGCGCTGGGTTGTAGCCTCGATGAGGTCGCCCTTCTTGTCTTTGAGGGCGATGGCGAGGGTATAGAGGTTGGGGAGCTCGGCGCTCCAGGCTTGGGCGTTAGGGATTGTTAAGTTGAGAGTTGAGAGTTGAGAGTTGAGAGTTATTTCAGCGTTGCCAACCTTTTTCCCAGCGGGGTCGGTAAGGGTGGCTTCGACAGTGTAGCCCTTGGCCGTTGGAGCGGTGATGTCAACAGAGAGTTGGCCATCCTTATAGCCGTTCACGAGATCCTGATGGACGAAGATGTCCTGGATATGCGCTTTCGGACGTGCATAGAGATAGACCTCACGGGCGATGCCGGTGAAGCGCCAGAAGTCCTGGTCCTCAAGATAGGAGCCGTCGCACCAGCGCATCACCTGCATGGCAATCAGGTTCTCCTTGCCGGGGGTGAGGTACTTGGTGAGGTTGAACTCAGCTTCCATCTTGGAGTCCTCGCTGTAGCCCACGTGCTTGCCGTTGACCCATACTTCGAGGTTTGAGGTGGCAGAACCTACGTGGAGGTAGATGTCCTGTCCTTTCCATGCGGCAGGAATGAGGAAGCTCTTACGGTAGCTGCCGGTGTAGTTGTTACGCTCTTCCACATAGGGGGGATTGCTGTTGAACTGCGTATCCCATGAATAACCTACGTTCTTGTATATCATGTCACCGTAGCCATTGGTCTCGAAGAGTCCGGGCACGGGGAACTCCGTCCATTTAGAATCATCGAACTTCAGAGAGAAGAAGTCTGCGGGCGCTTCGTTGTGATTGAGTGCAAAATGGAATTTCCATTTGCCTTCCAAGGACAGGTAGCGTTCAGACTGTGTCTTGTCGTTCTTCGCAGCCTTGGCAGCTGTCTCAAAGGCGAAGAAACTGGCACGTGGAGCCTCGGTGTTCACACGGGTGATGTTAGGATTCAGCCATGGCTCTTTCTGGTTCTGGGCAGCCACGGGCGAGGGGAGGAGTTGCGATGCCATCGCAACACACAGGACGAAGAATGAGTGTTTCATTTGTTGAAGAGTGTTAGAAATATAAAATTTGCTGCGAAGATACGGAAATAAGCTTCTCGCGCCAAACATTTCGCTTAAAACTTTGTTAACGTACAGCCGTGCACGAAAAAGGCCTATATCTTTGACGTGAAAGATATAGGCCTTTGGGGAATAACCCTTAAGGGTTTTGCTAAAAAGCCTTAGGACTTTATGGCGAAACCTTTAGGGGCAGGGAAGATACCAGTTGTTCTGGTTCTGCAGGCGTGAGTAGAGTGCTCCGTTGAGCGTACCGTTGCGGCTGGCAATCATCCTTGCCACGCGATCTGTACCTTGCTTGCCCATGCCGTTCAGGAAGCGGCTGTAGCAGAGCAGGTCGAAGAAGCGGTTGCCCTCGAAGCAGGTCTCCAGTGCCATCTCCTCCTGAATGAGGTCGGCAATGGCAATCCGCACCTTCTGACGGTCGGCTGCGTTCGTGCTGAAGATTTCATCCTCGGTCATTCCGGTGGCATCGCCTTCGTACTTGTTCAGCATCTTGTTGATCTGGTTGACGAAGTTGTAGGTGGTGCCGCCTTCTGTACCAGTGACCTTGGGTAGCTCATGAACCCTCACCAGACCACAGCCGCGTGCGTGAATACCCATGGACGTATAGCTGTCATTAATGATCCATCTTTGGGTGTTCAAGGTCGAATACTCCGTGGGACCCCAGTAGGTGTTGAAATACTGGTAGTCATTCGAGCCCTGCATATAGCGGGTCGTGAAGTTGAGGAATGGCTTCGATTGAGCTGCCTTCATTTCTGATTTAGAGATATAATGACAAACAACATTCGTTGTTGCTAAGTTCAATTCTTCAGCATATTCTGTAATTTTTGAGTGCAGGCAGTCGTCAGTTGACAGGAGGTCTTGGTAATACATTTCTATTGAGCCTACAAAATCAGCTTCTGTCGGGTATGTGTCAGGATCTGTTGCTCCATTGATAAAGGTCGTAAAGAAATCATCATAATCAGTGGGTTCAAGCTCAAGGGGAAATCCTTCATTGATGGCACGTTGACATAGATGATACATGAATGTAATGATGTTGTCGTACACGACCTTTTCTTCCTCAACGGTTTCATCGTCGTCCCAATACTCGCAGGCTGGTACTTGCACGGTTATGCCAGCATAGGTATAGGGCTTCCTGGCAGCAGGATAGTCTTCCTCTTCTGTCGGTAACCAATCAGGATTGCCGCAAAGGCCATGACGCAAGATGGCAAAGGCATAGCCTGGGAAGCCGGCACCGTTCAGGGCTGCTGCAAAGCGTAACCAGATATTTCCCTTTCTGTAGATAATGGGGTAGGGCAATGTGAAAGATCCGCCCGGATTCTGCTTCATCACAAACTTGATAGGATCGACAGCACCCGTTTGAGTATCTGTGAAGTCGGATGTCACGGCATAGAAGCGGGCATCGCCGGCCTTATCCTGAACCATGCAGACAGCAGTGGTGGCATCGGGGCCGACATACGTCTCATAGTCCTGGTCTTTGCACAATGTCTCATAAGCCTGAGAGCAACCGAGCTGGTGCTCATAGTTGCGTTTCAGTGACACGGAAGCGCTTGTGGTGGCATTGTCATCGTCACCGCTGGTTCTCATGGAGAGCGTAGCATCAAAGCCGAACAGACGGTTGATGTCGTTCAGTACGCGTCCGTACAGCTTGTTGTTGGAACTGGGGATGACCGTCACCACCTCGTTCATGCTGGATACAGAACTGTTCCCGGACCTGAAGAGATAGATATAATTCCCGAAGTCAAAGTATTGGTTCGTGCCCTGGTTCTTGAGCAGGATGTTATAAACATTATAGCTGGTTCCACCATAGAACTGACTCAGGGCTCCGCCTTTCTCGGTGTTGAGATAGTCATAATAGCGCTGTGCAGCTTGTGTATATTGGCTTCCCAGCAGGTAGATATCAGCCAGCACCAGGTTCTGCGGGAAGATGCAGGTGGAGGCATTGGCGGTAATGTAGTTTCCGCTGTTGACCTCGCTGTAAGGTGCCTGTACGGAACGTACGGACTCCAACAGCTGAACGACTCCTGATGATGCCAGTGAATTAGCATCTACGTAGGACGGTGCGCTACGGAAGTCGTCCATGGCAGCTGTGGAAAGCATGGGCTGCTCAAAGTAGGGTACGCGACCGTATGTCAGCACCAGCTGCATATACACCCATGCGCGAATAGATGCGATTTGGGCATATTCTTTTATCATGAGGCTTTTGCCCTGGGCATTGATGCGATTGAGGTCGCAGTTTGCCAGATAGGTGTTGCAGGAGTTGATGACGCTGTAGTAGTCGGAGATCCTGTGGTAAGCATCTGACTTGTCTGTGGCATTCGCATCGAAGTTCAGGATGGAGTTGATGGAATCCTGAATGAACTCAGTGCCATCCACCAGGTCACCACGACATTCGCCCAGAATGACGTAGCGCTCAGCGATGTTTTGCAGTCCGCGGAGAATACCCCAATAGGCATAGAGGGTATCAGATGCGAGCTCATCGGCTTCGACATTGCGGTCCATCTCACCCGTCAGCATGTCTTCGCAGGACGAGAAGGTGAAGCTCGTTACGACTGCGAGAAGGAGAATATAAATAATCTTTTTCATCATGATTTCGAATTAGAGGTTGATGGTAACACCTAAGTTGAAGCTTCGTCCGTTCGTGAGAATACCCGTGTCGATGCCCTGATACAGGACGCTGTTGCGGGATGACATTTCAGGATCGGTTCCCAAGTATTTGGTGACAACGAATACGTTGTTGGCTTCGCCCCAAACCTTCAGTCCCTGAATGAATTCGTTGCGGAAGGGGAAGGTGTAGGTGAGTCTTACATTCTTCAGTTTCAGGTAGCTGCCGTCTTCAATCCAGCGGTCAGACATACGCTCGTTGTTGCGCCAGTCTTCGCTGTCTGTGTAGCAGACCTTCGGGAGTGCTGCGTCATGACCTTCGTGTGTCCAGCGGTTCTGCATGGCCGTGGTCTGGTTGTAGGTGGTGTTGCCCCCTTCAAGGATGGAGCGCTGGTAGTTGTAGATGTCGTTGCCCAGCGAGTACTTGAAGTTAGCATCCAGACGCAGGTTCTTCCAGGTCAGCGAGGTGAAGATATTACCATAGATGTCGGGGTTGGGGTCGCCGATGACCACCTTGTCGCGGTCATCGATGATGCCGTCCTTGTTCTGATCTACAAAGCGGACATCGCCGGCCTGGAAGTTACGATAGGCATTGGCTGCATCGTTCAAGCCTGTAGGATATTTCAGGTAGCCCATAGCGCCGGCCGTGCGGGCTTCAGCATCGCTGCGGAGGATGCCGTTGGTCTGCCAGCCGTAGAAGACGCCTGCCGCGTAGCCGACCGCTGTCAGCACGTTGTCCTTACCATAGACGCTGGTGGTGAAACCGTTCATGCCGTTCACTTGGTCGCTGTCAGGCAGCTTGGTGATCTCGTTGATGTAGTGACCCACGCTGGCGCCGACTTCCCATTTCCAGTATCTGGTGTCGAGGAGGGCTGCATTGAAGTGCATCTCGTAACCGTGGTTCTTCAGCTGTCCGTCGTTGCTCCAGTTCTTGCTCAGACCGGAGATGTAGTCGATACCCTTCATGGTGAGCAGGTTGTCTGTCTTGCTCCAGAACAGGTCGATGCCGGCGGTGACGCGGTTGTCGAAGAATGAGCCTTCAAGTCCGAAGTTCCAGCGGCTGGTGGTCTCCCATTGGATGCTGCTGTTCTCGATGTTCTTCAGCACCAGGCCCACCGTGTTCTGGGTGAACTGCTGGCTCTCCCAATAGGTGCGTGAAGCGTAGTAGTCGATGGCGTCGTTACCACTCTTGTCCCAACCGGCGGTGAACTTCAGGTAATTGATGGTGTTGGACTTCCTGAACCAGGGCTCGCTACTGATGAGCCAGCCGAACTGTATGCTCGGGAAGAAGCCCCAGCTCACGCCGCCCAGCTTGAAGCCGTCCTTCGTTTCTTTGCCGAAGCGGCTGCTGGCCTGTGCGGAGGCCGTCACTTGCAGGAAGTAGCGGTTGGCATAGTTATAGTCCAGGTTGGCGTAGTATGCCATGTCAATCCAGTTGTCCTTCGTGCCACCGTAGTTGATGTACTGCATACTTCTCTTGATGCGTGGCAGCTTATCGTTTTCGTTGTTATAGCCGCGGGTGTAGCTGTAGCTGTAACTGTAGTTGTTATAGCGCCAGCCTCCGAAGGCATTCAATGTGTGAGCACCATAGTTGTTCTTCCACTCGATGCGCAGGTCATTGTTGATGGTGGTCTCCTTGGTGAACTGCGATTTGAGGACCGAGTTGATGTTACCCAGGTCGGTGAGCTCATACTCCGTAGCACCGTTCTTCGGCAGGAAGTAGCGCTCGTTGTTGCGGTTCAGGGTGAAGCTGATGCGGTCGCCGATGGTCAGGTGCTTGTTCACCTCGTATTTCGGTGCGAAGTTAATGCAGATTTGTGACAGCTCAGCATAGTTCTTGTTCTTGCCGTCGCTGTTCTCCAGCACCCAGTACGGGTTGCGCAGACTCTCATTGATTTCGGGGTCAAAGGCGCTGGCAAACTGGAAAGGATTCTGCTTCCATTGTCCCACGCTGCTTGTGCTGGCATATTTACCGGCATACTCTCCTGAGAGTTCCAGCTTACCTGTGTTCTCATCATGATAGTAGGCGTAGGGGGAGAGGAAAGGAGCCTGCACCAGACCCAGCACATTGGTAGAACCGATATTCTGCATATCATAGTTCTCGCTCCAGCCGTTATCCAGAACGTTGTAGTTCACCTGGTTGTAGGAGATGTCAATGGCGGTCGTGATCTTCTCGAACATCTTGATGTCTGTGTTGAAGCGCAGGCTCAGACGGTTGAAGTCAGTACCTTTCAGGGTCGATTTTCCGTTGGTGTAACCTAAGGAGAGGCTATACATACCGACATCATCACCACCTTGCACATTGATCTTGTAGTTCTGTGTCAATGCCGTCCGGTACATATCCTCCTGCCAGTCCGTGTTGTTGTGGAACACATCGTAGTAGTAGTTACCGCTGAGCGGAGCCTCACTCAGGAATGGAAATTTGTTCAGACTCTGGCTCTTGGAATCCTTGACCTCCTTGATGGTGCCGGCCAACTCGCCCAGATAGCGGCGATATGCCGTGCCGTCCATCACCTTGAGGTGGCTGGGGATGAGTTCCACGCCTCCATAGACGCGGGCATTGATCTTGGTAGCCTGACTGTGTCCGCGTTTGGTGTTGATGATGACCACGCCGTTGGCACCCTTGGCACCGTAGAGGGCAGTGGCATTCTTAATCACCTGGATGCTGGCCACATCTTCAGGATCCAGGCCTGCCAGCAAGTTGTTGTAGAATCCTTCGTGGAGGCTGGTGCGGTCTTCTTCCAAATCCACCATGTTGCCGTCGATGATGAACAACGGCTGCGCATTGGCGTTCAAGGAGTTGATACCACGAATGGTGAAGTATGCACCCTGTCCGGGGATGGCACTGCGGTTGACAGAATGTATATCACCGGCCAGACGGTTCTGCATATCTGTTTCTACGCTGATGGAACTGGTCTCGTCCAGCTCGATGGTGCGCTGGGCAATGATGGTTGTTCCGTCGGTGTAGAACTTGCTCAGTTTATCGCTGAGGAGCTTGGCGTCATTGCCTTCGCCTTCGGTTACTGACATCTGTAACAGGTTATAGCCAGGAGCCTCGACAATCAGCGCATGGCTGAAGACGGGAATCTCCAAGGTATAATTACCGTTCTCGTCGGTCAGTGCAGAATATCTCGGCAATTGCAGCGCCTGCACACGCACACCCTCCAACGGCTCACCGGTGGCATTGTCCGTGATGGTACCGCTGATGGTCTGCATCTTATATTGCTTCTCCTGCTTTTTGGCAATCCTACGGCGAGCCGGGGCTTCCGTCTCGGTGGAATCCTGCTCCGTCACCTCGTCCTGTGCGCCGGCAGGAACTACAGCCCCTACGAACAGCAGGCACAGCATGGCACGAAGAGCCTTCTCAGAAAATGATTTATGGAATTTCTTACTCATGATTTCAGACTTGTTTATGGGTTCATAATCATTCCGGCTTAATCCTTCTTAGCTCTTAAGATGACGCGGTCGATACCGAAGTAGGAAACGTACCCCAACTGTCGGGTCTTAGTGTTCCTGAGCGCGGTAATCGTGATGGTCGGATAAGCATATCTCAGATTCTTGTAGGATGCGGGGAATCTGATGACACCGTTTGTCAATTCCTTATCGTGGTGTACCCATACGGTATCAACGTTTTCGCCCTCGTAAAGGCAGAAGAACCTGTCGGCTGTTTTCGAGGTCTTCTGTTCCTTGCCGTTGAGATCAATCCAGTTAAAGTCAACCTGAATGGAGTCTTTCCTGAAATACTTCTTCAGGATACTTCCGTCCGGGTCGTATTCCTCGATGGGGAGGTCGTCAGGGTTATACTGTCGATATTCCTGATCGTAGTATTTGTCAGGGTCGAAGCGGTAGAAGTTAGGCACCAGCACCAAACCGATTTCATAATCCACATTACTCATGATCTGGTGGTCGCGCTCCCAGTCGTTCAACTTGAGGGTGACAGAAGACTGCTCTTCGCCATCGCCCTTGCTGATGTAATAGAAGTAGTTCCTGCTGACTTCACCATGCTTCTTTGCCAGCTTGCTGGTCGTATTGTTGAAGGAATATTGCTGGAACTGACCTGCGTAAGTATATTCCTTCGTATTCTTCTGGTCTGAAGTGCTGAGGTTGTAGCGTCCGGATTGGTAAACGCTGTTGTAACTCACCTTGACTTCCACATCCTGTGCGCCGTAAGTGTCATAGAACTTCCACTCGTTCACAGGGTAGATGAGTCCATTGCTCACTTCCACAGGTTCTTCTGTTCCGAAGAGCAGCGCCTTGACATCCTCCGAGGCCTCAGTGGTCTTCACGCGCTCAGCCACTGTGAAGGTGTCGGAGCGGTTGTTGAACATCTTGGCCATCTGGGTAGTCTTGAACTCCTCCACGTTCCAAGT
Source organism: uncultured Bacteroidales bacterium (assembly GCA_902783885.1). Lineage (GTDB taxonomy): Bacteria > Bacteroidota > Bacteroidia > Bacteroidales > Bacteroidaceae > Physcousia. The sequence goes on from CACZSQ010000084.1 coordinate 28,853, forward strand.
CCCTTGGTGAACGGCAGTGCGGGGCTGACGACGGATGTTGAAGCTCAGGGGTGACACCAGATCCATGGCGATGGCATCCTTCCAGACTGTGTCGGGAACCTCGCGGACGTTCGTCTTTTTGGCTTCCGACTCGGATGTGTTGTTGAGCGTAGCGTCCAGCTGTGTCATATCCAGATAGGTGGGCGCATACTTGTACCAGAGGTCCATCTTATTACTCATGGCTACCCAAGCATCGTTGGAGGGGAGAATGAAAGCCCAGAGGCTGTCCTCAGACTCCATGTTGGCATTGAGTCCCTTGTGCAGCATTTCCCAGTCTTCACCCGTGCGATAATAGCTGCCGTAGTACAGGCTGTTCTCACGATAATAGACACTATCGACATAGATTGGTTCACCCGTTATAGGATCAGCGCCGGCTTCAGCACTCGCTGTAGGGTTAAACCGGATGGTGTCGTGGGCTGTCAGCCATTTGTTCAGTTCGGGATATTCGTCGCGGTGCTTGCGCAAATATTCATAGATGTTGTACGCGAAGGGCGACTGTGCAGCCAGCGTGTGCAGCGTACCGTTGGTGGCCGGGATATTGAAGCTTGTCAGCGTCAGATCCTTCAGCTTGTGATTGGCGCGGTCAAAGGTGGCTTTTTTGTTATTAATCATGATGATATCCTCCACGCCAGTTCCCGAAGCCACATAGTTGTAGGTAGCGATGTGGTTACCGACCAGACGGAGAAAGACATCGTAAGGACGTGTCTCGAGGAGATATTCAAACTCCTGCATATCGGAATTTGTGAAGGCCTCGTTGGTGGGCGCAAATACCGTCATCACCTGGTTGCTGTTGAGCACATCTTTGAAGGTGTAGCCCTTGATGGGGTGTGTCTCGTCCTTGAAAACAGGCGTACGTGCCACGATGCTGGCAAATTTGCTGAGGTTGGGTTGTGCCTCCAGTTGCTGCCACAAGGTGAGGGTGGCATTGCCAAGCGGGTCGCCGGTGCTCCCATCTTGCACATCGAAGTGATCGTCGGTGCAGGCCGGGAATGCCATCATCAGTGCCATTCCCAGGAAACCTGAAATCCAGTTTTTCATATTCTGTCGTTTCATCGTTGTTCAATGTTAGGGTTACCAAATGTCCTCGGGTTCGGTGGGGTTGTCATAGACTTCCTTGGACACGAACTCCAGATAGTCCATGAAGAACTCCAGTTTCTCGTTCTGCAGGACGTTCTTGAATTTGATGTAGTAGGTCTTGTCCGGGCTCATACGCTGACGTACCATGACGCGGCGTGTGACGTGATCCCAGCGTCGAGCTGTCTGGGATTCGCTTGAGTTGTTTCCATAGAAGAAGTACTGGGGACCTTTCATGAAACCGCGGCTACGCAGCAGCTTATCGATTTCGTCCTGTTCCTCCTGTGTCTTGTTGGCGTCTGCTGAATATTCAGCTTGAGTGGTGTAGCCGAAGGGGGAGATTTGGTTGGCACTTCCGTAGAAACGTGTTGTCACAAATCCCACGCGCAGGTCCATAGGAATGTCAGCAGCAGGCAGGTAGCTACGATCCTCGCCGAAATACACCTGACACATACTGCGGTTGTTGGAGCCGGCACTCACACCGAAGCGCAATTCATAGATGTCGTCCTTCGGCACGGGGGGCAGTTTCATGGTGAACTCGTAGTTGCCTACCACATTATACTCGTCCATCTGGTAGTTACTCCAACCATAGCTGTATCCTGAGAGATAGTAGAATTTCGATCCTTTCTCAATCCACAGATCATTGAAATAGGGGTACTCGGGCTGGGCCGGGAAGGCTACACAGGCTTTGCATCCATGGGTGCAGCGACGTGGCACTTGATAGAATCCCATGGGTCGGCGCCAGTCGTTGTTGATCATTTCGGGGAACATCGTGGCGCAGTCGATGCGGATGCGCTCGTTGTGCAGTTGGTTCTGTATGTTCTCCGTATAGACCAGCATACGGTCGATGGCGTAGATATAGCCGTTGAGAGGGGTCTCGTCAGAGGTGGTAGCGTTATCGGTGAGGTTAATCTTGATACCTCTGTTCTCAGGCTCACCGTCCTGATAGTTCATACCGCCGCCGGATACCATCTTGAAGTCTCCGCTCTCGTGGTAGTCATTGATGTTCTCATTCTCATAGGAGAAACGTCCGCGCCAGTTGCGCAGCACAGGGAAACGATTCAGGTAGATTCCTTGGGACTCTGCGCTTTCAAAAATCTTCAGCAGGCGGCGCTTGCCCATGGTGGTGTAGTAATCATAGACAGGTATGCTTCGACCCGTTTGAATGGTGTAGTCGTGTCCCATCTCGTTGTAGTGGATGACCAGTTTGCCGGAACTGATGGCTTCGGGCAGGACATGGTAAGTGACGAAGCGGTTCACGATGTTGTTCTCGTTGGTGTAATCGGTACCTGTAGTAGCATCGGTATAGACGCCTTTTTTCATCAGATACTGCTTGACATCTTCAGTGGTGATATCATCCTTGGTCTTGTTGATACCCACACTGGCCATTTCTGATTCCCACAGGTCGTCGGGCTCGGCAAAGATGGTGAAACCATACTTGCGGTGTTCAGGCATGTGCCCATACTCACCGAAAGAGGGGTGCTTATCCAGATCAGTCACCTTATTGGTCTTGAAGACCACTTCCCAGGCTTCGTCCTGTGTCTTGCTTAATGTGTCGAACAATCCACAGTCGCGAAGCAGACGGGCAAAGACGGTGAACTGTCCGCTACGCTCAGTAACCCACTTGTCGAAGAGGTCGCGCATCGTCTCGTTGCTGGGCGCGATGATGCCATGAATGGCATGGATGCGGCCGTTGATGGCCTCAAGGTCTCGCAGACTCAGGTCGATGAGCGCCTTACCGTTGATGTACTTATATCGGGCGTCGGGGTTCTGGGTATCCGTCTCGTATGTCCAGAACAATTTGCGGTCATTGAGGTTGGGCCTTTCGAAGGGTACATTAGGATCCGTGGGGAAAGATCCCAGGTCGTAGGGATTCTCCTCATTACAGTCGATGATGCTGTTATAGACAATCACCTTGCGGATGGAGTCGAGCACCTCTTCTCCTTTGGGGATATTGTTGAATCCGTCCCAGGAAGCTTCGGTAATGACGCCTTTGTCCTTCAGCTCCTGCAGGTAATCCTGAATCGCTTTGTTGTTAGGCGCGAATACGGTATAATGTCCGCGTGCGGACAGCAGCTGGGCCACGGTGGCCGAAGAGTAGTCGCTGATGGGCACTTCAGCCAGAATCTTCACATATTCGGAGAAGCGGCTGTCGTAGGGGATGCCGACGCGTTTGTTGTCATCTCTTTCCAAATCTTTCTGCAGGTAGCTGAGCACGGTCTCATCCGTGAAAGTGTAGCGGTCGCTCATGTCAACCTCCTCGTTGCAGGACATCAACCACCCGCCGCTGACGGCCAGCATGATCAGAAAGATGAAACGTTGGATATGATTATAGTATTTCATAATGGTATGTTTTTGTTCGTTTTTGTTTACCACTGTTGGTCACGGTTCCATACAGGATTCTGCGGGAAGCGATAGACGCCAGGTGACACCTTGCCGTTGGCCTTCATCTCCGTGAAGTAGATGGGACCGTACAGCCCCCAGCGATTCTTCATGCGGCTCTTCCAAGTGCTAACCATGGCAGAGTTACCTTGGGCCATGAAGAGGTCAATCATCTTGTTCACGCCTTCGCTGCCGTCTGTGACATCGGGGTCGCGTGGATCAGGATTCGAGCCACCGCCGATGCGCTCGGCATAGCGGACGAGGTCAAACCAACGCTTTCCCTCACCGGCAAATTCCAGCAGACGCTCGTTCATGACGAGTTCTAACAATCGGTCACGGGACTTGTCGGAGTTCTTTGTGATGCTTGCTGTTGTACCATCCTGATCGATGTGAGAGCGTTTGTGCACGGCATCAATGATGGTACGTGCGGCCTGGATATGGGCATCGTCTTCGGCCGTGCTGAGTACAGCATGAGCCTCGGCCATCATGAGAAGGACGTCTGTCAGGCGGTAGATAATCCAGTTCTGGTAAGCTACCTCGCTATCTTCTGACCAATAAGTTTTCGGCAGAACATTGTCTCCGCTCTTATTGAATAAGCATAGACTCCATTTAAAATTATAATAAGGGGTACTTGTAGAAGTACTTCCTGTGCCTGAGTAGTTGTTGTTACAAGTGTACCACGTACGGCAGTCCTTGTTGAACTTGTCAGTATTGTTGCCCTCGGCAACCAAGAAAGCATTGTTATTGGCCCCTAAATGAGAAGTGGTACTTGATCCCCAGAAATGAGTAACAATGCCTCCGTTGCCACGGTAGTCGGAGAGTGAGAATTGCAGTTCGAACATACTCTCTACGCTGTTGCCATTATTGTAAATCTCCCTGAAACTGGGCACAGACACTACTTGGTTTGCAGCATAGTTGCCTTTCATGTCTTCGTTGGCAATCAACTGGACGTTGTTGACGACACCCGTACAACCGAAATCCTTGAGGGTGAGTCCTGTGGCATGACCCGAACTGGCGCCAATCTGCTGGTTCTGCAGGAAGAGGGCATCAATGGCAGCCTGTCCGTAGTCCAGCACCTTTTGGGCATCGGCATGACCTGCCGTATTGCTTACTTTCAGATCAACAGCCCCTTGGTTTGCGCGTCCTTCCAGCAGGGCGCTACGCCAGAGATACATATCGGCGAGCAGGGCATAAATGGCTGTGTTGGTGATCAGGCCCTTGGTGTCCCTGTTGTCGGTATAGCGGTTGCGTGCCTGCCCTTTGATAGCCTCTACGTCGTTGATGAGGATATTCAGGACTTCCAGTTGTTTGGTAGGCTCAAACTGCATGATTTCTGTATCCGAGGTGATGACCTTGTTGGAATAAGCGATGTCCTTGAAGGAGCGAATCAGGTAGAAGTAGCAGAGTGAACGTAGAGCAGTTATCTCTGCTTTCATCTGGTTCCACTCGGTGCGTGTGAACTGGGCGTCGCGTGCCAGCACTTCTTCTCCGTTCTCCAGCACCTGATTGCAGTAGTTGATGGCAGTATAGACGCCACCCCAGTCATAGCAGGTCAAGGTAGAGTCTAACTGAGCCTCCAATATCTTATTGTACGTGGAGCGCTGACCTTGATTACTGTTGTTCTGGGGGTTGATGAGATAGGCGTCCGATCGCAGGTCTCCCCAGATAATCAGTTTCTGAAGTTGCTGTCCTAACTGGGTATAGGCCCCGTAGCGCATACCTTCCAAGTCATTCCTGTCCTCCCAGAAGTTTTCGTCGATGATGCGGTCCTGCGGATAGATGGTCAGATAGTCATCGCAGGCGCTCAAGCTGATGCCCATGACAGCCATCAGCAATATATTGTAGATGAAATGATAGCGTTTCATATCTTTCTCGTGTTTAGAAGCCTAAGTTGATACTTGCGGTGAAAGAACGAGCAACAGGGGTGTTGTTCCTGTCGATGGCCGGATACCATTGGGTGGGGCTCACTTCAGGATCTATACCCGTGTATTTGCTCCAGCAGAAGATGTTGTTGACGGAAGCAAAGAGCTTCAGCGTGCGGATTCCCAGCTTCTTAAGCTTCTTCGGGTCGAAGTCGTAGCTCAGCTGCACATACTGCAAGCGCAGGTAGTCGCCGTCCTCGACATAGCGGTCAGAGGGTAGGGCGTTGTAGGTGAGACCAAAAACATTGGACATGGCGCGCGGGATGACAGCCTCGTCGCCGCCGTCGCCGTTCTTACGCCAACGCCAGGTGGTGGCGTAGCTCTGGTTGCGGTTGCTGACCATGCTTTCCAGGTCGCGGCGTGCCATGTTGATAATCTGATGTCCGATACGGAAGTTGAAACCGGTCATGAGCTGGAAACGTCCGTACTTGAGTGTGAAACCGAAACCACCATTGCATTTGGGGTTCGAGTTGCCCAGATATACCATGTCGAAGTGGTCAATCTGTCCGTCGTGGTTGATGTCCTCATAGATGGCATCACCGCCCTCGAACTTACGGTAGTAACTCTCGTTGTAGCAGTAATACATCTGCATGGGGTTGCCGTTCTGGTCGGTCACCATGTTGCCGTTGGCATCGTAGGCAATCGGGCAGGTGGCATTGGCTTCGCCGCGGCGGGCGGCTGCAGCCGCTGTGTTGATGGGGTTCCCTTGTTTGTCGTAACCCGTACCGATACCCCATGGTGTTTTGCTTTCCTGGGCCTCCTTCCAGCTGACACCGTTCTGGTCCACCTCAGCGTAACCGTAGTTGCTGATGGAGGTCATGGTGTAGCCGTTGTGGTCGTAGTCATAGCGATAGACGCCCTTGTATTTCAGACCGTAGATGGAACCTAAGGCGTTGTTGACCTGTACACGCTGATGGTAGCTCAGGTCATATTTGCCATTGATGTAACCGGGCTGGTCGGTTTCCTTGGTGTTCATGTTATACTCGATGAGCGGGTCGATGTCCTTGAACACGTTGAAGTTCTGTGCCACATTGGCGCGCAGTTTCATCTGGAACTTGCCAATCTTGGCAAACCAACCGGTAGAGAAGTTCAATTCCCAACCGTAGTTGCGCATCTCACCGCCGTTGACTCTGGAAAGGGAGCTGAAGCCGTTCGCACTGGAAATAGGCTTGTCGTACAGCACCATATCAGTTATGAGGTGGTCGTAGATATCGACCTCAAAATTGAACAGGTCGTTTAACAGACCCACGTTGAAACCGAGGTTCATCTTGCGGACGTTCTCCCATTTCAAATCCTTCAGTGACAGGCTGCTGGGGCGCATGACGCTGTGGCCGTTGTAGTTGTAGCCCGTCTGTCCGTAGCTGTTGTACTGGTCGAAGGGTCCGGCAACCATGTTACCGGTGATACTCCACGATGCACGGACGGCCAACATGCTGAGCCAGCTCTTGGACCATTTCATGAAGGGCTCGTCGATGATATTGTAGCGGATACCCACCCAGGGGAAGAGTCCGAAACGGTGTTCCTTGCCGAAGCGTGAGCTACCGTCGGAGCGGAGGGAGAAGTCAAGGTTGTACTTGCTCTTATAGGAATAGTGTCCGCGCATGAAGAAGGACACCTTACGCTCTTCATAGTGGTTGGCGTAGGCATCGGTGATGAGGGCTTCCACCGTGGGGTCGGTGATGCCGGTCGGCACGTTCCACATGCCGGTTCCTTGTGTGTTCGTTGTCTTGGAGGACCACTCAGCCTGCAGCAGGAGGCTGACGCTGTGGTCGGTGTTCCTGATGTAGGGATAGAACGCCAGTTCGTGGCGGGTAGAGAAGTCCAGCACTTTCTCCTCGTAGTTGCTGACCTCGTTGCGGCGGTTCTCACCGACACCGACCATGGAATTGTCTTTACCGTATTGCCAGGGCATCGTGTGCAGTTCGGCAGGGATGTAGGAGTCCTGGGTAGTGTTGTAGATACCCATCCATACATCGCCCTTATAGTTCAACTGGGTGTGCTCATCGTCCTTGCCGAGGAGTTTGTATTCGATGTTGAACTGAGGATTCAGGTTGTACTGTTTCTTCTTGTTCCATGCCTTGTTGGCCCAAGCCACGGGGTTACCGTTGGCGAACATATCCATCAGGTAGTAGCTGGTCTTGAAACCGTCATTGGCGATGCCGGACGTGTTGGCGGGATCCAGCATATAGAAGTATTCACCGGTCTCATTACCATTGACGTCGCGCTCCCAAACGCGCATATTCGGCATGGCCTGATAGGCGCTACCGAGGATGTTCTTGGCGTTCTGCTTGTTGTCGGTGAAGGCCAGGCTGATGGTGGAGCTGAACTTGATGCGGTCACTGACATCGTAGTCCAAGGCCGTATTGGTGGTGAAACGGTTGAATTTCTGACCGATGATGGAACCGGTGGAGTGGTCGTAACCGGCAGATACACGGAACTGTGCCTTTTCACCACCGCCGGAGATGGTCATATAGGTCTTGTGCTCCTGACCGAATTTCTTCACTTCCTCTACCCAGTCGGTGTTCCAGTTGTAGTTGTAGTAGATGGCTTTTAAATCGTGGTTGTAGTCTAACTCTGGGATGGCACCCGCACCGGTGAGGGGCAATGACTGGAGGCGTGGGTTATAGTAGGCCTCCTTCAGCATCATGGTGTAGCCGTCACCGTCCAGCATCTTGTAGCCGTCGCCCTGCCAGGTTCCGTTGAAGCGGTAGGAGAAGGTGATGTTGGTGGGGCCGCGGTGGCCGCGACGCATCTTGATCTCGATGACACCGTTAGCGCCACGGGCACCCCACTTGGCGGAGGCACCGTCCTTGAGGACTTCGATGCTAAGGATGTCCTCGGGGTTGACGTTCAGCAGCGTAGAGAACTGCTCGGTGGTGTCGTAGTCAGAGAAGTTTTCGTTCTCCTTACCTTCGGGGAGGTCGAAGATGTGGTCGTTGACGACGATGAGCGGCTGTTTGTCACCGTTCAGGGTGGAGATACCGCGGAGTCGCATGGTGGTACCGGAACCGAGGTTACCGGAGTTCTGGATGATGTCGAGACCGGCAATCTGACCTTGCAGGGCCTGATCGACAGACTCGAAGGCCATACCTTCCATCTCGTCCATGTTGAAGGTCTGTGTGGCACCGGCCAACTCGCGCACGGGAATGCTCAGACCGCCGCTTTGCTGTTTCTTCTTGGCTGTGACCTGAACCTCGGTCATCATCTTGGTGTTGTCCTTCATGGTGATGTTGAACACCTTCTGGTTTCCGATGACGCGCTCCTCGGTTTTCATACCCATGAAAGAGACGCGCAGCTTGTTCTTCGGGTCCTTCACCATGAGGGTGAAGTTACCGTTCATATCCGTGATTGCCTGACTGACGATACGGTTGTTCTTGTCGATTTCCACGACATTTGCACCTGGTATCACATCGAAGTCATCTTTGATAGTACCCGAGATACGGTGCTGCTGAGCGTTTGCCTGGATAGAGACAATGCTCATCACGGCAAGAAGCATCAGTTTGATGATATTATTCTTCATAGTGTTCCTTGTTGTTTATCGGGTTTTTCTGTCGATGAGCGGGTATCTCTGGAGATAAGCCTTGCAGCCAGCTGGCGTAGCCCATTCGCTGTCATAACGACCGCCCTTCAGCTCAGCGTGGTTGATGACACCGTTGATCTGATGGATGACGGAGCTACTGGAGCTCATAAGCACAATGTTGTTCAGGGTTGTGCGGCCAGTCGGGGTTGTTTTATTACCGTTGTAGGAGCCAGCTGTTTTCTCCAAGATGCAGACCATGTCACGGGCCATGATGTTGCGGGGGCCGTTCTCGGTCTCGCTGATGACGCGGATGCCTTGTGAGTAGTTGTTGTGGTAGCTGTCGCGAATCTGAAGCACAGTCTCGCCACCGGTCTTCACACGTTGCATGAAGACGCGCACGAAAGCTCCGAGCTTGGAGTCGTAGCTGGAGGTGATGTATTCTGTTTCACCCATGGCGCTCTTGTCTGCAAAGACGCTGTTGTCGATGAAATGGGCGCGGACGAAGTTGCCGAGATAGGTGATCATGGCCTTCAACTGGCTCTTGGTACCTAACTTGATGATATTCCCATCGCCATCTACTTCATCTTCGGTGAGGATGTGGATCTCGTCGTTGTCGGGGTCTGTGGGCTGTGCCTCGTAGAATTCCTCGATGGTCTCCCAAGTGGGCAGGCCCAGCTCCACGGCATCCTGGATAGCCTGGTTGGTGGGCACGAGAACGGTGTAGTTGAAGTTGCTGAAGAACTTGACATTCAAGTCAACACCGCCATCGCTGACCCATGCTCTCACCGTGGAGGGCTCCAGATCACATGCCTTGATAATCTTGTCGTAAGCCGAAGAGTTTGTGAGCTTGAAGAATTCCTCGCAGTCATCTGCAAATTCGCCTCTTGCGGCAGTGCCGGAGCCGTCGTTGATGAGGCCATAGACACTCTTGCTGGCGGGAATGATGGGTGAGTCGTCGAGGACGTAGGTGACACCGTTACCGCTCTCGCCCATATCGTGGACGTTATCCTCGGGGATGTTGATCTGCAGAAGACCGTTCTCGTCGGGCATCATGAAGGTCGTTGCCGAGGGGTTGTTGTTCTTACGCTCATTCTCAAGCTGGAAACCGCCCTGCACCTTGCAGATGTAGTTCTTGCCGGCATTCTGACCGGAGGAAATGATGCCGCGTGACACCTTGACGGCTGAGCCGTTGCGGGTCAGGAAGTATTCATCCTCCAAATCGGCCATGGGCGTTGCTGTGCTCATGACGATGGTGTGGCTCTCCAGGATGTCCTTCAGACGGTTGAGGAGCTCGTTCTTCTGCAACTGGTCGGTGCGCCAGAGGTCGTTCTCATCGAAGGCACCGGTTTCTACGTTGTATTTCATCAGGATACGGCCTGTCTTGAGTGGCAGGGCTCCCGTACCCGTATATTCCATCTTGATGACACGTGGGTGCTGGGATGTGAAGCTGATGGGGTCGTAGTAGTGAGAAAGAGACATGTCGCTGGGCAGGAAGAAGGTGAACTTGGACTTCATAGCCTTCAGGTAGGCATAGTAGTTCATGTGCATCTCGTTGCTGTCATAGATGGCCCAGTTCATGATATAGTTGGAGTGGCTCGCGGGACTGATCTTGGCGGGTGCTGCTACGGAGGTGTAGTCGGCAGGACCCTTCACCGTATTTAATATATATACGGCACCGTTGCAGGCGATGATACAGGTGTCGATGATACCGCCGTCGCGGCTGAGGTTAGCCTCGCCGGGCTTGAACATCTCCTCGTTGGCATCGTCGCGCAGGGTCAGGAACTTGCTGGGCACGGAAGCGGAGAAACTCGGTTTCTGCAGTACGCGGATCAGGTCCTGAAGGGTGGAGAGGGGAATGTCGTCAATCTGCTGGAAGAGCTCGTCGAAGTTGCCCTTTGCCACATCCACCTCGGGATTATGGGAATAGGCATCAACGAGCTGACGGCCGGCGCCGCCCTTCTTGAAGTACTCCCACAGAGCGTCATCACTCGGGACGAACATGGCAGCCATGTCCTCCTTGGTGGCGCGCTCGCCATGGTACTCGTTCCATCCCGGGTCGAAGACAAGCGCATACTTACCCTTGTCGTCCTGAATGGGTACAGAACCGTCGGTACCTCTATACCACTGCAGGACATAGGGCTGGTCGTTGTGGTTGGCATCGTTCTCTGCAAAGTAGCGCATCGTGAAGATAGAGTCGGTAAACCCTTGGTGCTGCTGCTGATAGAGGCGTGTCACATAGCCGTTGTAATAAGGATAGGAGAAGCGGTCCAGCATGTGGCTGAAGATCTTTGTACGGCCGTTGTTGCGGATGACCTCTGCCATGTTGGCACGGGGAACAACCACCTTCTCAGTAATGTTGATATAACCGTTCTCGCAGACGCGGTCTTTCTCAAGTATCAAGGCGTCGGAGATAAAGACATCTTCTGAGGTGCGTTCGCGTCCGCCCATGACTTTCATAAAGTCGTCGTTGGTGATGGCCTGCTTGTTGAGATATTCGGGTGTCAGGAACACCATCATGTTGAGGGTGGAATCCTTGACAAGATGAATACCGGTCTTGCCGTCAGCGTTTCCCGGACGGAAGCGACGCCAGAAATTTTTGTCGTTGTCGTTGTAGGTATAAGGGATTTCCTCAGATGGCACGAAGGTCACGGAGTCCGTGAGCATGAAACTGGTCTCACGGCGCATATAGACACCGCGCTGGAGCGAGCTGGAGCCACTGCCCTCCTGGCTGGCCAGGTTTTCCATGACGATGGGGTTGTTGAGCATACTGCCGTGGATGAGCAGCTTCTTCTGAGCCTCGGACAGGTTCTCGTAGCTGGTGGCCGTGTGCCAGGGGTCGGATGCAGGCAGGGTGGCATTGTGCTTGAAGAATGCTTCCCAGCCTTCATCGTTGGCCACGAAGAGGGTCTTCTCGTTTGTCTTGCTCAACTCCTCTTTCAACGGACGTGCATTCGGGTCATTGACGGCAGGGTCATTCAACAGACGGATGTAGGTCTGGTAATTGCCCTTTTCTTCCAGGAATGAGTAAAGACTGGACGAGAGCGACCCGGGCTTCTCGTCGTCGAGATAGTAGTCGTCTTTACATGCCCACACAAGTCCGCAGAATGACACTAAACACAATGCGTGCATAGCGTATCTGCCGAATGTGTTAAAACGGTTTTCCATACACATTGATTTTGAGTTTATTATTTGTTTTTCGAATACGAATTTAGTTAGCACTTTTTTACGTTTACAGGTGCATAGTAAGCCTTTTTTTGCATTACAAGCCCTCAAAATTAGGTCTTTTTTAGCTTAGTTGTATGTTCTCTCCTTGATTTAACGTTCAAATTAAGGTTTTTTAAGATTTGAGAGTGTGTATTATTGACACTTAAAAACAGTCGGCCTTCTCCGCGGAGAAAGCCGACAAAACTGCTAAGGCTGATGTCCTATGAGACGGTTAGTTGTTGGGGAATGCCTTCTTGATGCGCTTGAGCTCCTTGGCCGTAATGGCGATGACTGTGCCATGACGGGGCGTGAAAGCGCCCTCGGTCTTCGTGTCTTGAACCTGCTTGAAGGTTTTCAGGTCGGTGCTCTTGCAGAACTGGTAGTGGCCGCTGGTGTAGCAGTCGTACATAAGCACCCAGGTGCCGTCGTGGAGACGGAAGACGCCGGATCCTTCTACCTGCTTGTTGGTGTCCTGGCACCAGCCGGGCTGTAGCTCCCATGTTTGCCCATCGTAAAAGTCTTTCGCAATAAACTGCTTGATGCCCTTCTGCTTCTGGCCCTCGGTCTTGAAGAAGATGTGAAGGAGGCCTTCGTCGTCGCGTACAATGTCGGTGTCGATGCTGGCACTCTTCATGTCAAAGAGGAGATGAGGCTCGCCCTCGAGGTCGCTGAAGTCCCTGTTGGCATAAGCCCAATAGACGCGGTCGTAGGGGCAGGAACCGTCGTCGGTGAGGATGGAGAAATAGACGATGTATTTGCCTGTGCGCTCATCGTAGATGGTTTGAGGTGCCCATACGCGGGTGACGTGCTCGAACATCGTACCTTTGAAGCGGTCGGGGAAGTGGACGGTGTGGTGCTGCCAGTGGACGAGGTCCTTGGAGCGCATCAGCACCATGCCGCGGTTGCTGCTCCAGCCGAGGCTGCTCTTCATGTCGGTGACGACCATGTAGAACCATTTGTCCTTGCCGCGCAGGATGTGGGGGTCGCGGACACAGCCGGTGCGGGCGATGTCCTTGGAGGCGATGATGGGCTGGCCGTTGTTCAGGGGAGTGTAGTTCCAGCCGTCCTCGGAGATGGCATAGCAGATCTGCTCCTGCTCAGGGGCGTTGCCGGTGAAATAGGTGAAGAGGTAAGCGGAGGTTGCTTTCTGCGCCTGAAGGGCGGTGGTCGCCAGCAGGGCCAGCGTGAGGCAGAGGGTGTTACGTAGTTTCATAGTTGTTGTTTATAATGGGTAAATTGTTCGATAATTTCGGAGATGAGGGGACCCTCGGGAGAACCCTCGGGAACTGTAAGGGGGCCCTCGGGAACTGTAAGGGGGCCCTCGGGGGACGGAATGAGGTCGATCCAGTGGATGTCAGGGTCGCGAGAGAACCAGGTCATCTGCTTCTTGGCATAGACACGGGTGTTCTTTTTCATCCGTTCGATGGCGAAGGGGAGCTCCCAGGTGCCATCGAGGACTTGGAACATCTCCTTGTAGCCGACGGTGTTGAGGGCATTCTCGTGGCGATAGGGCAGGAGGGCACGGGCCTCTTCGAGGAGGCCGTCGGCCACCATCTGATCCACGCGGCTGTTGATGCGGGCGAAGAGGTCGGCACGGTCACGGCGCAGCCCGATCTTGACGATGCGGAAGGGGTGTTGCTTGTGCGTCGCGGTGCGGAAGCTGCTGAAGGGGTGCCCCGTCTGGTAGCAGACCTCCAAGGCGTGGAGGATGCGCTGCGTGTTCTTGAGATCGACCTGAGCATAGTAGTCGGGGTCGAGGAGGCGCAACTCACCCTTGAGGGCTTCCAGGCCTTCGTCATTCAAGCGCTGGTGCAGGAGCTCGCGGGTCTCCGGCTCAATCGTCGGGATGTCGTCGATACCGCGGCACACCGCATTGATATACATCATGGAACCTCCGCTGAGGAGAAGTGTATCGTGGGTTTTGAAGAGTTCTTCCGTTAGTGCGAGGACGTCGGCCTCGTAGCGCGCGGCGCTGTAGTAGTCCGTGATGGCAAGCGTCCCCACGAAGTAGTGTTTCACGCGGGCGAGCTGCTCGGGGGTGGGGGCGGCGGTGCCGATGGGCAGGTCGCGATAGAGTTGGCGGCTGTCGGCATTGAGAATCGGACTCGCAAGGTACTCGGCGAGCTGGAGGGCCAGCTCTGTCTTGCCGACGGCCGTGGGACCGAGGAGGACGATGAGGGTTTTATGCTTCATTGATGTCGAATCCTTCGAGGTCGATTTCCTCGATGTCGAAGAGGTCGTCGTCGGTGGGCTCGAGGTCGTCGTCGAGGAAGAGGGGGAGACCCTCGGGAGAACCCTCGGGAACTGTAAGGGAACCCTCGGGAACGGCAAGAGGGGCGGAAAGGGGGATGAGGGCGGGGGCGGTGCCGTGGCGACGGCGGCAAGCGGGCTCGTCGATGTGGCGGCCGTAGCTGATATGCGACACCTCCATGAGGAGGCCACGGTTCTTGTCGGGGTCGAAGATGTACTGCATACGTTGTCCTTCGTCTTCTAAGAAGTCGCCGAGTTCCAGTTCGTCCATGGTGTCGTCCTCGAAACTGTCTTCGGGGATGAAGCGGTCGCGGTGCCAGCGGTCGTCGCAGAGGTAGAATGCGGAGGGCTTGAAGCGTTCCCATCCACAGGCCTCGCGGATGAGGGTGTGGAGGTCGGCGAAGGTGGCATCGGACTCAATCTGGAGCTCGATGGCAAAGTCTTCGACTTCGGGGCTTACAGCTGTGATGGTGTAAAGCATGCTTTTGGCTTTTGGCCTTTGGTGATGAGAAGCTAACGGCTAACGGTCAATAGCTAATGACCATTAGTGTACGAATCCGCGCTTCTTGGTGTCTTCGATGAAATCGAGGATGTATTTGATTTCGGGTGTCTCGGGGAGCTCCTGACGGATGGTGGCGATGGCGTCGTCAAGGGTCATGCCTCCCTGATAGATGATGCGGTAAGCCTCGTGAATGGTGTTGATGATCTCGCGTTCGAAACCACGGCGGCGCAGCCCCACGATGTTCAGACCATAGTATGCTGCCGGATGGCGGGCGCAGATGGTGTAGGGGAGGACGCTCTGTGTGGCGCCGGTGCCGCCGCTAATCATGGTGTAGCCACCGATGCGGCAGAACTGGTGTACGAGGACACAGGCTGAGAGGATGGCGTGATCATCGACGGTTACCTCGCCGGCGAGCTTGGAGCAATTGCCGATGATGATGTCGTTGCCGATGATGTCGTCGTGGGCGATGTGACACCCTTCCATCAGCAGGTTGCCCGAGCCGACGACGGTCTGCCCCTTGGCGGCTGTGCCGCGGTTGATGGTGACATTCTCGCGAATCTTGTTGTTGTCGCCGATGATGGCCAGCGTCTCCTCACCCTTGAACTTCAGGTCCTGAGGGATGGCGCCGATGACGGCTCCCGGGAAGAAGATGTTGCCATTGCCGATGCGCGAGCCGTAGAGAACGGTCACGCTGTTCATGAGGGTGTTGTTGTCGCCGATGACTACATTCTTGTCGATGTAGCAGAAGGGACCTATTTCCACGTTATCGCCAATCTTGGCTTCGGGATGGATGTATGCGAGGGGAGAGATCATCTTGCGTAAATAAACTTTAAACCTTAAACTTTCAGTTCATTCTTAATTACCTGTGCTGTGAGGCTGGCCTCGGCGACGACGTTCTCACCGACGAAGACGTAGCCGTGCATCTGAGCGATGCTGTGGCGGAAGGGTGCCGTGAACTGTGCCTTGAAGAGCAGCGTGTCCCCGGGAATGACTTTCTGCGTGAACTTGGCGTTGTCGATGCGCAGGAAATAGGTGCTGTATTCCTCGGGGTGCTCCAGGTTGCTCAGCACAAGGAGACCGCCGGTCTGGGCCAGCGCCTCGATGAGCAGCACGCCGGGCACGACGGGCTCGTTGGGGAAGTGCCCCTGGAAGAAAGGCTCGTTGCCCGTGACGTTCTTCACGGCCACAATGCTGTTGGCGTCCATCTCGATGGTCTTATCCACGAAGAGCATGGGATAGCGGTGGGGCAGGAGCTGCTTGATGCGGTTGATGTCCATCAGCGGAGCCTTGTTGGGGTCGTAGAACGGAGCCTGGATGCGGTGGGTGCGAATCTCGCGGCGCATCAGGCGGGCGAACTTGTTGTTGATGGTGTGTCCCGGGCGGGTGGCGATGATGCGTCCTTTGATGGGCTTGCCGATGAGGGCCATGTCGCCGATGATGTCGAGGAGCTTGTGGCGCGCGGGTTCATTCTCCCACATCAGGGGCTTCGTCTGGAGGTAGCCCAGCTCGGTGGCCAGATGGTGGGGAGCGCCGATACGGTCGGCCAGCTCGTCGAGTTCCTCTTGGGATTTCTGGTTCTCGTAGATGACTACGGCGTTGTCGAGGTCGCCGCCCTTGATGAGGCCGGCGGCCAGCATCATCTCCACCTCGCGGACGAAGCAGAAGGTGCGGGCCGGCGCTATCTCCTGTTGGAAGAGTTCCATGTCCTCGAGCGTCGCAAACTGGCTGCTGAGGACCTTGCTCTGGAAGGCTATCATCGCCGTGATGCTGAACTGCTCGTCGGGCAGGATGGTGATGACGCTGCCGCTCTTGTCGTCGCGCACCTCTATCTTCTTGTGGACTATATAATAGTCTTTCGGGGCGTTCTGTTCCTGAACGCCTACACGAAGGATGTTCTCTACATACATCTCCGCCGAGCCGTCGAGGATGGGCACTTCAGGACCGTTGACCTGTATCAGGCAGTTGTCAACGCCGAGGGCGTAGAGGGCTGCCAATGCGTGCTCCACGGTGCTGCAGCGCACGTCGCCGCGTGCCAGCACGGTGCCGCGGGTGGTCTCCACCACGTTTTCGGCAACGGCATCGATGATGGGCTCGCCGGGGAGGTCGATACGCTGGATCTTATATCCGTAGTTTTCTGGGGCTGGATTGAAGGTGACAACCAGCTGGAGGCCTGTGTGAAGACCTTTACCGTGCAAGGTAAAGCTGCCGCCTAAGGTGTTTTGTTTTAACACAATCTTTATCTAATGTGATTAAATGATGCAAACTCTCAACTCTCAACTCTCAACTCTCTTTCTGAGCTCCTCCACTTCCTTCTGGAGCTGGCGCAACTGAACGGCCATCTCGGGAAGCGACTTGAAGACCGCTGAAGAGCGGGCGAAGATCTTCGCGTCGATGGCGGGAGAACCGAGGAGTGTCTGTCCGGGTTTACGGATGCTACCGGCAGCACCGCATTGGGCACCAAGGATGGTATGCTCGGCAACGGTGATATGGCCTGCGACGCCCACCTGTCCGGTGAAGGTGCACCACTCGCCGATCTTGGCGGAACCGGCGATGCCCACCTGTGCGCAGAGCACGGTGTTGCTGCCCACTTCTACGTTGTGAGCCACCTGTACGAGGTTGTCGATCTTCACGCCGCGCCGCACGATGGTGGCGCCCATAGTGGCGCGATCGACACAGGCGTTGGCTCCGAGCTCCACATCGTCTTCGAGCACGGCGATACCTATCTGGGGTATCTTCTCATAGCCATTTTCCGTAGGTGCGAAGCCGAAGCCGTCGGCGCCCACGACGCTGCCTGCATGAAGGATGCAGCGGTCGCCAACCTGACAGTCGTGATAGACCGTGGTGTTGGCATAAAGGATGCAGTCGCTTCCTACCTTGGCATTGGCGCCTACGGTGGCGTGAGGGTGCAGTTCCGTGTTGTCACCGATCACGGCACCGTCGCCGACAGCCGCAAAAGGTGCAATATACACGTCTTTACCAACCTTAGCTGTGGAGGCTACATAAGCCAACGGGTCGATGCCCTTGCGCTTGGGTTTCATGCTTTCGTAGAGCATGAGCAGGCGGCCCAGAGCCTCGCGGGGGCTCTCCACGCGTACGAGGGTGGGCTTCACGGGCTGTGTGGGCTGGAAGGTGTTCGGCACCAACACAACGCTGGAGAGCGTCTCGTAGATGTAGGGCTCGTATTTTGCATCGGAAAGGAATGACAAAGCCCCGCTGGTGCCCTCTTCGATTTTTGCGAAGGTGTTCACGCGTGCGGTGGCATCACCTTCCACGGTTCCGTGGAGATATTCTGCAATTTGTAAGGCGGTAAAATCCATGTTAACTGTTAACGTTTGTATTATTTGCGGGGCAAAGATAATATATATATGTGAAAAGTGCTAATTTTTGTGAAGAAAAATTTAAAATATTCGCTATTTTGGTCGCGTTATCCGACCTCTGTGACATAAATAGGCCATTTTTGCTTATTTCGCGAGCCGCTGAGAGACGGAATAGACGGCATAGCCGTGGCGTGTTTTCTTTGCCAGGCGCATGGCGCGGGATTCGGCTGTGAGCCAACGCCCTAAGTAGTTCGTTGCCTTGTTGCTGTACTCGAAACGGGTGCGCTTGTGCACTTCTGCGGCAATCTCGCTGACGCTCATCCAGCGGGTGGTGCCATCTTCTGTGACGGTGGGCTCGAAGACTTCCAGGAAACGGCTCACCTCGGGGCGCTGGTTGGCGTAGCGCCGGTTGTACTCTTCTATCTCTGTCACCTCTTCGGGCGTGAAGTAGCAGCGCCGATGCTGCACATACAGTTCTTGCACAGCCTGGCTGTAGAGCGAGTCATAGGGGATGCCGGAGGTGGTGTCGATGCTTTGTCCTTCGCTGATCTCGGCCACGATGAAGCGGCGGCTTCCGCTGGGATCGTTCAGGATATCAGTCATGTTTGAGGTGGCTACGAAAGAGGCCATGCGGGGCATGTCCAATACAACGCTGCTGTAGGGACGGCGCCCTTTTACGCTGCTCTTCTGCAAGAGGTTTTTCAGGAATCCTTGTTGGATTTTTTCACTAATCTGATTGAATTCGTCGAGGTTGATGAGCAGGCTGGTGGTGAGCATCCGCTCCACCTCTTTCTTGCTGGAGAAATCGACGAGCTCCTGATAGCCGACCTGACGCAATTCCGGTGGCAGGATGAGTTGTCCGAAGGTGCTCTTGCCGCAGCCCTGCTGACCGATGAGCAGGGGGGCAACGGCGTTGCCGTGGCTGGGGTTATATCCCTCCCATTGCGCCACCATTCCCAGAAACCAGGTGTGAAACCACTCCCGCCAATGTGGATTTCTGTTGGGCACTCTGTCGGCAAAAGTACCGATGAAATCGGTATTTTTGTCCCATTTGTCATTTACTTCGCGCAGGTATGCGCGGGCTATATTATAGTCTCTGACGCGTGTGGATCCCAAGAACCGTTTCATGTCGCGGTCGAAGACACCGATGCCGTGCTCATGGGCCTCTTGGATCATCGTGTTCATCACGCGGGTGTCCAGCGGTTGGAAGACGAACGAAGAGGAGCTGTTGGCGCGGTATTCCACACCGTTGGACAACTCGTTGTAGCGGAGGTCGTAGCGTTCGTTCATGAATGCTTGCAGACTCATGGTAAGATCCTGCATTCCATGTCCTTTGGCGCCCTTGCGTGGACGGGATAGGTAGGCGCTCTCGATGATGGCGCGTGCTTGCTCGCGGTCGTCAATCCGATGGAATGTCCATGATCTGCTTTGTTGGAATGTTTCCGAAACAGGAATGTCCATATCGGCACATTTGGTGGCTATCAGATGGAGCTGTTCTGTGTATGGAATCTTTTCCTCTTCTTCTCTGGATTCCCCGATGCCGTATTCCTCGCGCATCTGTCTTACCGCTAAGGCGAACTGCATGGCATACCGGCGGATGTTGTCCAGGCTGGGTTTGATCGCTTCCTTGCCGAATTCATGTGCTTTGTCCTGCTCGGCCTCTACCCCCATGAGGTCCTTCAGGCTGATGCGTATGGCGGGTGCGTCTGGTGTGAACACGGGATGCTCGTCATGTGTCCAGCGGAAAACGTCCTTGGGCGTCGGTGTTTTCTTCCTCAGCTCATGCTCGCAGACGGTGGCATAGACCTTGGCACACTGGTTGTATAGTTGCGTGTGGAACCGTTGAATCAGTACCTCGTCCTCGGGGAGGCTGCCGTCGTCTAATGTCCCGCGCACGAGCACCTTCACGCTCGTTCCGCTGCACCCCGTGAAGGCGGCGAGCGTTGTGGGCCACCCTGCAGCACGCTGCTTGATGTCCTGGATGTCGCTGTCTTCTGCTAAGTCGTTGAATTCCAATAGGACGATACCTGTGTACCGCTCCGTCTGGCTGCCATTGCGGCGGCGATGTGTATCCACTCCGGGGCAGACGCGCGGAAGCTGTTCGTCATATTGTTGCAACAAGGACGGTGAAAGCCTGGGTGCTCTCGCACGGATTGCTTCCACCGTCTCTCTCTTGGCATCAGACATGATGCGAGCCATCAGGGGCTCAATACCCAATGAGCTGACGCGCTCTCTCTTACTCCTTATTGTCTTCCTGTACAAGGTTACGTTCATAACCCTTTCTCTTTTCTGCTGCAAATGTATAAATAATCTTTGAAACTGCAAAATAATTTGCAAATAATCTTTCAAAATTGTCAAAACCTTGCCAATTTTAATTTTATACCCCACCATATTATATAATATCCACACCTATTTAATACCCTAAAACATAATTAAATAACTATTATCAGGTGGATAGGTGTCATATTTTTAAATCTCTATATGTTTCATGCCTTTTTATTTCTTCCTCCACTATAATCATTCGCATCATTCGTTTCATTCGCCGTTAAATATTCAGCTCTGCCCATATTCAGCCGTGAATAGGTGCCGGAGCATAAGCCGATAGCCCTAAGAGCTGTCGCTATAAGATGTTGCATGTTCTCGACCTAAGATGCAGCATCTTCTCGCGTAAGATGCTACATCTTATAGTCATAAGACCTGCATCTTCTTGCCATAAGACCTGAATCTTCTTGCCATAAGATATAGGTCTTATTGGTTTTGCCATTAATGGAAAAACCCCTCACGCCACGGCGTGAAGGGCTGTACAAATATAATAATAAGGTGGGGTAGGGCCTCAGCAGGCGCCTTTGTCGTGAAGGATGGAGGCCATCTGCTGTTGCACCTCGTGTGCCTTTTGGCCAGCCACCTTTGCAAAATCCTTGGTGGTATCGGCGTAAATGATGGCTCTGGATGAGTTGACGATGAGACCGCAGTGGTCGTTCCATCCATACTCACACACCTCCTCGAGGCTGCCGCCCTGAGCTCCGATGCCGGGTACCAGCAGGAAGTGATTGGGGGCCAAGCGGCGGATGTCCGCAAAGGCAGAACCCTGGGTGGCGCCTACGACGTACATGAGAAGACTCTCCCCCCGCCCTCCCTCAAGGGAGGGAGCGGTATGTATTTGAGGTGTGGAGGAATCTTTGCTAGCGAAATAGTTCTTGGCCCATTGTTGAGAGCGTAGGATGACGCGCTCAAAAAGCATCATGGGTTTCTCAAGTTCTGAAGGGTAATCGCTCCCTCCCTTGAGGGAGGGCGGGGGGAGAGTCTGGGAGGAGAGAGTCTGAGTCCTTTGGAAATCCCCACTTCCCTTGTTGCTGGTCAGCGCCAGCAGAATCACCCACTTCCCAGGATAACCGAGGAAAGGCGTCACGCTGTCTTCGCCCATGTAGGGGGCCACCGTGACGGCGTCCACATCCATCTCTTCAAAAAAGGTTCGCGCGTAGAGGGCGCTCGTGTTGCCGATGTCGCCGCGCTTGGCATCTGCGATGATGAACTGGTCTGGGTACTGCTCGCGGATATATCTAACTGTCTTCTCGAACGCAATCCACCCTTTCACGCCGTGTGCTTCGTAGAAGGCGAGGTTGGGCTTGTAGGCGATGCAGTACGGTGCCGTAGCATCGATAATAGCCTTGTTGAACTCGAAGATGGCATCAAAGTCCTCTTCTTTCTCTGCCCGTTCCACCAGGAACTGCGGCACTTTCTTCAAATCGGTGTCAAGCCCTACGCACAGGAAGCTCTGCTTGCGTTTGATGTTCTCAAAAAGTTGTTCGCGTGTCATATCGTGAGTTCTTAGAATAAGAATAAACCAAGATTTGTATTGCGTTTCTTCTGCGCCATTTCTGCCTCCATGCGTTCTATAGCCGCGCGGAAGAAGAAAGCGATGAGAAATTCATCGGTGCCTTCGCCACGGATCTGACGCAGGGCATTGATGTATATTTCCCTGTCTTTGATGTCGATGATGAGCATCGGATGATCAGCTTGTAAAAGTATCCAATTAGATAGCAGGCGTCCTGTTCGGCCGTTACCGTCACGGAACGGATGCAGATACTCAAAGAACCCGTGAAAGCGTGCTGCCACAATCATGGGGTGAATGCCGCGCTGCAACGCCTCGGCAGTAGAAGCCATCAGGGACGGCACACGGGCAACTAACGTCTCGTGGTCACCAAAGATGGTGTCGCCGGCAGCCATGTCCTCTGTGGTATATTCTCCTGGTATGGCTCCTGGTGCACGAAAAGCAAGCGTGTTCTCTGTAACCAACCGATTTGTTTCTTGCAACAGCGTCTCGTCGAAAGGAACCTGCAGATGTGAAACCACGTAGCGGAAGGCACGGAAGTGGTCTGCCATCTCTGTACATTCCAATAACGAATGTCCTACGGGGGTCATTGCCAGTCCCTGTTCCTTCAGGATGCGTGTGTCGTCAATCGTGAATGAGTTGCCTTCAATGGCGCAGGAATGACACGAGAACAGCACTTCATGCCAGTCCATGTAATCCTCCGGCGCCATCTTCACCTTGATGCGAGCCTCATACTCGCGCCTTACCTCCTCATATCGCTTGATTTCCTGTTCAAACATATTCGAAATCATCAAATTATTTCAGTACTTACTATTTTTCTTGACGAACGATGGACGATTGTTGTCGATTCTCACCGAGACAGCCAAAGAAATATGAGTTTTCAATAGAACGGTCGTTGTCAGTATCCTCTTATAATGCGCTCTCTTTCAGTCGCTCAGCATTCTCGGCCACGATGAGGCGGTCGATGCACTCTTGGATGTCGCCGTCCATGAAGGCGGCGAGGTTGTAGATGGTGTAGCCGATG
>CACZSQ010000085.1 GCA_902783885.1 uncultured Bacteroidales bacterium
GGAGAAGAACAGCGCTGTCAGCATCCCTTCAGCCATCAGCAACTACACATACTACGATTATACCACCGAAGGAACGATTGGAACCGAGAACTGCACTATCAAGGTGACTCGCACGCTCAAGAGCGGCTATGTTATCAGCCTTGACGGCTTAAGCAACTCAAAGTGCTACAATATCCGTAATAACCGTGGTACTTGGGCTGTGGGTTCAGGCGCTACTGTTGTTAATTCAACATCTGAATTGGGCTTGGCTTTCTTAGCAAGTGACACTAAGCAGCAGTTTGCTTTTATTACTTATGAGGGTAATGTATATCTCTATAGCGTTGGTGAGAGCAAGTTTGCATACGTTGACGGAAATAAACTCTCTTTGACAGCTGATGTTACCAGCGCTGTGGCAGCAAGCCCTGTTACATTCCAGGCTTCAACAGCGTCATCTGCTAATGCAGAACCAATCATTGTAACAGTTGGCGGCCAGATGTATGGTGTCTCAACGGGTATGACCCCAGATGTTTTCAAATATAATGTTGCTAATGATGGTGGCAATAGCGCTATCATCATCGAAGCAGGCTCTTTTGATGCCACATCTGCCCTCGCAGCTCTTGAAGAGTATTTCCATCCCACAAATTGCTATGACAGAGTAGAAGCTGAAGTCATTCCATTCCTCATGGATGGAGAAGATCCTTCGCCTACGATTGGTAAGCCTTTCGGTCTTTCACAAACTGCAGCTACGTCAATAGTTGCTACTTATATGACTCAACTGAACAACAAGCAGTTCACTCTGGCTGAATATGAGGCTATTGTTGCAGCAAAGAATGCAGGAATTATCTATCCAGAGAATGGTAAGTTCTATGTCATCAAGAACGTCAGCAATAACAAATACCTGAATGTGAAGGCAGCAGGCGGTATTTATGCAGATGTAGATGCTCCAACTGCAGGGTCTATTGTGCAGGCACAGATACGTGATGGCAAGACTTATTTTGCTACTCAAGGTAAGGACTTTGGGTGGTGTTATACAGAAACTTATAAAGCTTTGTTAGATGCTGCAGGCGGTGGTAAATATGCACACTTCAGTGAGATTACCGTTCCTGGTCAGATTGCATTTGCTCATTGCCTTGGCAATGGTGAGGGTACTAATTCTGCATACCTACCTTATTCTTACTATAAGGTTGATTCCAATAACCAAGTCTGCGGCGGTACTTCAAATGATGCTGCTGCTCAGTGGACATTTGAGGAGGCTTCAACTTTCAACATCACCCTCAATGGTCCCATTGATGCCAGTTATTATGCTACCCTCTGTGTTCCTTACGATATTGAACTGTCGGGAGCAACAGCTTATACTCTTACAAAGGATGGAACTACTTTGAATATGTCTGAAGGGATGACCACCGTGAATGCTGGTACTCCAGTGTTGCTCGTTGGTACAGCTCTTACCGCCACAGTAACAGTTGGCACAAACTATTCAACTACAGCTTCTGAGAGTACAGCCCTGACAGGTTCATACTTGGAAATCGCTGAATTTGCAGGTGGCACACATTACACGCTCGGTACCGACGGCACGAAGGTGGGCTTCTTCCACTGGGACGGCACAACGCTGGGTGCTAACCGTGCTTACGTGGCTGGCAACACAGGTGGCAATGTCAAGGGCTTCTACCTGAACTTCGACGAACTGGTGGATGGCATCAAGGGCATTGACAATGGTCAGTTGACTAAGGACGATGCCGCTATCTTCAACCTCGCCGGTCAGCGCTTGAGCAAGCTCCAGAAGGGCGTGAACATCGTGAACGGTAAGAAAGTGCTCGTGAAATAATAACAGGTCATCAATTCAAGACATAATTATATAATGCTTACGACAATGAAAAGAATATATCAAGCACCAGAGTTGAAAATAACAGAGATGCAAATGCAGGCATCCCTGCTGATGACTCTCTCCGAAACTACTGTCAGTGGAACTAATGCCGGCTGGGTGAAAGAGGATCGTGCCGACCGTGGCAGCCGTAGTGAACGTTCCGACTACAATGTCTGGAAAGATGACTGGAGCAACAACTGAAGACTCGTTAACACCTGAATAGGTTAAAATAAGAAGAAAGAGGCCGAGCACAACGCTCGGCCTCTTTGTATTATTTGATTAGTCCTTTAGGCATCCGAAAACAGGCGAAAAAGAACGAAAAACCCGAAAATGTTTGTTCGAATAAAATTAACTCCTTACTTTTGCACTGGAAAACAGAAAGAAGCAAGAGATATGGGAGTCGTCGTAAAACAAAAGACCACACATGTGAGAACAGCTGAGGGTATGATGCTGGCTCGGCGTGTTACAACGGTGAAGATGCCAAACGGGAAATATCGTTATCCCGTGGATTATTATGATGCCACCCCAGGTGCTGTACATGTATCGTCTTCGGAGTTGGAGAACTTGAGAATCCCTGCATATCAGCAACTCATATAAATCTTGCGGCCATGAGAATGTCTGATGGCTACCCTTTTGTGTTAGGGATGGTCGAACAGGGTGGAAGTTATCACCTTTCTGTTCAGACTTATCAGTATAGGTTCAAGTCCACTCGCTCTCATCATACTTATATTGTCCGTGTGGAATGTTTCCCTGAACATGTTTATTGCCTGAAGTTCTTTGATAAGGCGCATCGCCATAGTGATAATAAGTTCAGTCTGCTGACCAATACTTTTGAGCCCCGTACAATTTTCTATACGCTTTATCATATCATGCTGGATGTCCTTCAGCGTGACCCCTCTGCTTCTTTTTTCTTTATTGGAGCCGCTGATGAGCACGATGAGATAGGCCTTGCCACTCGTCGCTATCGTATCTATAGAAGATTTACGTCCTCTGTCGTAGGCGAAAAGCTCTTCGAGCATTTTCGTGTCAATGATACGTCCTTATATATTTTGGTCAATAAGTCCTTTGTCAAAGACCCTGAGTTTTTAGCCAAGCAAATTACACAAGAAGTCCGCGTGGCATTTGATAGTTGAACATAGCAAGAAATAATATTTTGAAAGATTTTGATTAGATTTTGTAGGATTTCCCGCCGTAGGCGACCCTCAAAAAATCCCTTTCGGAGCCCACGCGTAGCGGCTCCGCAAAATGATTTAAGTTCTGATTTAGGTGAGATTTTATGTTCCCGGGAGACTTATTCGGTAGTTTGGCTTGATTTCGTTCGGTAGTTTGGCATAACCAGAACGTAAAGTATGTAGGCATTAATGAAGTTTAAGGCAGGAACATAAATCAAGCATAAATCCAGACTTAAATTTATTTGACCACGGATTACACGGATTGCTCGGATTTCTCCCCCGCTCGGAGATAGGGATTACGCTCCAATGTGGCCATTGGGGCTAGAAGCTTTCGAGTACCGCCACTCTAAAAGCTAGCTTTTAAGATGGCTGGCCTTGAAAACTTCAAGGTCGCACAGCATCTGTGCGTCCTATCCCTATCGTTGCCACCGCAAGTCAATCACCGCCGCAAGAGTCTCTGCGCTATCTGTGAGTTCTGTGCAATCTGCGAGCAAAACAATAGAAAGATTTAAGTTCTGATTTAAGTCAGATTTAAGTTCCCAACTTATCCGTTCAATCCGTGTCATCCGTGTTCGTTTGAAAGATTTCGAGCAAAATTTTATGAGAATGCGACCTGCCTACATACACTGAAGAGGTATTATGTTGTGCATCAGTGGGTTGAGTCTCAAAAAGCGGGCTTTTAGGGTACACTCAGGGTACACTGAGGGTACACGGGGAATGATACTTGAGTGTAGCCTGAGTGTACCCTAAATTGGTGTTTAATCAGCAGAGAACCATCTGATTAGATGGCGAATGTATGTAGGCTGTTCGCATTGCTATAAATTTCTTCAGTTCATAAACGAGCGGTCTTAAGGGCTGAAGACCTAGATCTTCAGCCCTTAAGACCTGCATCTTATGGCTGTAAGACCTAGGTCTTATTAATATTTTGTTAGATTTTGAATAGATTATCCGTTCAATCCGTGTGATCCGTGTTCGAAAACTTCATTTATGGATGAAATTTGTGTTCATTATTCAAATCTGTTTCTTAGAAAGATTTTGTACGGATTTTGAAAGATTTCCCGCCATAGGCGGCTATGTATAGGAAAAAAAGTGTATATTTGCGCCATCAATCAGTTAAAACAATCAAATTCATCATGAAGAAGTTCTTGCTCAGCCTGCTGCTGACGACGGTAGCAGTGACAGTCTCTGCACAGGAGACCTACAGCGGCACCGTGGTGGCCGACGAAGGCGCCTGGTGCTGGTTCGCCGACCCCCGTGCGCTGCACTATGAGAATGAGGGCGGCACCATCAATGCCACCTATATCGGCTATATCGATGTTCACGGCAACGTGAAAGCCACACAGTATGACTGGGTGAGCGGTCGCAAGACAGACGTGCTCATCCGCAGCTACTTCCAGCCCGACGACCACAACAACCCCACGTTCGTGGTGCTGCCCGATGAGCGCGTGATGATCTTCTACACACGCCACACCGACGAGGCCTGCATCTGGTACCGTATCTCCCAGAAGCCGGGCGACATCACCGCCCTCGGCGAGGAGAAGCGCCTGGCCACGGCCAACAACACCACCTATCCCTCGCCTTTCATCCTCTCGGACGACCCCGACCACATCTACCTCTGCTGGCGCGGCATCAACTGGCACCCGACCATCGCGCGCCTGACGATGCCCGATGCCTCGGACAACTGCTCGTTTGACTTCGGTCCCAAGCAGATTGTGCAGAGCACCGGCGCACGCCCCTACGCCAAGTACCAGAGCAACGGCAAGGACAAGATCTATCTCTCCTACACCACCGGCCACCCCGACAACGAGTGGCCCGACTGGCTCTACTTAAACGTCATTGACATCAACCACGGCAACGGCCCCATCCTGCGCGACATCAAGGGCAACCAGCTCTCCGTCATTGCCAACGGTGTGCACAATGTCAACAAGCAGAGCAGCTATGCCAGCGCTCATCCGGCAGCCGTCGTAGATAACTCGTCGAACATCCGCAACTGGTTGTGGCAGGTTGTCATCGACAAGGACGAGAATCCCGTCATCGCCTATCCCCACATTGATGAAGCCAAGACATCACACGTCTATTGGTATGCCCGCTGGACCGGCAGCGAATGGCGCCGCACATGGGTGCAGTATGCCGGTCACGCCTTCCATTCGAACTGGAACTCCACCGAGCGCTGCTACAGCGGCGGCATGAGCCTCGACCCCGAGAATGTCAACGATATGTACTTGAGCATCCCCACCACCGGCGGACAGTATGACAAGAACGGTGTCTATGAGATTTGGAAATACACCATCGATGACGAGGGCAAGGTGGCCGGCAGCGAGCAGATTACCAAGAACTCAGCCAAGAACAATGTGCGCCCCTTCGTCATCCCGGGCTCCAAGAACTCACCTCTGCGCCTGGCGTGGATGAACGGCGACTACTACTACTGGATGGTGCAGAAGAACTATCCCAAGGGCTATCCCACCGACATCCGCATGGATTGCGAGTGGAAGGAGGAGCTGACACAGGAAAGCCTTGAACCCACAGGAACGATGTTCGTCAAGGATATGACCGAGAGCCTGGCTTTCGCCATGAACGAGTCCAAGTATGAAGGCGTGCTGTTCACTGTGGGCGACAACGTCACCTACAGTCTCGGCGCTGACAACTATCCGGTGGTGACGATTGGCGACAAGACATACAAGAGCCAGAACCGCCTGCTCACGAGCGACAACTGGGCCACGAACTCCACCGGCACCAGCGGCGACAACCATCCCACGAAGGTTGGCACATGGATCCTGACCATGACCTACGACGGCACCACGCTGACCTTCTACCGCAACGGCCTCGTGGATCAGGTCATCCAGCCGGAAGAGACCATCGCCGGCGACATCACATGCCATGGCGAAGGCTTCAACCACACCTGCATGGCTCTACGCCGCTTCCAGGCTTGCGCCTCGCCTGTTACTGTTCAGGCTCTTGTCAAGGATATGCAGGACCAGCTGGATGCCGAGAAGACCAAGAACGCTTTGGCGATGCTCGACCTGCCCGCCGAGACGCGCACCGACCTGGTGCTGCCCGCCTCCAGGCTGGGCCTCGACATCGTGTGGACCTCCGACAACGAGCAAGTCATCAGCAGCAACGGCGTCCTCTACGCCATCGCCAAGGACAAGGACGTCACCCTCACTGCCACCATCGGCGAGGAGAGCCGCGAGTTCCAGGTCAAGGCGCTGGCGCGTGACATCGCCAAGAACGTGCGCTACACCAACGACCATATCGACCTGACCGCGAATACGGCATCGGGCTTCTCCACGAACACCTATGTCGTGGCACCCGAAGGGCTGCTCACAGGGCTGCGCTCCTACACCGTCCTGCTGACGGTGACCCCCAAGACCATGACCAAGCAGCCGCGCCTCTACGACTTCGGCAGCGGCAGCGGCAACAGCCTCTTCCTGCGCGCCGACGCCCTCGCTGCCGGCATCAAATACAACGGCGGCACGACGACGATGGTCAGCGGCGCTACAACGCTGAAGGCCGGCACCACCTATAAGATGGCTGTCAGCTACGATGCAGCCACCAAGAAGACGACGATCTATATCAACGGCGAGGTGGACGCCAGCGGCACTGCCAACCAGAACGAGCCTTATATGCTGGCAGAGGTTGCGCCGGACACGCGCAACTACATCGGGCGCACGCAATGGTGGGATGGCCAATATGCCGCCGACAATCAGGACTTCTGCGGCACCATCGACGGCTTCAGCCTCTACGACGTCTGCCTGACACAGAAGGAGATCTGCGGCTTGCAGGATCTTCCCTACGAGGAGAAAGAATATGCCACTACGTTTGTCAACGGCGACTTCGAGGACACCTATAGCGTCATGAGCGGCAGTGGCGTCACCAGCGACCGCGCCATCTATGTTCCTAAGGGATGGACCGTCGATTACGGACCGCGCGACGCCAACGACTTCAACGCCTTCGCCACCGCCGATAAGCAGTATAGCGCATTCTTCGCCTCCAAACCCAAGAACAGCCAGGGCGGGCAGCACACGCTGTGGATGCGCCAGCGCTGGGGCGCCAGCATCCTCAACTACTATCAGGAGGTGCTGCTCGAAGAAGGCGAGTACCAGCTCACTGCCGACATCTTTGCCACAGACAACTCCAGCAACAACACCGCCTCCGTGTATGTGGGAGGGGTCACGCGCACAGTGTCCGCTACGAATCAATGGCAAACGGTCACGATTGACTTCGAGGCCGACGGCGTCACCCCCCTGCTCATCGGCGCCAAGGCCGACCATAAGGCCAATGAGTTCATCTGCGGCTTCGACAACTTCCTGCTGACAAAGAAGATTCTCGATTTCATCGAGGTTCCCACGACGAGCGACGAGGGCGCACAGCAGTGGTACGACCTCAGCGGACGACGTGTAAACCCGAACGAAAGCGCACACGGGATTTATGTTCGCAAAGGAACAAAAATGGCGAAGTAATTGGATTTATAAAAAACCACGAATTACACGGATTACACGAATTTAATAGCGACACGCTACGCGAGGTGTCGAGTGGAATGAAGCAGGAGATCATCATCAGCAGGGATTTGCAGGCGGAGCTGACAGCGGCTATTGGGCGCGTCGGTCCTGACCGCTTGTTCGTGCTCGCCGACACGACGACGGCGGAGCTGTGCTGGCCCGTGGTAAGCGGCTTCCCGTGTATGGCCGAAGCGCAGTTGATCACCATCGGTGCCACGGATGAAGCTAAGACACTGGACACGCTTGCTGCCGTGTGGACAGCACTGGGCGAGGGCGGCGCCACGCGCCACTCGATGCTCGTGAACCTCGGCGGCGGCATGGTGACAGACCTGGGCGGCTTCGCGGCTTCTACGTTCAAGCGCGGCATCGCGTTCGTGAACATCCCCACGACGCTGCTGGCCATGGTGGATGCAAGCGTGGGCGGCAAGACGGGTATCAACTTCCGTGGCCTGAAGAACGAGATCGGAGTCTTCAACGAGGCGCAGACCGTCATCCTCGACACGCATTTCCTGCGGACACTCGACAGGCAGAATCTCTGCAGCGGTTACGCTGAGATGCTCAAGCACGGACTCATCTCCAATGAGGAGAACCTGCTGGAGCTGTTGCGCTTCGACATTGAGCACCTGGACTATGAGGCACTGAAGGCTCTCGTGGCCAAGAGCGTGAGCATCAAAGAACGCATCGTGACCGAAGACCCGCACGAGCACGGGCTGCGCAAGGCGCTGAACCTGGGCCACACCGTGGGGCACGCCTTCGAGAGCCTGGCGATGGCGGAGAACCGCACGGTGCTCCACGGCTACGCGGTGGCTTGGGGACTCGTCTGCGAACTCTACCTGAGCGCCACGCGCTGCGGCTTCCCCTCGGAACGCCTGCACCAGGTGGCACAGTTTGTGCGCGAGACATACGGCATCTTCACCTTCACCTGCAAGGAGTATGACCGCCTGTACGAGCTGATGACCCACGACAAGAAGAACACGGCGGGCGTCATCAACTTCACGCTTCTCGGAGCGGTGGGCGACATCCGCATAAACCAGCAGGCCGGCAAGGACGACATCTTCGAGATGCTGGATTACTATAGGGAGAACTAGGGATAGAAGACTCTCCCCCCGCCCTCCCTGTTAGGGAGGGAGCAATTACCTGACAAGATTAAAAACGAATTTAATAATATAATATTAATATATGAATAAGGTTCTTTCTTTTGCAACTATTTGCTTTTTAACCTCTGCCATATTTGCAAAGGTGACCGCTCCCTCCCTAACAGGGAGGGCGGGGGGAGAGTCTTCCAGTGGAGAGTCCTCAGGCAACCCCATTCTGCCGGAGTTCCACGCTGACCCGGAGGTGCTGTATGCGCAGCAGACGAAGCGGTTCTATATCTATTCCACCACCGACGGCGCTCCCGGGTGGGGCGGCTACTATTTCACGGTGTTCTCCAGCAAGGACCTGACAGACTGGCGCCACGAGGGCATCATGCTCGACCTGGGCACGGATCAGGTGCCCTGGGCAACAGGTAACGCGTGGGCACCCTGCATCATAGAGAAAGCTGTCAACGGACGCTGGAAGTACTTCTTCTACTATAGCGGTCATAACCCGGAGAACAACCGCAAGGCCATCGGCGTGGCTGTTGCCGACTTCCCGACAGGTCCTTTCACAGACTTCGGCAAGCCCATCGTCAACAAGCTCCCGAACGGCGTGCGCGGCGGACAGCAGATAGACGTGGACGTGTTCCACGACCCCGTGTCGGGCAAGGACTATCTCTACTGGGGCAACGGCTACATGGCCGGCGCACAGTTGAACGATGACATGGTGAGCATCGACACCACCACCGTCACGGTGATGACGCCGCAGGGCGGCACGCTGGCTGACTATGCCTATCGCGAGGCTCCGTATGTGTTCTATCGCAACGGCCTCTACTACTTTCTCTGGAGCGTTGATGACACGGGATCTCCCAACTACCACGTGGCTTACGGAACAGCCAAATCGCCATTAGGTCCCATCGAGGTGGCGAAGTCACCCGTTATTCTGCAGCAGGACCCGCAGCATGAGATCTATGGCACGGCGCACAACAGCGTCGTACAGATTCCCGGGCGCGACGAGTGGTACATCGTCTATCACCGCATCAACAAGAATTATATGCACAGGGACAAGGGCCCCGGCTTCCACCGCGAGGTCTGCATCGACAAGATGGAATTCAATGCCGACGGCACCATCCGTCCGGTCATCCCTACGCACAAGGGAGTTGGAAAACTGAAAGATTGAGATATGCAGCACCCTGAGAATAATGAAGAATATAAGGGCTTGACCGTCAATAGCGGCGTGGAACAGCCCGCCATCGTGAACCCTTACCTGCAGCGGGGGCGCTTCGCACGCCATCGCCTGACTGTGGATGATTATGTGCAGGGTATTCTCAAGGGCAATGTCACGATGCTCGGACAGGCCGTGACGCTCGTGGAGAGCACCAATCCGCAACACCAGCAGCTGGCACAGGAGGTGATAGAGAAATGCCTCCCCTACAGCGGCAAGAGCGTGCGCATTGGCATCAGCGGTGTGCCCGGCGCGGGCAAGAGCACCAGCATCGATGAGTTCGGCGTTCATGTGCTGGAGCGCACAGGCGGCAAGCTGGCCGTGCTGGCCATAGACCCCAGCTCGGAGAAGACCAAAGGCTCCATCCTGGGCGATAAGACACGCATGGAGAAACTTAGCGTCCATCCCGATTCGTTCATCCGTCCCAGCCCCTCTGCCGGCTCTCTCGGCGGCGTGGCTCGCAAGACGCGCGAGACCATCATCCTCTGCGAGGCTGCCGGCTTCGACAAGATCTTCGTGGAGACCGTGGGTGTGGGGCAGAGCGAGACCGCCTGCCACTCGATGGTCGATTTCTTCCTCTTGATTCAACTCGCCGGTACGGGCGACGAGCTGCAAGGCATCAAGCGCGGCATCATGGAGATGGCCGACGGCATCGTCATCAACAAGTGCGACGGCGATAATGTGGAGCCGTGCCAGCTGGCGGCCCGTCAGTTCAGGAACGCCCTGCATCTGTTCCCGGCTCCTGAGAGCGGCTGGCTCCCGAAGGTGCTGTGCTACAGCGGCTTCTACGGCCTCGGTATCAAGGAGGTGTGGGATATGATCTTCGAGTACGTGGACTTTGTGAAGGGCAACGGCTACTTTGAACACCGCCGTGCCGAGCAGGCGAAGTATTGGATGTACGAGAGCATCAATGAGCAGTTGCGCAACGGCTTCTACAATAACGAGACCATAGCAGCGCTGCTGCCGCGCGCCGAAAGGGCGGTGCTCGATGGGCAGCAGACTTCATTCATCGCGGCCAAGCACTTGCTCGACACCTATTTCGGATTATTGAAATAGGCCTTATGGGGCCTATATGCCTTATGAGCCTTATAAGCCCTATAAGCCCTATGAGCCCTATATGCCTTATAAGCCCTATAGGCCCTATTCAAAATAGAGCGTCAGGACAATCATCTTCGAGGCACCGCGACTGATACTGTTGGTGAACTTGCGCAATGACTCGTCGGTGAGGTCGTCGCGGTCGTGGTTCAGGATGTCGCGGAGACCGAAGCAGAATTTCAGTTCGGGAATAAGCTTGAAGTAGGGCAGGTAGAAATCGCAGCCTGCGCCTATTTCAATGAAGCAGTCGAAGCGCTGGGTTGTCAGCGCATCATGCTTGCGTGATGTCAGGTCGATAGTGGGAGCTACGCCCACCATGGCATAAGGCCTGAAGTTGTTGTAGCGGGGTGCAGCCACCTTCAGCTCCAACGGTACGGAAAGATAGGTTGTTTTCATGTTCTGTGAGCTGTCGCGGCCTGAGACCTGCTCGTGGAACATGATGTGTTTTTGTCCGAAATGGATGGTGGGCTGGATGCGGAACCCAAAGTACTTGTGCAGGCGAATCTCGCCGAGCACGCCTACGGAGAAGCCCGGCTGGTAGTTGTCCACCTCGGCGTACCATCGCTGTCCGGTGCCAGGGTCCACATAGCCGGTGTTCTTCAGCTCCATATCCATCATATTCATGCCTATGAAGAAGCCATAGTGCAGGAATCGGTTGTCCAGATACGGTCGATGCTGGATAACCGGTTCCTGAGCTGTGGCTATGAGG
The DNA here is from genome assembly GCA_902783885.1 of uncultured Bacteroidales bacterium. GTDB lineage: Bacteria > Bacteroidota > Bacteroidia > Bacteroidales > Bacteroidaceae > Physcousia. Next base: position 11,620 of record CACZSQ010000085.1, read on the forward strand.
GCTGTCAGGCAGGCTAACAAGGAGATGCAGATTCGCTTCATCTCTTATATAACGCTCTCACGGGCGTTTTTATTGTGAAGCTCCCTCACGCAGATAGAGTTGGAGTGTTCCCAGATAGCGGGCGTTCTTGCCCATCTGGTTGTCGGGAACGGCTCTGCCGTCGAGGTTACGGCGCACCTGCGGGCTGGCAAAGAAGGTGTGGGAGTGGCCACCGATGACGAGGTCGATGTTCCTGGTGGCAGGGATGAGGTCTTCGTCGGAGACTTCGGGCACCTCCCATCCGAGGTGAGAGATACAGATGACCAGGTCGCACTTGGCTTCGTTGCGCAGATAGTCGGCAACAGGCTGTGCTGCCACGATGGGGTCGGTATATTTGACACCCTGACAGTTGGCGGTGGACACGAGGCCGTTCAGCTCGGGCGACACGCCGAGGATGCCGATTTTCAGTCCTGCGCGCTTGATGATGACATAAGGCTTCACCAGTCCCTCGACGGGCGTTCCCGTGAAGTCGTAGTTGCAGCATACGATGGGGAAGCATGCCATGCGGAACAGGCGTGCCATGTTCTCAAGGCCGTAGTCGAACTCGTGGTTGCCGATGGTGGCGGCATCATAGCCCATCAGGTTCATGAGCCCCACTTCCACTTCACCACGATAGAGGTGATAGTAGGTCGTTCCCTGCGAATAGTCGCCGGCGTCCAGAAGCAGGAGGTCGGGGTGCTGGCGGCGCAGGTCGCGCAGCAGCGCCGCGCGCCGCAGGTAGCCGCCCTTGTCAGCTTCAGCTGTGTCGGCCAACAGAGGGCTCAGCGGCTCGATGCAGGAGTGGGTGTCGTTGGTGTGCGCGATGAACAATTGGCGTGTGCGCCCCTGTCCTTGGTCGGCACTGATGGCAAACGGATATTCCGGCACGCCTATCTCGAGACGGGCCGCAATCGTTGGAGCGATGCCTTCGGCTGTCTCGGTGATGCGGCCTTCGATGGCCGACGTGGCTTGCCGGCCCTGAGCGTCGAGGGTGCGCAAGTGCTCCATCATGGCATCGCGGATCAGCACGGGTGTCACCTCCTTCTTTGTGGCTTTCTTGAAAGCATAGAGCTTGTCGTTGCCTTCGGACAGATAGTCCAGCGTGGCCACTGTGTAGATCTTGTCATCCTGAATAGGCTCTCCACCGATGGCGGCTGATTTTAGCAGACCATCGCGGGTGATGACAAGGCGCACGCTGCTGCTGACACCTTCACCGTGGACGGCGGCGATATTGTTCATCAGCTCTGCCACATCGCTGCCGCGCATCTCCAACAGTGTGAGATAGTTGTTGAAGGGCGCTATGGCCATGATGTCGCCGATGCGCACTGTGTCCTTCGGGAGCGAGGCGCGGAGGCCTCCGATGTTACAAACGCCGAAATCGGGATGATAGCCCCGACGCTCACCGGCCGCTACGAGCACGTCGGCGGACCAGTTGCCCAGGAGGCTCTCGGGCCGACCTGCGGACATGACCACGGCACTCCGGCCGACATAAGGTCTGCGCAAGCTATCGACACCAGCCATATACGGCTTGATGAAGGCTGTGGCCGCCGCCACCGGATGGGCATCCAAGGCATTGGTCACTGCTATGCGGTGGGGCACCACCGTCTCAAGAGCCAAAGGCGTTCTTTGGCACGAAACGAACAAGGCAGCCGCCATCAGGGCTGCGTATGCGCCTGCGGCTGCCTTGTTAGAAATGAGGTTACTGTTCATACAGGAAAAGATGGCTTTAGCAACAATTGGAACTTGAAGGGGTTATTTCACTTCCCAGATATCGTTGGTCTCGAGGAGCTCGGCGAAGGTGTGGTACTTCTTCGCAGCCTTCACCTCTTCGATCTGTGCTGTGACAGCATCGTTGTAGGTGGGAGCTTCCACGTCGCGGATGACGCCGAGGGCGATGGGGAAGCCGTCACCGTCGCCCATGAGGGCGAGCTTCAGCTGCAAGGTGTTATCCTGGCAGTGGGCATCGTGGACGAGGATGTCGTCGAGGGTGTAGCCGTCCTTGCCGATTTCCACGACCTTCAGGCCGAAGCCCTCCTGCACAAGTCCGAACTCGTTGTTTTCACCGAAGACGAGCTTCTCGCCGTGGCGCACATAGATGGCGTTCTTCTTGCGGCCTTCCTTGTCATAGACGCTGTCGTGGGTACCGTTGTTGAAGATGACGCAGTTCTGCAGGATCTCGCAGACGCTGGCGCCCTTGTGATCGTGGGCGGCCTTCAGTACCTCGATGGTGCCGGGGGCATCGGTGGCCACGGCGCGTGCGAAGAAGTGGCCGCGTGCGCCGAAGCACAGCTCAGCGGGGCGGAAGGGGTCTTCCACGGTGCCGTAGGGGCTGCTCTTGCTGACGAAGCCTCGGGGTGAGGTGGGGGAGTACTGTCCCTTCGTGAGACCGTAGATGCGGTTGTTGAGCAGAATCATGTTCAGGTCGATGTTCCTGCGGTTGGCGTGGATGAAGTGGTTGCCGCCGATGGCGAGGCCGTCGCCGTCGCCGCTGACCTGCCACACGTCGAGGCTGGGATTCGTCACCTTAGCGCCGGTGGCGATGGCGGCAGCACGGCCATGGATGGTGTTCATGCCGTAGGTGGCCATGTAGTGGGGCAGACGGCTGCTGCAGCCGATGCCGCTGATGA
>CACZSQ010000086.1 GCA_902783885.1 uncultured Bacteroidales bacterium
AGTAGCAAAAGGAACGGGCGAGACACTGCCCATGCCACCTGTATTCAATCCTTTGTCGCCCTCGCCTATGCGCTTGTAGTCCTTGGCCTCTGGAAGAATCTTATAGTGGTCGCCATCCGTCAGCACAAAGACGGAGCACTCAATGCCACTCAGGAACTCTTCAATGACCACACGAGCCGAGGCAGTGCCGAACATACCGCCTAACATTTCCTTCAGCTCCTTCTTAGCTTCTTCGAGCGTAGGCAGGATAAGTACGCCCTTACCAGCACACAGACCGTCGGCTTTCAGCACATAGGGAGCCTCCAGCGTTTCCAAAAAAGCCAGTCCTTCTGCGAGGTGTTCGCCGTCGAAGGTCTTGTACTGCGCCGTTGGAATATGATGACGCTGCATGAAAGCCTTGGCAAAATCTTTCGAGCCTTCGAGTATGGCACCAGCCTTTGAAGGTCCGATTACCGGCACGTGAGCCGTCTGAGGATTGGCTTTCAGCACATCGTAGATACCTTTCACCAACGGGTCTTCAGGACCTACGACTACCATATCGACCGCTTCATTGATAATAAATTTCGAAATAGCATCGAAATCATCGGCTTTCATAGCCACATTCTCGCAGATGCAGCCGTTAGTTGTTCCACAACTTGCCGTTCCTGCATTGCCTGGAGCAATATACAGTTTCTCAACACGCTCGCTCTGAGCTATTTTCCATGCTATTGCATGCTCTCGACCGCCACTACCTAAAAGGAGAATCTTCATGATGGATGATGCTTAGTTTCAAAAAATCTTTATACAATTCTTTATTCAGAAAATCTCTATTCGGAAAAAAGGCACCCAGCCTTTCATTCAAGACTAAGTGCCTTCCACTTCCTCGTAGGAACGATCGGGCTCGAACCGATGACCTCTTCAATGTGACTGAAGCGCTCTGAACCAACTGAGCTACGCTCCTAACTTTCTTTTGCGGGTGCAAAGGTAATAAAAAGATTAGAGATAAATGCTATAAAGATGAAAGTTTTTTTATCTCACCCTGTTTTTTTCTTGATTGCATGGGGCGTTTTTGGGCGCCTGCGCCCCAGCGTCGTGATAAAAATAGGCGTGTCTGTGACTTTTTCGGCAGCAAAGATAGGTGCTTACCCATAAATTCGCTATCTTTGCATCAAATTATTTAGCACAAAATCAATTCCTATGAAACGACTGACACTTGTGGCTGTTCTCCTGACAGCAGTGATGGGGCTCTCCGCCCAGAAAACAATGAAAGCGCCAGCGGGCGGCAAACTCATCAGCGATGAGCTGATTGGCATTTTCTTTGAGGATATCAGTTCCTCAGCCGATGGAGGCTTGTATGCCGAACTCTTGCAGAACGGCTCCTTCGAGTATAACCCCACAGAGCGCGACGGGTGGGGCCCTGCTACAGCCTGGCGCTTCATACGCCCGGGGCACTCGTTGGGTCGCCTCACACCTCGCATGGACAGCCCCGTACACCCCAATAACCCCACTTATATGCGGCTGTTGGTGGAGCGCGTAGGTCATTATTACGATTTCAAGGGCTGGACAGGTGTCGGACTGCAGAACGACGGCTTCGATGGCATACATGTAAAGGCCGGAGAGAACTACGATTTCTCAGCCTTCATGCGAAATGTCGAGGGCGATGCCAAAGAAGTGCGCATTGCGTTGGTGGAGCGTCAGGGGCGTCATGACACAAAGTTGTTGGCAGAGGCTACGCTCTATGCTACGTCTGCTGATTGGCAACAGCTCAGCGCAACGTTGACGCCCGCAGAAGATGCCGCTCATGCGTCGCTGCAGGTGCTCGTGCTCACCAAAGGTACGATAGACATGGATGTGCTCTCTCTTATGCCGCAAGATACGTATAAGGGACATGGCTTGCGCAAGGATTTGGCGCAGGCGCTGGCCGATTTGCAGCCTAAGTTCATGCGTTTCCCTGGCGGTTGCGTGATTCACGGCGGAGGCGACGGCTTCTGGAACACTTACCGCTGGAAGACTACCCTCGGACCTAAGGAACAGCGTCTTCCGCTCAAGAATACTTGGGGCTACCACCAGAGCATGGGCCTCGGCTACTATGAGTATTTCCAGTTCTGCGAGGACCTCGGCATGGCTCCGCTGCCAATCTTGCCTTGCGGCGTGAGCTGTCAGGGCGCCAACGGCGGTTGGGGTATGCGCGACCAGGCGCAGGATGCCGTGCCGATGGAGGAGATGGACGAGTGGGTGCAGGACGCTCTCGACCTCATCGAATGGGCTAACGGCGACGCCACGACTCCTTGGGGGCGCGTGCGTGCCGAGCAAGGTCACCCGGCGCCTTTCGGCTTGAAATATCTCGGAATAGGCAATGAGGAACGTATCTCTCCTGAATTTGCTGAACGTTTCAAATATATGTACGAGCGTGTGACAAAGGCTCACCCCGAGATTGTCATCGTGGGCACGGCTGGGCCGGGGTCCCACCATGGTAATTCTGACTACGAGAACGGCTGGAAACTGGCTGAAGAACTGGGCATCCCCATTCTTGATGAGCACTACTACGAGCCCCGTGACTATTACCTCCGCAGCCGCCAGTATGACAGCTATCCCCGCGACCGCCAGACAAAGGTCTATCTGGGTGAGTACGCGGCCAAGGACAAGAAACTCATTGACGCACTGGCCGAAGGATTATATCTGCTGCACGTGGAGCGCAACGCCGATGTCGTGACCATGACCAGCTATGCACCCCTGTTTGCTCGCAAGAACGCTACCAACTGGAACCCCGACCTCATCTATTTCGACAACGAACGTCCTATCCTTACATGCAGCTACTACATTCAGCAGCTCTTCGGGCGTTCCAGCGGACAGTATTATTATGGTGACTGTGTACGCTTCATGGGTGATGCCGAAGGCGTTAACCAGCCCGTGGTGGATAGCCGCTACGGCCAGTCCGTCATCCTCAACACCCAGACGCGCCGCCTTTTTGTGAAGCTCTGCAACGCTGGCGAAGAGGCCAGGACAGCACAGATCGACATCAGCCGTTTCAAGCCCAAGAAGATGGCCGTGAAAACTATCCTCACCGGCCAGCCCGAGGACGAGAACAACTTCGATGCGCAGCCTATCGTTCCGCAAACCGAGAGCGTGAAGGCTGAGAAGAAGTTCAACATGGAACTGGTTCCTTATTCCTTTGTCATGTTAGAGTATGAGCTATAATCAACAATTAGACCCCCACAGCCAAGAACTGCTGCAACAATACCGCAGCAAGCTCCCCGTCTATCAGCGGATGGAGCGCATCGTCTTCAACCTGCTGGATAGTTCGTTGAAGGAGCATGGCATGTATGTGAACGCTATTGAGCACCGCGTCAAGGAAGAAAAGTCGTTGGCAAAAAAACTGGAGCTCAAGGGCACGAAGTACCAGTCGATATCCGACGTGACGGATATCCTGGGACTGCGCATCATCACCTTCTACACCGATGATGTGGACAAGGTGGCAGCTATCGTCAAGGGGCTCTTCGACATCGATTGGTCTGAATCGGTCGATAAGCGCAAGGCTCATCAGCTCACCAGCTTCGGCTACAACTCTTTGCATTATATTTGCCGCATCCCCAAGAGCGTTGAGGAAGATCCGGAGATGCCTGAACTCAACGAGCTCCGCTTCGAAATCCAGATGCGCACAGCACTGCAGCATGTGTGGTCAACCATCGAGCACGACATCGGCTACAAGGGAGCCGTCAAAATTCCCGACCAGTACCGTCGGCAGTTCAGCCGTCTGTCTGGCATGTTGGAGTTGGTGGACGACGAGTTCAGCCGTCTCCGCACGACTCTCACAGACTATCGCCGGCAGATGCAGGCACTGGTGGCTTCGGGACAGCTACAAGACGTCCCCCTGGACGTGGACACCTTCCGCGGCTTCCTCGAAATGAAACCTTTCGACCGCCTCAGCCGGCGCATTGCTGCGGCAAACCAGGCCGAGGTATTCCCGGCCCCCCTGATGCCCTTCCTGCCCATACTCATTGACCTGGGCTTGGAAACTCTTGGCGATGTGCAGTGTTTCATTGAGGAAAACCAAGAATACGCCTATCAGATGGCACTCTCGAATCTCGCTTTCACCGACCTTGATATCGTCTCGGAGCAGGTGGGCCTGCAGCACCTCTGCATCGTCTATGCCCTGCGCCAAGGCCGAGGGCGTTTTGGCGTTAAGCGTATCTTTGAACTCCTCAACGGGCGTCGGCAGGATAATGATACGATTGCTGATATGGTGATGAGCCAGGCTGTCACCTTCCCCTTTATGAATGAAAAATAAGACATGGATCTCGTCGTTTGTTTCATTGTCGGTCTCCTGTTTGGAACTGTTATAGCTGTATTGCTCCTGCGGGGCCAGCGCCAGCACTACTCGCAGTCGCTGGCCGAGCGTGACCGCATCATCGCCGAGCGTGACCAGGCATTGGCAGAACAGACCGAGGCCCGTCAGCAGTTAGCTGTCCGCGCTGAGGTGCTGGCTTCACAGCTGAGTGAGCAGGAGCGCCGTCATCAAGAGTCTCTTACCGCTCAGCAACAGCGCTTCGACGATACGATGGCGCGCGTGACCGCTCAGCTCAAAGACGCTACTGGCGAGATGCTGCGCCAGCGTCAGCGGGAGTTCCAAGAGGCTTCCTCGGGCACGCTGGGACAGATTGTCACTCCCCTGCGCGAGACTATTGACAAAATGCAGAAGGCGATGACCGAGACACAGAACCGTCAGAGCGAGGACGCAGGAGCCATGAAGACTATCATCCAGCAGATGATGCAGCAGAGCGAGGCCGCACGTCGTAGCACCGATGAACTCACAAGGGTTTTCCGTCGCAGTAATACCGTTCAAGGTGAATGGGGAGAAACTGTTCTCGATGAACTGCTGACAGCACAGGGCCTCACACGCGGCATCCACTATGATGTACAACCTACCATTCGCGATGCTTCTGGCGTCGCAGTCCTCAACGATGAAGGTTCCCGTATGCGGCCTGACATTATTCTTCATCTCGATCAACGCCGCGAAGTTATCATCGATTCCAAAGTCTCGTTAGCTGCATACATGGACTATGTGAACGCTACTGATGAGGGTGAGCGCCAGCGCTTTCTGGCTGCTCATATCACAAGTCTTAGGGAACAGGTGAACCGATTGGCTGCCAAGGACTATAGCGCTTATATCCAGCCGCCCAAAGTGAAAATGGACTATGTCATCATGTTCGTACCTCATACCGCGGCCCTTTGGACAGCACTGGCTGCGCAGCCCGACCTCTGGCGGCGCTCCATGGAACGTGGCGTATATATTGCCGACGAGCAGACTCTTTTTGCGGCCCTACGCATCATCAGCCTCACATGGACTCAAATCCAGCAGGCTGAGAACCATGAGAAGGTCTATGCCCTTGCCTCAGAGATGATGGATCGCGTCGGGCAGTTCATGAAAAAATACCAGGCCATCGGAGCCGCTCTCGCAAAAGCGCAGCAGGCATTCGATGAGGCCGACCGGAAATTGCAGCCCTCGGGACAGAGCATCCTTCAGACCTGTGCCAAACTGCAGAAACTCGGCGCCAAGGCCTCCGACAAGAATCCCCTAAATAAAATAGAATCATCATGAATATTCCTCAAATTCCAGTCCTGCTGCTCACAGGCTACCTCGGCAGCGGAAAGACAACACTCCTCAACCGCATCCTCAACAATCGACGCGGCATTCGCTTTGCCGTCATTGTCAATGATATCGGTGAGGTGAACATCGATGCTGACCTCATTGCGAAAGGCGGCATCGTGGGACAGAAGGACGACAGCCTCGTAGCTCTCCAGAACGGTTGCATCTGCTGCACCCTGAAGATGGATCTTGTGCAGCAGCTGCGCGACATCACCCGCCAGCAGCGTTTTGATTATATCGTCATTGAAGCCAGCGGCATCTGTGAGCCAGGCCCGATCGCTCAGACCATCTGCTCTATGCCGTCCATGGGCTTGGAGTATGTCCGTGAGGGCATACCCGTGCTCGACAGCATCGTCACCGTTGTAGATGCTTTGCGTATGCGCGATGAGTTTGGGGGCGGACTGGATCTCCTGCGACCCAACCTCGAGGAGGACGACATCGAGAATCTCGTCATCCAACAGATAGAGTTCTGCAATATCATCTTGCTCAACAAGGCCTCTGAGGTGACACCCGAGGAACTGGGGCGCGTGCGCGAGATTATCCGTGCTCTCCAGCCCAAGGCCGAAATCATCGAGTGCGACTACTGCGATGTGGATTTCAACAAGATCCTGAACACCCGTATCTTCGATTTTGACAAGGTCGCCACATCTGCTGCCTGGATCGATGCCATTGAACACCATCACGGCGATGAGGAAGAAGAGCACGAGCACCATCATGATGACGACGACCATGACCACGAAGACCACGATCACCATCATGATGACGACGACCATGACCACGAAGACCACGATCA
>CACZSQ010000087.1 GCA_902783885.1 uncultured Bacteroidales bacterium
AACCGGCACGGGTTGCCCCACTGGTGTTTGAGACCAGCGCGTCTACCGATTCCGCCATCTGGGCTTCAAAAGCGGTGCAAAGGTACACATTATAATTAATAATTAAAAATTATAAGATGAGGGGTGATTTTTCGTCATTATGTACTGATTACAGCTCTTCGAGCAGGTGGCGCGTCATGCGGCGCACGGGGAACCACACGGCGATAAAGCTGACCGCGAGGACGGTGACGAAGATGAGGAGGATGTCCGTGGCGTGAACGCTGACAGGATAAGCATCCACGAGGAAGGAACCCTCGCTGGCCCCGAGCTTCACCAGCCCGAAGGCGATTTGCAGTTCGCACAGCAGGAGTCCTATGCCGATGCCAATCACAGCACCGATGCCGGATATCAGCCATCCCTCGAAGAGAAAGATCTGGGCCGTTTGCCGATGGTTAGCTCCCAATGCACGCAGGGTTTGCATGTCGGCGCGTTTGTCTATCATCAGCATGGAGAGTGAACCGATAATGTTGAAGCAAGCCACCAGCAGGATGAACGTGAGGAAGAGGTAGGCGATGAACTTCTCCACCTGCATGATGTGGAAGGTGTCCTCCTGCTGCTCGTAGCGGTTGAGGACTTGGAAGCGGTCGCCCACGAGGTCACGAATCTCGCTCTGTGCACGGCTGAGGCTGATGCCGGGTTTCAGGCGCAGCTCTATGGCGCTGACCATGCCTTGACGGTCGAAGAGGCGACGGGCAAAGCTGAGCGAGGTGAGGATGTAGTTGGAGTCGTATAATCCCTGGTTGACAGCGAAGACGACGCCGGGTGAATAGAGCTCATCGTGCCGGAAGCTTTGCATGGGATTCCCCATGTTCACTCGTTCGCCGCGACGGGGAGCATAGACGGGCAGGCCGCCTTCATAGGTGGTGCCCAAGCCGAGCTGCTGTGCCAGGCGTATGCCCATGATGCCATAGTCGAGGACATCGGCGTGGAGAACAAACTCGCCGTCGCCATAGAGGAGGTCGTCAATGCGGGTGAGTTCATTGAAGTTGTCTTCCACACCCTTGATGGTGATGACCCATTGTCGCTCGTTGCCTACGATGAGTGCCTGATCTTCCAGGACCTCGGTATAGACCTCTATGCCGTCGTAGGCGCGCAGCTTGGTCAGTGCTTCATCGTCTGCTGTCACATACTGTCTTTCCACTGTGACCACCTTCAGCTCCGGGTCGAAGGCTGTGAAGAAGGAGGACACCATGTCGCGGAAGCCGTTGAACACCGACAGCGTGACCACCAGTGCCGCAGCGGCCAGCGCCACGCCACACATGGATATCATGGAGATGATATTGATGGTGTGGTGGCTTTTGCGCGAGAAGAGATAACGGCGGGCGACGTAGAGGGGAAACATGACTTAGAGTGAAAAATGAAAAGTGAACAATGATAGAGTTAAAAGTGAAAAGTACGAGTTACCTCTCTTTTATTTTTCATTCAATAATCTGTCTATGTTCTCGGCATAGTCGAGGCTGTCGTCGATGAAGAACTTCAGCTCGGGGATGATGCGGAGCTGGTGGCGGGTGCGCTGCCCAAGCTCATAGCGGATTTCACGGACATTGGCATTGATGTTGTCGCAAATCTCCTGGGCACGTTCGCTGGGGAAGATGCTCAGATAGCCGCGACAGACGCTCATGTCGGGACTGATTCGGCAGGCGGTGACAGTGACGAGTACACCGTGTGTGGCCTGTGTCTGGCGCTGGAAGATGTCGCTCAACTCCTTCTGGATGAGGCGTGCAATCTTATTCTGTCTTGTTGTTTCCATGTTTCACTTTCCGTTAGTCATTCCGTTGAAAACAACGGCATACATTTTCATTTGTTTGAGCATGGCCAGGAGGCCGTTGCTGCGCGTGGGTGAGAGGTGCTCGCGGAGCCCTATGCGCTCGATGAAATAGAGGTCGGCGTCGAGAATCTCCTGTGGCGTGTGTTCGCTGAGGACGCGAATCAGCAGGGCTACGATGCCTTTGACGATGAGTGCATCGCTCTCAGCCTCGAAGTGGACAAGTCCCTCGGGTGTGAGTTCTGCCGTGAGCCATACGCGACTCTGACAGCCGTCGATGAGGTTCTGCTCTGTCTTGGCACTCTCGGGCAGTGGCTGCTGGCTGCTGCCCAAGTCGATGAGCAGCTGATATTTATCCATCCAATCATCGAAGTCGCTGAACTCTTCAATGACTTCGTCCTGGAGGGAGTTAATAGCAGACTCTCCCCCCTGCCTTTCCGTCCTCGACTTAGGAGTTAAGTCTCGGTCGCTCGGGGCGATTGACATTGAGTCAATCCCCTTTTTCCTCGCTACCCTATTAGGGAGGGGAGTAGATACTGTTGAGTTATTGTTTTTTATCATATTAATGATATCCTATTCTTGAAAGTGACCCCTCCCCTCCCTCACGGGGAGGGGCTGGGGGGCTTTAATTATCGTTATATAGTAGTTGTACTAGGGTTTGTCCCACGGCACGGAGCACGGCGGGGTCGATGTTCTCAGGCGTGTCGCTGACGGTGTGCCAACTGTCGCCGAAGCTGGAGCGTGCTCCCTCTGTGTGAGGGATGATGTCCATGCAGGGGATGTGCGCAATCTGATTGACGGGCAGGTGGTCATCGGTCACGTAACCGCTTTCACGATGTACGAAGTAGTCGCCGAATCCCAACTGATGGGCTATCTGCCAAAAGACTGTGACAATCTGTTGCGCATAGCGACGTGAGAAACCCTCCATGGCAAAGCGTGCGCCGCGTCCCCCGACCATGTCGAGGTTCACGCCGTAGCGCGCACGGTAGCCCACGGCATAAGCCTGCTCTGCCCAGTAGCGTGAGCCCAGACACCAGTAACCGCCATCATCGTCGCCGGATGTCTCAGCCCAGTCGGGCGTACCCTGATCCTCAACATCGAAGCATACGAAGTCGATGCCGTAGCTGAGGCCCGTTTGCTGAAGCAGGCGTGCCACTTCCATCATCACTGCCACACCCGAGGCACCGTCGTTGGCCGCTGCCACGGGAGTGCGGTGCTGCCGCTCATCGGGGTCGTTGTCAGCCCAGGCGCGGCTGTCCCAATGTGCTGTGATGAGGACACGGTTCGCGGCCTCGGGATTCATGCGTGCTTGTATGTTGCGGCATGGCATGGGCTGCCCGTCGAATCCGGTCACGGTGGTCTTCAGCTCGCTGACCTCGGCGCCGAAGGACTGGAACTGTCGCACAATCCAGTCGCCACACGCCTCGTGGGCTGCACTACCGGGTACACGCGGTCCGAATGCACACTGTGCCTCAATGTATGCGAAGGCGGAATCAGCCCTGAACTCGGGAGCTTGAGCCAGGGCTATGGTGTCGGAGTTGCCTGCCCGCTTAGTCTTTCCGATGCATGAGGAGAAGAGGACTGTAGCGGTGAAGCCGCAACAGAGGCAACCAATCAGTAGTCTTTTATATCGTGTCAACATGTCAACTTATTAAATGCTCAATCTTTCAATGTCTAAACTGCTGCGCCTCTTCCATCACCCTTAGGAAGTTGCCGCCCCAGATGAGGCGGAGGTCAGCTTCGCTGTAGCGCTCGCGCAGCAGATGACGGGTGAAGTTGATGAGTTCGGAGGCGGAAGCAAGGCCGGGCACGCCGCCGTCACCGTCGAAATCGGTGCCTATGCCCACGTGTTCTATGCCCATAATCTGGACCATGTGGTTCAGATGTGCCACGGCATCGAGGATAGAGGCTTGTCCGTCGGTGCGAAGGAAACCGTTGTAGAAGGTCACCTGTGCCACACCGCCATTGGCGGCCAATGCGTGCAGTTGGTCATCGGTGAGGTTGCGGGGATGATCACAGAGGGCGCGACTGGAGGAATGGCTGCATACGATAGGCGTGGCGCTGATGTCCAGGGCATCGTAGAAGCTGCGCTCGCTGGCGTGGGAGAGATCTACCATCACCCCGAGGCAGTTCATCTCGTGGATGACGTCGGCGCCGAAGGCTGACACACCTTCCAGAGGCTCGCCTTCACGCGGACGGGCAGAACCGCAGATGTCGTTGTTGCCGTTGTGGCATAGCGTCATATAGACGATTCCGAATTTCTCGGTGAAATGGCGTAAAAGCTCTATGTCGTGGCCGATTGCGTAGCCGTTCTCAATGCCCGGCATGATAGCCTTACGGCCTTCAGCCTTCAGGCGGTAGAGGTCGGCAGGCGTGTGGGCCAGTGCCACAGCGCCACCGCATTGCGCTACCATTTCCTGCACACGCTGGAGCTGGCTGTCTGCATAGGCTGTGGCGGCAGCGTTGCCCTCGGGAGTGCGGGCTCCCTGAGGGATATAAGCCACCATGATGGATGCGTCGAGACCACCCTCTGTCATCTTGTGCAGATCCACGAGGATGCGTGGGTCGCGCTGGTCGAAATGGATGTTCTGGTCGAAGAACATCGGTGTGTCGCAATGGCTGTCGAGCGTCAGCACGCGTTGGTGAATCCGGCGTGCCTCGCGGTAGTTGGCGGCTTCTGCTACCAGCCAACGGAAGAGCGGCATCATTGATTCATCATCCCGCAGGCAGAAGCACTCGGGATGCCACTGTACACCGAGGATGCTTTTATGTTCTGACGATTCTACGGCTTCTATCACGCCGTCGGGCGCTGTCGCACAAACGCGCAAATGAGGTCCTGCATCGCGCACAGCCTGATGATGGAAACTGTTCACATAGAGCTGTCCTTCTCCCATCAGCTGGCGAAGCATGGAACCCTCAGCCACGGCCACCGTATGTGAGGCCACTGTGCGGTCGAGGTCCTGGCTGTGCTTCAGGAGCGAGGAGGCTGTCGGCGTAAATTGCGATGCCAAATCCTGCCAGACACTGCCACCCAAGGCGCTCGCCAGCATCTGTATGCCTCGGCAGATGCCTAGCATGGGAATCTGCCGGTCGTAGGCCAGGCGTATGAGCAGTAGCTCGCAGAGGTCGCGTTTGGGATTAATGCTGTGCAGGTGGGGGCAAGGCTCTTCTCCGGCAAACAGCGGATTCATGTCTCCGCCTCCCGAGAGGATGACAGCATCCACGCGGTCGAGCATCGTCACCAGTGCATCGGCGTCTGTTGTGGGAGGTAGCACCACGGGGGTGCCGCCGGCACGCAAAACGCTCTCATAATAGCCTTCGGCCAGCTCACATCCTTTGTCGCCGAAATTGCCCGTGATGCCGATGACGGGAGTGAGCTTAGAGCCTGGGAAAGCAGCGTGAAGCGCATCGTAGCGGGCTTTCCAATCAAATGAGGAACAGTCTTTCAATGTTTCAATATCTCAGTTTCTCAATTTTTCAATGATTCAGTCGTCCGTGTCGGAGATGAGTGCAGCCTTTTTGGAAGTCAGCGCCTTGATGGCTGCCACGTCAGCTTCGGAAAGGCCGATAGGCACTTCGGTTTTGATGCTCTGCTTGAGCGAGATGAGGGTCTCGGTGGCGGTTACACCGGGAATCTCCTGCAGACGATTGTTCAGCAGCTCCATGAGGTGCGCATTATCGCGGGCATAGAGTTTGATCATCATGGTGTAAGGACCTGTGGTGAAATGACATTCCACAATTTCAGGAATCTTCTCGAACTCGCTCACGACATGCTTGTACATGGAACCGCGCTCCAGGGTGATGCCGACGTATGTACATGTGTTATAGCCCAACATGACAGGGTTAACGTGGTAACCGGAACCGGTGATGACGCCTATGTCCACAAGGCGTTGAACGCGTTGGTGAATGGCTGCACGTGAGACACCGCACTCTGTGGCAACATCCTTGAAAGGAATGCGCGCATTGCGGGTGATGATTTCCAGGATTTTCTTGTCCAGGCTATCGATTTTTTCCATGTTTTAGTACTTTAGTTGTCATTATGTAACGCAAAGGTACATATTTTATGGACAATCGCCATCCTTTTTAACGAAAAAATGACACCAAAGGGGCGCTTTGGTGTCATTTTGTGTGATTTGTGATGTTTTACTGCACGATTTCCAGCAGTTCCACGGTGAAAATGAGCGTGGAGAAGGGAGGTATCTTGCCGGCTTCGCGTGAGCCGTAGCCCAGCTCCTGAGGAATGTAGATTTCCCACTTGGAACCGACGGGCATCATCGTCAGTGCTTCCGTCCAACCCTTGATGACCTGGTTGCAGGCGAAGGTGGCGGGCTGATTGCGCTTGTAGCTGCTGTCGAAGACGGTGCCATCGATGAGCTTACCTTCATAATTGACCTTCACCTTGTCGGTGGCTTTCGGGGTTGCGCCCGTGCCCATGGTGAGGACCTTGTACTGCAGGCCGCTCTTCGTGGTCTGGACGCTGTCCTTCTTGGCATTGGCAACGAGGAAGGCTTCGCCGTCGCGACGGTTCTGACCGTACTTGGCTTCCATCTTCACATTGTTGTAGTACTCCAGCTGCTTAGCGGTCACCGCCTGAGCACTGTCAGGAGTGATGGTGGTGTTGCCGGCGATGGCAGCGCGGAAACCTTCGATGAAACGGTTGGAATTAATCAAGTCAACAGAGTCGTTGACCTGCTTGTTCACCTGAGGGAGAATCTGTGATTCCACCTGATGGCGGATTTCCTTACCAGCCACATAAGCCTTCATCTGCTTGGTCTCCTCGTCCATGGCGGGGTTGTCGAAGCCATTGAGGAAATAGCTTACATAAGCTGTGTCAACACCCATGCGCTGGACAAGATAGTTCATCAGACCGTTGGTCTGGGCGATGCCATAGGCATAGCTGAAATCGTTCATGGGGATGGTGTCCACCTTCACGACCTCAGCCTCTTTCTTGTTTTTCTTAGCCTTCTTGGCTGCGCTGGCGCTGAAGCACACCAGCAAGCCAAGGGCTATCAGGATAAATCTGAATGTTTTCATTGCAGAATATGCTAAAGGCTAAATTATTCCTCGATACCTTCCAGCTGGATGGTGAAGGTCAGAGCGCTGAAGGGCTTGATGTTGCCCATATCCTGTGCGCCGTAAGCCTGATCCTGAGGGATATAGACAATCCACTTGGAACCGACAGGCATGGTGGTCAGAGCAGCCTTGAAGCCGGGAATAACCTGATTGGCCTTGAAGACCGCGGGCTCGCCATCCATGTTGCCGTCGAAGACAGTGCCGTCGATGAGCTTACCCTCGTAGTGAACCTTCACGCTGCAAGTGTCTGCAGCCACAGCACCTGTACCCTCAGTGATAACCTGATAGTAAACACCGTTGCCGAGTTCCTTGACATCGTCCAACTTGGCAATAGATGCCATGTATTCCTCGCCCTTCTGCTTGTTCTCGGCATAAGCCTTGGCACGAGCTGCCTCGCGGATGGCATCCATGCGTGTCTGCACGAAAGCTTGAGCGGAATCAACGGACATCACAGTCTCGACGCCTGCCACAGCAGCCATGAAGCCTGCATAGACGTTGTTGGCATTGATGGTCTGGGTGGAATCTTCGCCGAAGATCATCTGGTTGATGTTCTGAACCATGCCCTGGCTCACCTGCTGGCCAATCTGAATACCAGCATAGTAAGCAGCCTTCTTCTTGTCCTCGCCTGCTTTCACGCCCTCGCTGAAGCCCTGGAGGAACTCATCGATATAAGTGGTGTCAACGCCCATGCGCATGGACAGATAATCCTTCAGACCATTGGTCTGTGCCATACCGATAGCATAGCTGAGTGTGTCAACGTCGGTTTTCAGGCTTGCGGAGGGAGCCTGATTGCAGGAAGCCATAATCATAGCTACGGCTGCTGCGATGAAAAGTGTAATCTTTTTCATTTTGCTTTGTTTTATTTAATAAATTAATGATTGGACTATAATGGAGCCTGTAGAACTTATAAGACTTTGAGAACTTATAGGACTTTAATCAATTCCACATCGAAGATGAGCGTGGAGTAGGGGGGGATGCTGCTTCCGGCACCGCGTTCGCCATAGCCGAGCAGATAGGGGATGAAGAAGCGGTACTTGGCACCTTCCTTCATCAGCTGCACGCCCTCTGTCCAGCCGGGGATGACACCGTTGAGGGGGAAGTCGGCAGGTTCACCGCGCTGGTAGCTGCTGTCAAAGACAGTGCCGTTGATGAGTGTGCCCTCGTAGTGGCAGCGCACTTTGTCGGTAGCCTTGGGGCTACGGCCGGTACCCTCGGTGAGGACCTGATACTGCAAACCGCTCTTGGTCGTGATGACCCCTTCCTTCTTGCCATTGGCTTCCAGGAAGGCAGCGCCTTCGGCAATAGCGCCTTCAGTCTGCTTGCGGGCTTGCTTGTCAAAATATTCGTTGAGCAGTGTCTGTGCCTCGCGGTGGGACATAGCGAGTTCTGCATCGGTCAGCACATCGCAGATGCTTTGTGTGAAATCCTGAACATTGAAGTCCTCGATGCCCATGCTCTTCAATTGCTGGCCGATACCGAGGCCCAAAGCGTAACTAATCTTATTCATGAATAAATAATGTATTGTTTTTGTTTTTGCGGGCGCAAAGGTACTGCTTTTCTTTTATCTTTTATCCTTTCATCATCATTTTTTAGCTTTTTTATCTTCTTCCTTGCTGTTGCTTCCTCTTTTTTCGCTACTTTTGCAGTTGATAAACAATGTGAGACTATGAAAAAGTTGGTTATTCTGACAGGAGCCGGTATGTCTGCCGAGAGCGGTATCTCTACTTTCCGTGACTCAGGCGGACTATGGGAACAATACCGTGTAGAGGATGTTGCCACCATTGAGGGCTATATCCGCAATCCAGAGCTGGTCATCAATTTCTACAACGAGCGCCGTCGCCAGTTGCCTGCCGTGAAGCCATGCCGCGGTCATGAGTTGGTGGCAGCCTTGGAGCAGTACTTCGATGTCACTGTCATCACCCAGAATGTGGACAACCTCCATGAACGGGCAGGCTCCACAAAGGTCATTCACCTGCATGGTGAGCTCATGAAGGCCACGTCAACGCGCAACCCCAATGACCCGTCGCAGATTATCACGCTCGATGCCGACCACATGGATATTCACATGGGCGACAAAGCAGCCGACGGAAGCCAGTTGCGCCCTTTCATCGTCTGGTTCGGCGAGGCTGTTCCTGAGATAGAGCGTGCTGCAGAGGTGTCCTCAGAGGCTGACATCTATGTGGTCATAGGAACGAGCCTCAATGTCTATCCAGCTGCAGGGCTGGTTCAGTTTGTGCCGGAGCGTGCTCCCATCTATCTCATCGACCCGAAGGATGTGCCTTGGACGGCGAATCACCGTTTTCGTCACATCAAGAAGGGTGCTTCCGAGGGTATGGAAGAATTGACAAAGATGTTAAAACTTATTGCCGAAGACTGACTATGAAGAAACTACAAGCCGTACAGGAAGAGCTGCGCCGCTGGCAGGAAATCGTGGGCCTCAGCACGGTGGCCGAATTGAATAATGCAGTTCGAAAAGGCGAAGCTACCAATATCATCAATGTGTCAGAGGCTATCCAGGAGCGCAAGATTGCAGCTGTAGCCGACGAGGTGAAAGCTCTCGGATGCCGTATCGTTCTGCTGGCAGGGCCCAGTAGCAGCGGTAAGACGACGACCAGCAAGCGCCTGGCGGTGCAGCTGGCAGCCATAGGACTGCGCCCTCGCACGCTCTCGATGGACGATTATTTCGTCAACCGCGAGTTCACGCCGCGCGATGCCAAAGGAGACTATGACTACGAATGTCTGCAAGCCTTGGACCTCAAGCTGTTCAATGAGCAGCTGCAGGCACTTCTGGCTGGAGAGACGGTGGAGCTCCCGCGTTACAATTTTCAGAAAGGTGAGCGTGAGAGCAGTGGCAAGAAGCTGGCAATCGACGAACACGACGTGCTCATCATCGAGGGGATTCATGCCCTGAACCCCAATCTGATTCCTCAGATACCACGAGAGATGCGCTATCAGCTCTATGTCTCGGCGCTCACCACTATCCAGCTCGACGACCAGCGCCGCATCTCCACATCGGACAACCGACTGTTGCGCCGCATCGTTCGCGACCATAAGTTCCGCGGCTACTCGGCAACAGATACTATCCGTCGCTGGCCCAGTGTGCGTGCTGGTGAGGAGAAGTGGATTTTCCCCTTCCAGGAGAATTGCAACCGCATGATAAACAGTGCCCTGCTGTATGAGCTGGCAGTACTGCGCAGCTATGTCCTTCCTCTTTTGGAGGCTGTCCCCACCAACGAGCCCGAATATGAGGAGGCGCTACGACTGAGACAACTCGTGGGATTCTTTGAGCCCATCCCTGTCAAACAGATTCCACCCGTATCGCTGCTTCGTGAGTTCTTGGGTGGCAGCAGTTTTACCTATTAGTACCTTGCAATAGATGTCCATCCAAACAGATAAGTGCTCTCACACCCATACCTCTCCCGCTACGCAAGAAAAAGGTTCGGGGGATGAGTCTTCACGGCTGCTGTCCCGTGGCGTGAAGCCAACTTCCACACGTATTCTCGTTTATCGGGCATTGGCAGAGCACCGTCACCCCATGTCTTTGCGGGAACTGGATGATGTGCTCGATACGGTAGATCGCTCGTCGATTTTCCGTACGCTGACACTCTTGCTGGAACATCACCTTGTTCATGTCATCGCGGATGGCACCGGAGTGGCTCTCTATGAGGTGTGCGAAGGGGATGACCATTGTTCACTCAGCGACCAGCATATCCATTTCTATTGTCTGCGCTGCCAGCGTACCTACTGCTTTCATTCTCTCCACATACCCTCCATCGAGCTCCCCGAGGGCTTTGTCATGGAAGGCGTCAACTACCTCGTCAAAGGCGTGTGCCCCAACTGCTCATGATTAACTGGAAGATTATATGGAAGATTATCGGGCAGCTGCTTTGTTTAGAAGCTGTCCTGATGGGAGTATGCCTGATCATGTCAATCTGCTATGGTGAAAATGACCAAAAGGCATTCGGCATCTCCATTGCCGTGACGATGGCAATGGGGTTGCTGCTGAATAGCTTCGCCCACGATTCATCTAATACGATGTCCAGGCGCGACTCGTTCCTGGTGGTAGCTCTTGTCTGGGCTATTTTCAGCTTGTTCGGCGCGATACCCTTTGTGTTGAGCGGGTATCTGCCCAATCCGACAGACGCTTACTTCGAGACGATTTCCGGCTTCACCACTACCGGAGCGTCGCTCATCGATGATGTGGAGCGGCTGCCTCATGCTCTGCTCTTTTGGCGCAGCATGACGCAGTGGGTCGGAGGACTGGGTATTGTCTTCTTCACGATTGCAGTCATCCCTTCGCTGGTTGGCGGTAGTGTCAAGGTGTTCTCAGCAGAGGCCACAGGACCTATGCGCACAAAGATGCACCCTCGCCTGAGCACCACGGGCCACTGGCTGTGGGGCATCTATCTCTTCCTGACAGTGACCTGTGCGCTGTGCTTCTATCTCGAAGGAATGGGCGGTTTCGACTGCATTAACTATGCTATGACCGTCACCGCTACCGGAGGTTTTGCTACTCACAATGCCAGCACAGGCTACTTCAATAGCCTTTCCATCGACTACACTGCCATTCTCTTTATGTTCCTCAGCGGAACGAGTTTCACGTTGCTCTATCTGACGTTCTTCAAGCGTCGTTTCAAGGAATTCTTGCGCAACAGCGAGTTCCGCGTTTATGCCACCGTCGTTTTCATCGCTACGATAGCTATTATGTTTGTCCTCATGCGAGACTGTCACTATCGCATCGAGGATGCATTGCGCTCCAGCTTGTTCCAGGTGGTGTCGTTCCTTACCACCACGGGTGTCTTCAATGATGATGCTGGTCAGTGGCCTCATATCACGTGGGTTATCCTGACCGTTTGTATGTTCATCGGCGGTTGTTCGGGCTCAACGAGTGGAGGTTTCAAATGTATCCGTTTTGTGATGTTGTGGGAAGTCGTCCGCAACGATATGCGACGAATCCTCCATCCCAGTGCCGTATTGCCAGTTCGTGTGAATGGCATCACAGCATCCTATACTCAGCAGCTGAGTCTCTTTGCTTTCTTCGTGGCTTACGTTGTCATGTGCCTGTTTGTCTATTTTGTCATGACGGTGGTGGGCATCGACAGCACCAATGCGTTCACGATTGCGTTCAGCTGTGCCAGCAATGTGGGTCCTACGCTCGGCTTGGAGATAGGTCCTACGATGTCATGGAACCATCTGCCTGACGGCATCAAGTGGCTGCTCTCGCTGCTGATGCTCATGGGGCGTCTCGAAATCCTTTCCGTGCTCGTCCTCTTTACCCGCAGTTTCTGGAGAGACAAGTAATATGAGAATTGAAAGTTCAATGTTCCATGTTCAAAGTTCAAAGTTCAAAGTTGAGTATTGAGGACTACATAGAAGCACACAGCGAGGAGGAGCACCCGTACCTGCACGCCCTGTGGCGAGCTACGCACCTTCACCTGAACTACCCTCGCATGGCCAGCGGCCACGTGCAGGGGCAGTTGCTGAGGATGCTGGTGCAGATGATTCGTCCGAAGCAAGTCCTTGAGTTGGGCACATTCACGGGTTATAGTGCTTTGGCAATGGCTAGCGCCTTGGAATCAGATGCCATGCTCCACACGTTGGAAGTGTCCGATGAACAGGAGGTTTTCACGCGTCCGTGGATTGAGCAGTCGCCCTGGGCAGACCGTGTCCGCTTCTATATCGGCGATGCGCTGGAGCTCTTGAGCGACAGATGTTCCGGTTTGCCGGATTTGTTTGATCTGGTGTTCATCGACGCTGATAAGCGCCACTATCTCGATTACTACGAGGCTGTGCTTCCACGCGTGAGCGAAGGTGGCTTTATTCTGGCCGATAACACACTTTGGAGCGGACAAGTGTGCGAAGTAGCGCTTCGAAAGAATAATGAAATAACGAATAAAGGGGCAGAAAGTGGTGCCAATGCCAAGGAGTCGCAGCTCTTGGGGATTATGTCCTTCAATGATTTTGTTGCCGCTGACAACCGTGTGGAAAAAGTGATCCTGCCCCTGCGCGATGGTTTGACCATCATCCGTAAACGCAACCATTAAAAAGATTCTTGATTACCATGTCAACAGTGATTTACCCTTCCCCCATCTTCGGTCCTGTCCATAGCCGACGCTTAGGCGTCTCACTTGGCATCAATCTCCTGCCTGCCGACGGCAAGGTGTGCTCTTTTGACTGCATCTACTGCGAATGTGGCTTGAACGATGAACGTCGCCCCAAAGCCAAGATGCCAACGCGCGAGGACGTGCGCACAGCTTTGGAAGCCCGTTTGCAGCAGATGGCAGCTGAAGGTCCCCGTCCGGATGTGCTGACCTTTGCCGGCAACGGCGAGCCGACCATTCATCCGCAGTTCCCGGAAATCATTGAGGACACACGCGCACTTCGTGACCGCTATTGCCCCGAAGCTCGCATCAGTGTGCTGAGCAATGCCACACAGATTTTGCGTCCTGCCGTGCATGACGCGCTCTTGCGTGTAGATAACAATATCTTGAAATTAGATACCACGGATGCCGCTTTCATCAACGCGGTGGATCGCCCTTGCGGTCACTATGACGTAGAAACAATCGTTGAAGCTATGTGTCGCTTCAACGGGCACGCCATCATTCAAACGATGTTCCTCACGGGCACGGATGCCAATGGCACAGATGTGGATAACACCTCGGAGCGCTTTGTCACCCCTTGGCTACAGACTCTTGAGCGCATACAGCCAGAGCGCGTGATGATTTACACCATCGATCGCGAAACGCCTGTCCGCACCTTGCGCAAGGCGACGCCAGAGGTGCTGGATGCTATTGCGGATCAAGTGCGAGCCCTTGGGCTTGAATGCTCAGTGGCCTATTAATCGCCAATCAATCCCTCAATCGCTAACCTGTAGCTGTCAAGTCCGAAGCCGCAGATGACGCCCTTGCAGGCGGCACTGATGAGGCTCTTGTGGCGAAACTCCTCGCGCTGGTGGACATTCGAGATATGCACCTCAATGACAGGAGCTTCAATCGCGCGAATGGCATCATGGAGTGCTACACTCGTGTGGGTGTAGGCTCCAGCGTTCAGCACGATGCCGTTGGCCTCGAACCCCACCTCGTGCAGTTTGTCAATCAGTGCTCCCTCGTGGTTGCTTTGGTAGTAATCCAGCTGCACGTTCGGGTATCGCTGACGAAGAGTTTTCAGATAGTCCTCGAAGGAGCGGGCACCGTAGATACCAGGTTCGCGTCGGCCAAGAAGATTCAGGTTCGGTCCGTTGATGATTTGTATCTTTTGCATAGGAACTTGTGAGGTTATGAGGCTAATTTCTTAATTTCTTAATTTCTTATTTTCTTAATTTCTTATTATCTTATTATCTTATTCCCTGAATCTTACACCTCTCTCCTGACGACATAGTCGAGATAGAGGGCGAGGGCGTGTGCCACATCGGCATCGTGCAGACCGTTGAGCAAGTTGAGAGCTTCATCTCTCAGGCGTGCCATTTCAGATTCAGCATAGCCGATGCCTCCACTCTTGAGCGTGAAATCCACGAGCTCCTGAATCTCCAGCCGTGATGCTTCATGGCTGCGCACGCGCATGGCGAGGTGGTGGTAGCGGGCATTGGTGGTGCTGTTGAGCGCATGAATGACAGGTAGTGTCAGTTTGCCCTCCTGAAGGTCGTTGCCTTTGGGCTTCCCGACATTCAGCGTTTCATCGAAATCAAAGATGTCATCGCGCAGCTGGAAGCATAAGCCAACCAGATGACCGAATCGTTCCAGCTTCTTCACGCGTTCGCTGTCAGCACCTCCGAGCAGTGCGCCGATATATCCGCAGGTGGAAAAGAGAGCAGCAGTCTTCTTGCTTATCACGTCGTAGTAAGCTTCCTGGCTGAAGATGGTACTATGAGTGTTTCCCAACTGAAGCAGTTCACCATCGGCCAGCGTCTGTCCCAGCCACGCCATACGATTCACGATATCGATGTCGTGTGTCAGCGTCATCTCCGTGAGCGCCTTGGAGGTGATGAAATCGCCCACCAGCACGGCAGCCTTATTGTCCCAAAGCGCATTCACCGAGCGTTGTCCGCGCCGCATATCGCTCTCGTCCACCACGTCGTCGTGGACGAGGCTGGCCGTGTGGAGCATTTCCAGGCTTGCAGCAGCATGGAGCACTTCATCGCTGACCTGTCCTCCCTCGCGCGCACAGAGCAGGACGAGCGTCGGTCGCATCATCTTTCCCAGTTTGCGTGTGAGATGGTTCAAGGCTGCGGCTAAGAGCTCATTGTCAGCCTGCAAGGCAGCGCGAAACAGTTCTTGATACCGTTGCAGCTCGACCGCTATCGGTTGTTGAATTTCTGCTAACATGGTGCAAAGGTAGGCATTATAATGAAAAATGAAAAATGAAAAATGAAAAAATGCTCCGAGCACAAGAAAAACTATAAACTATAAACTTTAATCTTTAAACTTTCTTCGTATCTTTGCGGCATGAAACTCTTTTTGCTCGACGCCTACGCGCTCATCTACCGTGCCTATTACGGATTTATCAAGAGTCCTCGCATCAACAGCAAGGGCGAGAATGTCTCTGCCATCTTCGGCTTCATCAATACGCTGGAGGAGGTGCTTGCCAAGGAACAGCCAACGCACATCGGTGTGGCTTTTGACCCCCATGGCGGCACTTTCCGCCACAAGGCTTACCCCCCCTACAAGGCGCAGCGCGAGGAAACACCCGAGGGCATCCGCTTCGGCGTTCCCATCATCAAGGAACTGCTGGCAGCCTATCATATTCCTGTGCTTGAGGTTGAAGGCTACGAGGCAGACGACGTCATTGGCACCTTGGCTTCCCAAGCTGAGGCGCAGGGTATCGATACCTATATGATGACGCCTGACAAGGACTATGGCCAGTTGGTGTCGGCACATGTGTCTATGTTCAAGCCGCGTTCGATGGGTCCCGGCTTCGATGTCTTGGGTCCTGCCGAAGTGTGTAAGAAATGGGGCATCGAGCGTCCTGAGCAGGTGGTAGATATCTTAGGTCTGATGGGCGATGCTTCCGACAATATCCCAGGTTGTCCGGGTGTCGGCGAGAAGACAGCCATGCAGCTGATTCAGCAGTTCGGGAGCATCGAAGGACTGTTGTCTCACACCGATCAGCTCAAGGGTAAACAGCGTGAGAAGGTGGAGAGCAACCGCGATCAGATAGAGCTTTCACGCTGGCTGGCACAGATTGTGCGCGATGTCCCCATCACCTTGGACTTGGAGGCTTTAGCTGTCAGCGAGCCTGATCGCGAGGCACTGATGAAGCGGTTTTCGGAATTAGAGATGCGCAGCTTTGTGGAGAGGATGAGAAAAGAAGAACAACAGACTCTCCCCCCGCCCTCCCTATCAGGGAGGGAGCGGTCACCTAAGCCCATCGAGGGACAATTGGATTTGTTTGCCGATGGACAGGGCGATTTGTTTAGTCAAACACAACCCACGATAGAAGCACCAGCCTCTGCTCAAGTAGATACTACCCCCCTCCTTTCAGGTGAGGGGCAGGGGGGAGAGTCTTCCGCCTCCTACACCCTAATTTCCACCCCTTCCGCGCGCGCGAACCTTATACAATACTTATTGTCCTCAGAGGAGGTGTCCTTGGACACGGAAACCACGAGCACCGATGCGATAGATGCAGAACTGGTAGGGTTGAGCTTCTCCGTCAAGGAAGGCGAAGGATTCTATGTCCCCGTTCCTGCCGCGCGTGCTGAAGCGCAAGCCATCGTGGACGAGTTCCGTCCGGTTTATGAAAATGAGAAGATTCTGAAAATCGGTCAGAATCTGAAATACGATTTCATGGTGCTGGCATCCTACGGCATCGAGTTGCGCGGGCAGATGTTCGACACGATGATAGCCCACTATGTGCTGCAACCCGAGATGCACCACGGCATGGATTATCTGGCTGCAGCCTATCTCCATTATAAGACGATTCCCATAGAGGCTCTCATCGGCGAGAGGAAAGCCGGCAAGCCGCAGAAGTCGATGCGCGATGTGCCGCCCGAGGAGGTGTGCCCCTACGCATCGGAGGATGCAGACATCACGCTGCGTCTCAAGAATGTTTTCCAGCCTATGCTGGAGGCTGAAGGGTCTTGGGAACTGTTCCGCGACATAGAGATGCCGCTGATGCCCGTGCTGGCGGACATGGAACTGACGGGTGTCTGCCTGAACACCGAGGCGCTCAGACAGGTGGGCGAGCAGCATACGCAGGAGATGCAGGCGCTGGAGCGCGAGATCTACGACCTGGCCGGCGAGGAGTTCAATATCCAGTCGCCACGTCAGGTGGGCATCTTGCTCTTTGAGAAACTACGCTTGAACGACAAGGCAAAGAAAACCAAGAGTGGGCAGTATGTCACCAACGAGGAGGTGCTGGAGCGCCTGCGCACGAAGCACCCTATTGTGGACAAGATACTGCTCTACCGTGGCAAGCGCAAGCTGCTGAGCACCTATATTGAGGCGCTGCCCAAGCTCATCAATCCGCGCACAGGGCGCATCCACACCAGCTTCAACCAAACCATCACAGCCACGGGACGCCTGTCCAGTTCGAATCCCAACTTGCAGAACATCCCCGTGCGCTCAGCTGACGGCAAGGAGATTCGCAAGGCTTTTGTGCCAGCCCCAGGTGAGGAGTTTTTCTCTGCCGACTACTCGCAGGTGGAGCTTCGCATCATGGCGCACCTGAGCGGCGACGAAGGCCTCATAGAGGATTTCCGCTTAGGACACGATATCCACGCGGCTACAGCAGCGAAGATCTTCCATCGAGGCGAGGCAGACGGTCTTGAAAAGGTGACGCGTGAGGAGCGCGGTCGCGCCAAGACCGCCAATTTCGGCATCATCTACGGTATCACAGCCTTTGGCCTGACGGAGCGTTTAGGCATCAGCCGCTCTGAGGCCAAGGAACTCATAGACAACTATTTCCTCACCTATCCCCGCGTGCAAGCCTATATGCAGGAGAGCATCGATCATGCGCGCCAGAAGGGCTACACGGAGACCATTTGTCATCGGCGCTGCTACCTGCGCGACATCAACTCAGCCAACGCCACTGTGCGCGGTTTTGCCGAGCGCAACGCCATCAACTCGCCTATCCAAGGGTCGGCGGCAGACATCATCAAGATAGCCATGGTGCGCATCCACCGTCGCTTCCGCGACGAAGGTCTGCGCTCGAAGATGATTCTGCAGGTGCATGACGAACTGAACTTCAGTGTCCTTCCTGAAGAGCATGAGCGAGTAGAGAAAATTGTTGTTGAGGAGATGCAGGGAGCGCTCGCCATGCGTGTGCCCCTGGTTGCTGATGCCGGTTGGGGCACCAACTGGCTCGAAGCCCATTAACTATTGAGGAGTTTGCGCGCGGCTTCGATGATGGTGTCGATGCCCTTGGCGCGGTCCTCGTCGGTGATGCTGACGGGGATGTCGGGTTGTATGCCGAACTCGATCTGATTCATGTTGCTATCGAACATCGGCGATGCAGAGAAGCGTACGCTCCAGCCATTGGGAAGCTCCGAGGAGAAGGGGAGTCCGCTGCCGCCGCCAGTCTTGTCGCCTATCACGGTGACGCGTGGACAACGGCGAAGGTCGCGTACGAACGTATTCGTGGCGCTGTAGCATCGGCGATTGGTGAGCACCACCGTTGGTTTCTGCCAGCGCACGCCCTTCGAGGGTTCCAGGTATTCTGCTTCAGGCGTTGAGAAATCGTTGCGTCCGCGCCCCGTCTTGTGGCTGATATACCCCACGAGGATGCGCTCGTTGGTGAAGCGCTGTGCCAGTTTCTCCGCATTCGCGAGGCTGCCGCCGGTGTTGTTGCGCACATCCAGAATCAGTCCGTTGCACGTGCGCAAAGCATGGAACACCTCATCGAGATTGCCGTTGCCGAAGCTGGAGATAAAGCTGGAGCACACCACGTAGCCGATGTTGTCTTCGAGGATGCGGTAGCTGATACTGGAGGCAATCTTGTAGTCGGTGCCGAGATAGCTGTTCTGCAGTTCCTGGTAGAAGTTGTCAGGGAAGTCCTCGTACCACGACCAGTTGCGCCCCGTGTCGTGTGCGGCATAGAGGTTCACGTGGCCGTCGCGCAGTTCGCTGAGCATCTCAGCCAGCACCTCGAAGAGCTGCATGGAACTCATCTTGTTGGAGATGCGCGCCCGGTAGCGGCTGTGCACTTCGTCCCAGTCGAGCCCTATGGCCTGCTTCTTGTAGTCGAGGAAGCAGTAGTGCTCGTCGATGATGGTCCACAGGGCTTCGAAGTTGCCCTCAGGCGTATTGTCGTACTGCTCCTCTTTCACACATGAGGCACACAGCAGAGCCAGACAAAGGAAAAGATAATTTTTCACGAGTGAGAAAAGAGAAAGGGGCTGTGTCGTTGCAGTTGGCACAGCCCCTCTGTGTTTAGATGATTGCGGTGAGTGGATTATTCCCAGATGTCACCCCAGTCACCACTTCCTTTCACTTCCACATCTTCAGCAGCGACGCTTGCATCCGGGTTTGTCTTGATGTCAGGCTGCGACACAGCAATAGGCAGGCACTCGGCCAACTGCGTGGCCGTCAGCGCTGGTACTTGATATATCTTTTTCATAATGAGAATCATTTTTTATAGTTACTAGAATGATTACCCTTCCCTTTTCCCCTCCCTTGACGGGAGGGGGTTAGGGATGGGTCTTTTTTTACTTCACAAGCACTTTCTTGCCGTTGATGATGTTGATGCCCTTCTGAGCCTTCGGCAGACGCTGACCGGCGAGGTTGAAGATAGCCTGAGCCTCTTCAGCGCTTACGGTCTGAACTGTCTGGATACCATCAGCATCGTTGAAGATGAGTGTGAAGCTCTTCACGCCAGCAGTAGGATTATCGATAGGCAGCAATGCCTTGCCGGCAGGAACGACACCGGTGTTCACCTTCACGAACTCGTTGCCCTTGAGGCCGAAGTACTGGTCGTCTCCAACCTGTGTTGATTCGGTGATGCCTACGAGCTTGTTGTAGCCCAGTGTTGCGCCGCCCGCGGGCAGTACGTTGAGTGCGACGACATTGCTTGCTTTGCCCTTCAGCAGGATGCCAGTTGCAGGAGCGACCATACCGGTAATCTGTTCGAAGGTGATGGTGTTCTCGTTGTTGTTCACTTCCGCAATCTGCCATGCGCTGTAGTTGGCATCCTCATTGTCGAGGAAGTCAAGAGCGTAGTTGCTGGCGAAGGTAGCATAGCCAAATGCATTGAGTGTTACGTTGGCGGTGTAGGCCTCGGAGTCGTCATTGTCCTTCTCGTAGAAGGAGACAGAACTCTGTGATGCTGAACCATAGCAGGAGAAGATCGTGTTACCGCTGTTGAACTGCATCACGTTGTGAGAGTTGTCACCCTTTGCCTCGACAGAAGCTATGCCATTGCCGTCAATCTCGATGCTCCACTTGCCGTTGAGGTCGTTGTCGGACTGAGATCTTAGATAATTGCTGCTGCTGTTTGCTGCATACAGGTAACCGGTTTCTGCATCGTAGATGGTGTAGTTTCCGCTTGCATCAGGACCATAGACGACAACCTCTGCAACATCTTCATCGGTGATGGAAATCTGTCCGTTGTTATTGCTTACCTGTACAGCAGAGCGGTTGTTGTTGTTCTGCAAGCCCATTGCATAGTATTCTTGGGTCTTGCTGTTGCTGCCAACAATGAGGTAGTGCTTGCCTGCGGTGATGCTGGTAGCGAGTGAGTAGGTGGTAGCCTCTACGTATCCTTCCTGGTTGATGGTGATGAGGTCGGAATACACATCGTTGCTTTCATCATCGAGGGCATAAATCTTCAAGTAAGCTGTGCGGGCTTCGGAGCTTGTGTTCTCATCAATGACGTACACGAGATTGTTAATCTGATTGATTTCGGTCTCTACCCAATTGTGATCGTAGTTGGCAGGAGTTGTGCCGTCTGCCTCAAAGAAGCGAACCTCAGCCTTGATATTGGTAATGTTATTATATCCGACAATGATGACACCATCCGTACCTGCAGCGCTAACATTAATTTCAGTGTCGCCCAGGTCGATGGAAGGTTCTGTAGAAGGAGCGACGTATGTTGCCAGTGCGATATTGCCGAGGGCTACGTTACCGCTAACCTTTGTAGTGTAGATCCACTTGATATAGCGTACGTTTTCACCGAGGTTGTTGAACGATTCGTTCTGAGTGTCACCGAGTTCAGTGTAAGTCTTTAGATCTGTATAGGTTGTACCATCCTCAGACGTCTGAACCTTAAATGTTCCACCGCTGAAGCTATTGCCCTTGATGTCGAAGGTAAGCGTGCCAGGACGCTCGTTAATCTTCAAAACAACAACATCATTATTTCCATTGAACTTTAATTTGGGTGAAGAGCTATAGTCAGTATCCAGACCTTCTTGAGTTAAACCATCGGTGTCTCCGATGTCTGCCCTACCACCGTCGAAATCGAACGGAAGTGTAGCGAAGTCTATAACTTGGTTGACTGTAACAAGATTCGAGTAAATCTTGGTCTTATTCACTTCTGCATAGACCTTGAAGTATGCTGTACGTGCTGAGTTCTCGTCGTTGTTTGAAGCTGTAATGGTTACTTTGTCTCCGACAAATTCATAGGAAATCCAACCACATTCAATTTCTGTTTCACCGGTTTGGTCGAAGAAAGCAACTTTGAATGTCGGGTTGTCGCCTAAGTTCTCGTAATCGAAACCAAACGTCTTACTTCCACCATTAGCATCGACGTTCCACTCTGTGGTATTCACCATAATGTATGGCTCTGTGGCAGCTGCTTGCTGTGTGAAGGTTACGAGATTGGACTTAACAACATTGTTGTCAGCATCAACACCCTGAACATAGAAGTATGCCGTGCGGGCATCACCTGTGTTAGCAGTAATCTGTCCGTCGATATTGCCATTGTTGTTGATCTCAGCTGAAATCCAATCGTAGTTTGCAGGAGTTACACCGTCTGCCTCGACAAATACTACTTCGAGTTTTGGGTCGGTGGCCAGATTTGCACAAACTACTGGGAGCTCACCACCACCAGCCTTGGCATCCATCTCGTATGAATCTGGAGTGATGGTGATGCTGGGCTCATTGGAGGGTTTGCTGATAGAGATAGGACCAACGCCGACGTTGCTACCCTTCGTGAAGAGCAGGCGCACATAGCGTGAATCTTCAGCAAAGGCGTTGGTGGTTGCGAATTCGAGGACATCATTTTGCTTGCCGCTGATGGTCAAAACCTCGACATCGGAGAAGGTTACGCCGTCTGCAGACTCCTGCACAGTGATGGTCGAAGTGTTGCCACCGCCAATCATCTTCACACCTACAGTGACCACACCGGGTTGGCTGTCAGTCTTCACCTGGATGTAGTCATTGTCACCATCCAATTTCACAAGATACGGATTGTGGGTGGTGTTATAGTCAGAACCATTTCCAGAAAGCGTTACGCCATTCAATGCAGCGAGATCGCTGCTTGCGCCACCGTCCCAATTGAACGGCAGTTCAGCATAGTCTACAACTGGAGCAACGACACCAGCTTGCGTAATGGTAATCAGTTCAGAGCTAACCCCCTGTTGATTATCATCATAGACCCAAATCCTGAAGTGAACTGAGCGTGGCTCGGAGCTGGTGTTCTCTTCCTTTACTTGATAAAAAATATTGTTGTCCGACGTCCCTACTATAATCCAGGTGGCTGGATTAGAGGTCAGTATATTGTCGTCATCATCATAGAATCGCTCGTGAGCTGTTGGTTGATTTGTAAAGTTCTTATAGGTGACTTCAATGGTCTTGTAACCGGTGGTTGTTGCAGCGGGAATATTGATGGCTGTTTCGCTGACCTCAATGGATGCTGGAGCAGTTACTGTAACAGTGAGAGTTGCTTCCGCGCTACCAACAGAGTTTGAAGCACTGAAAGTGAAATCGAATGATCCTGCTTCAGTAGGAGTAAAATAGAGTATATTGTCCTCGAATTGGGCGATGTCGCCTCCTGTTTCTATTGAAATAGCAGGAACTGGAGATCCAGACACGTAGTCGGCCAAATTCAGGACATAATCCTCTCCAACAGAGATGGTTTCGGTTGGGAGCCCTGACCAGACGGGTGCTTCAAGTGCTGCTGCTACGCTTCCGGAGAGGTTGACGGTGACAGTCTCTGCACCTTTAGAAGAAATGGTGATGGCACCGGTATAGTCACCGACGGCTAAGCCTGACTTCAAACGTACGTATATAAGCACGTTTTGATTGGGTTCTGGCATTGAGCCAACACCACTATCTGAAAAATATTCTCCGTCTTCGGTGAATGAAAACTCAAAATTGCTGTTTCCATAGTCGTCCAAATATGCACTCCAGCTGTTTGTGAGATTTTCACCGCCGATTGTGATCTGTTGCGCTGCACTCGGACCGTTGTCAACCAAATATGTAAAGCCAGTGAGAGAAGTGGAAGTTACAGTAATTGTCGGAGTTGCAGGACGGTCGAGGCTGACGAGTTGGTTGTCTGCATCAAACTCATAGGTTGAGTTGTATTTCTTCAGATTACCATAGACAACGACCACATCACCAACTTGAATGTCATCTTCGCTGGTGAACCAGTCTCCATTGTAGCTTTTTCCGCGATATGCCTGCAGTTGGTCAGAGTTTGTAGAGCCATCTGCAGAGATGTTGTAAGAGATGTTTCCAAAGGTTGAGTTGTATGCCGTTACGATTGCGGAAACAATGCCTGTCGCATAAACACCTGTAACACCTGTGCCGGCATCAATGGCGGCGCGAGCATCAGCAACGGTGTAGGGGTCATTTGCGGTTCCTTCGTGCTCGATGTTCAGGATGGTATAGGTGGATGTAGCGACAGAACTGTTATCCAAACCGGATTTCATGGCGATAGCCTTGATGGTTGTGTTCGTGCTGACACTGATAGCCCCATCATATACTGTGCTATTCATTGTCGGCTCACTGCCGTCAACGGTGTAATAGATGGTAGCCCCCTCGGTATTGCAGTTGATTTCAACATCCTGAGCGGAGGTGTAGGTGCCAGCAGCGGGATTGAAGGAGGGAGTGGCGCAGGTAGGATTGCCGCTAGTGTTGTAAGTAACAACAACACTCTTCACATAAAGAGCTTTAGATGCAGATGACGGCTTCGTGAGCGTTACGATGATTTCTCCTTCTCCAGAACCTTCAAACGTATAATCACTAGCGTTTGTCGTTGCAACTTGTCCTTGTGTCCCAAAGGCACTGCCCCCAACAGTGACATTCAGCACTGCAGAAACGCCGCTGGCAACAGATGCATTTACTACAATTTTGGAGATTGTTCCGCTAATATCCGATGTGGATAGACTAATATACTGCACATTAGCTTTGCCCGTTCCATAATGGATACCTTTTGTTGAATCAAACGTTGATTCTGAACCATCAGATGTCACTGTCCAAACAGCACCATCATTTGCTGTGCCAGAGCCGTTGCAAGCAGCTGTGAATGTCAGCGTGCTTTCGTCCGCCCACGCACCTGTGAAGGCGGCGCACATCATGGCCACGAGCATCACGGCCCGCAACCTGAAATTGTTTAGTAGTTTTTGTTTCATAATAGTTTTTTATTGATATTATATAATAAGTTGTTAGTTTCAATTCGGGGCAAAGTTACAAACTTTTGACCTGAACACCAAATTTTACGCGTGCAAATGTGTGCGCAAACAATTAAATAGGGATAAATGCGTGTAAAATGGTGCATTATTGAAGACGTGGGTCTTCAGTCAATAAGACCTGTATCTTATGGCCGTAAGACGCGGGTCTTCGGCCGTTAAGACCTGCGTCTTCTGTCCCTTCGACGCTGCAAAGATACGGCATGGTCGTTGCGGTTTTCGAATGTTCGGGTAACTTTTTTCAAAATAATTTCAGCGATACCCGAAAATGTCATTTTCAGTCATTAGTCATTAGTCATTAAGAGTTTTGGAACACGGACATCGGGGTCACAATTAGTATATAAAATAAATATTTTATATACTAATTGTGCGGTTCTTCCCCCTTCATCCGAATTCCTTAATGACTAATGACTAATGACTTAATGACTGATTTTTCTGATGCTTGAAGTGACCCTCTTATACTGATATAGGTTGACCACACAGTGTGTCAACCTATATCGTTAAAATGTACAGTGTTAGGGATTTATGCCTCCTCGTCATCTGCTTTATCCTGCTCAGCCTTGCGCTTAGCCAGGTACTCGGGGAGGTTCAAGCCAGCCTGCTCGAAGAGGTCGTTGAGGGGAGGGATACTCTTCATGAGGCTGCTGACAAAGCCGGCTGTAGAGCTCTTGCCGTCGGCACCGGCAGCACCGCTGTCCCAAACGGTGACCTTGTCGATGTTGATGCCCTTGATGGCCTCCACCTGCGTCTTCACCAGCTCTGGCAACTTCTCGAGGAGGAGCAGCGAGTAGGCTGCTGTGGCATCGCCGCCAGCGGCCTGCACCATCTTGTCGTAACCTTGTGCCTGACGGGTCAGCACCTCAAAGAGACCCTTAGCCTCGGCCTCCATCTTGGCGAACACAGCGTCAGCCTCACCCTTGGCGATGGCACGTTTCTGCTCTGCCTCAGCCTCAGCGGCAATGATCAGTCGCTGTTTCTCAATCTCCTGCTGCACGATGACGTTGGCCGTCTCGGTGGCACGCTCACGCTCTGCACGGGCGGTTTCTGCCAGCTGCTCAGCGGCGTAAGCCTCTTCGAGCGCCTTGGCGGCCTGTACTTTCTCAGCGGCCTGTGCCTTGCGCTGGGCTTCGGCTTCCTTCTCGCGGCGATAAGCCTCGGAGTTGGCGATTTCCACCTTAGCTTCGTTCTCACCCTTCACGGCCTGAGCGTTGGCTTCGGCAGTACGCACGCGCGTCTCACGGACAGCCTCAGCTTTACCGATTTCACCGATCTTATCCTGCTCAGCCACGCGCACCTTAGCCTCGTTGATAGCCTTGGCAGCAGCCTCGCGACCGAGAGCCTCAATATAGCCGCTCTCGTCCTTGATATCGGTCACGTTGACGTTGATCAGACGCAGGCCAATCTTCTTCAGCTCCACTTCCACATTGGTGGAGATGGCCTCCAGGAACTTGTCGCGGTCGGAGTTCAGTTCCTCAATGGACATGGTGGCGATGACCAGACGCAGCTGACCGAAGAGGATATCGCGCGCGAGCTCCTGAATCTGCTGAGGAGTCTGACCCAGCAGACGCTCAGCGGCAGCCTGCATATAATCGGGTTCTGTGGAGATACCCACCGTGAAGCGGCAAGGCACATCCACACGGATGTTCTGACGCGACAGGGCGTTGGTCAGGTTGGCATCGATGGAGATGGGCGTGAGGCTCATGTAGGCGTAGTCCTGGATGATAGGCCACACGAAAGTACCACCACCATGCACGCACTTGGCAGAGCCTTTGGCAGCGCTCGTCCCGTAAATCACAAGAATCTTGTCCGAAGGACAACGGCGGTAGCGGTTGAAGATAGCTACGACCAGAAAGAATGCCACGACGGCAAACACGACAACATAGTAGATTTCCATTTTTTAGTTGAGAGTTGATAGTTTATAGTTGAGAGGTTATAGTTTTTCCACCAGTAGGCTTCCGCTGTCGATGATTTCGACGATTTTCACACGTGAGCCGGTGGGCAGGAAGTCGCCGTCGGTGAAAGCGTTGATCTCATGCACAGAGCCGTTGATGCTGACTTGCACCTTGCCGGCAGCCTCGCGGCGGGCAGGGATGCGGAGATAGACGCTGGCTGTATGCCCTACACAATCCTGGATCTTGAAGTTGCCGTTCTTCTCCAGCTTCATCAGGGCGCGGAACAGGAACACGAACACCGTGACGAAGAGCAGGCCGCTGACGATGGCTGTCAGCACCAGCAGCGTGCGGCTCTGGATGACAGGGGCAAAACTGATGCCGCCCCAGCCGAAGCCAAGGAAGAAATTGATGAAATTGCGCAGCGTGAACAGCGAGAAGATGCCGGCAGAGCCCAGCGTGCCCTCGTGGCCTGTGTGGCCACTTGAGACGTCGGTGTCGGCGTCGGCATGAACATCGAAGTCTGTGCTGACGTCAGCATCCACATCGGAGTCCATGTCTCCCAGCCCCAACAGCATCAGGGCGTTCTGAATCACAAAGACGATGCTGGCGGCGATGGCGCAGCCCCAGAAGACCTGCATTGTGCCGTCCAGGCTTGAATACCAAGAAGAAAGTTGTTCAATCATATCGTATTGAAGATTTAAAGTGGAAACACAAGATCTGTGTAAAGCACGATTTGCGTACTTTTGCGCGACAAATTTATGAATTTATTTTGTCTTTGCTTCATTTTTCGGAGACTTTTTTGTACTTTTGCACAAAATTAATCATTAATACTGCTTTTTCGGACATGGCCTTGAACTATATTTGGATTGCTTTTTTCCTGATTGCTGTGCTGGTTGCGGCCATCAAGCTGGCATTCTTCGGCGACGTGGACGTGTTTCCCGCCATCATGAACGCTTGCATGGACTCTGCCAAGACGGGGTTCGAGATCTCATTGGGTCTCACGGCTGTGCTCTCCCTGTGGATGGGCATCATGAAAATAGGCGAGCGCGGCGGCATGGTGGAGCGGCTGGCGCGTTGGCTGGGGCCGTTGTTCCGGCGTCTGTTCCCCGACATCCCCGAGGGGCATCCTGTCGTGGGGCACATCTTCATGAATCTGTCGGCGAATATGCTGGGCCTCGACAATGCGGCCACGCCGCTGGGACTGAAAGCCATGGAAGGTCTGCAGGAAATCAATAACGAACAAATAGCGAAGAGGCGTGAGAAGGGGGCAATAGATGACAATCAGTTGCAGAAGCTGCAGTTGACGGCCTCCAACCCGATGATCATGTTCCTCGTGATGAACACTGCCGGCTTGACCATCGTGCCCGTCAGCATCCTGGCCTATCGGGCACAGTTGGGTGCCGCACAGCCTACCGATGTTTTCGTGCCTATTCTCCTGGCCACGCTCATCTCGATGGTCATCGGCGTAGCCCTCACGGGAGCCATTCAGCGCATCAGCCTCTGGAACCGTCCCATCCTCATCACGCTGGCTGCCGTGGCGCTCATCGTGGCTGGCATGGCATGGGCGGCAGAAGCCCTAACCCGTGATGAAATGGGCGTTTTTTCAGCCAACATTGCCAATGTCATCCTCCTCGGAATCATCTGTGTGTTCATCATTTCAGGTATGCGGGCGCGCATCAATGTCTATGATGCCTTCATCGAGGGCGCCAAGGGCGGCTTCTCCACTGCTGTGGGCATCATCCCTTATCTGATCGCCATCCTCGTGGGCATCGGCGTATTCCGCGCCTCGGGAGCTATGGATTGGCTGCTCGGCGGCATCGGTTGGGCGGTGGAAGCCTGTGGCGGCAACGCCGACATCACGGGCGCTCTGCCCACAGCGCTGATGAAGCCGCTCAGCGGTAGCGGCGCACGCGGCATGATGCTCGAATGTATGCAGACCTATGGTCCTGACAGCTTCGCCGGGCGCCTCTCCTGCATCTTCCAGGGCAGCACGGACACGACATTCTATATCCTGGCTGTCTATTTCGGCTCCGTAGGCATCCGCAACACGCGCTATGCCCTACCTTGCGGTTTGGCTGCTGACCTGGCGTCCATTGTCGCCGCCATCGTCATCGCCCACTTGTTCTTTGCTTAAACCACTGATATATAACAAATAAAAACAGATACAATGAGAAAACGTTTCATTTTCTGCCTGCTCGTATGCATAGTCGCACTGGCAGCAATGGCTGAGAGCCAAGTAAAATATGTCTTCTATTTCATCGGCGACGGCATGGGCGTCAACCAGATCAACGTCACTGAAACCTATCTGGCAGCCCTCAAAGGGAAAATCGGTTATGAGCCGATTCTGATGGCGAGCTTCCCCGTTGTGGGGATGGTGAACACCTACTCTGCCACCAACGGCGTCACCGACTCGGCAGCCGGAGGCACAGCCCTTGCCACAGGCAAGAAAACCAAGAACGGAGCCATCGGCGTGCTCGAGGATCTGCAGACACCCTGCACCAGCATTGCTGCCTGGGCACAGAAGGCTGGAAAGGCTGTAGGCGTAGCCACTACGGTGGCCATCACGCACGCCACACCCGCCTCGTTCTATGGCCATCAGCCCAAGCGCCAGATGTACTATGAGCTGGGACAGGACCTCTGCCGCAGCGGCTACGACTTCTTTGCTGGCTGTGATTTCCATAAGCCTAACACCAAGGAGGGGGAACCCTCGCTGCGCGAGCAGGCAAAGGCTGCCGGCTACACCATCCTCACAGGCGGCTATAAAGAATATATGAAGAAGGGTCGCAAGGCTGACAAGCTCATCATGCTGCAAAGCGATGAGCAGAACCAGAAACTCGACAGCGACCACCTGCCTTATGCACTCGACCAGGACAAGAACGACCTGACGCTGGAGCAAATCGTGCGGGCGGGCATCAACTTCTTGAGCAGCAAGCAGACCGACGGCTTCTTCTTCCAGATTGAGGGCGGCATGATTGACTATGCCTGCCACCGCAACGACATCGGCAATGCGATCAATGAGGTGCTGGATATGGACAAGGCGGTCAAAGTGGCTTACGAATTCTACCAGCAGCACCCCGACGAGACGATCATCGTGATTACTGCCGACCATGAGACAGGCGGACTTGTGATGGGAACAGGGCCCTATGAACTGCACACCGATATCCTCAAATACCAGCGTAAAAGTATCGATGAACTCACGTGGATTCTCCAGCAGCAGTACAAGAAAGCGCCTAAGAAGTTCACCTGGGAGGCTGTGCAGAAACAGCTGAAGGAGCTCATGGGCTTCGGTGCCGGCATCGAACTGAAAGACAAGGAGGCAGAACGCCTGCAAGAGCGATGGGCAAAGATTGAAAAGGCCATCGCCGACAATGAGGAGAAGGTGGGTGACCGCATTAAAGACCTTTGTCAGACGGTGAAACATATCCTCAGCGAGAAGGCTATGATCAGTTGGGCCAGCGGAGGACACAGCAACGGCTATGTGCCCGTCTATGCAATAGGTCCCGGCACAGAGGTCTTCCAGGGGCGCATTGACAACATCGAGATTGCTCCTGCGATGGCCAAGATTGCCGGCTACGAGGCGGAGTGATGAATGAGGAATGAAGAGTGAAGAATGAAGAGTGAAGAATGAAGAGTGAAGAATGAAGAATGAGGAATAGCAAGTGAAAGCAAGTCGTTATATATTAGTATTTTTAGCCTTGTGCCTGGGGGCAGATACGCTCGTCGCACAAAGGGTTGTTGACCCACGTGAAATGGCGCTGCGCAAGTTGATTCAGTCAACGGTGATGATCAATACAATGTACGTGGACACCGTGAATCTCGACCGTCAGGTGGAGGATGCCATCACGGGGATGCTCTCGAAGCTGGATCCTCATTCCACCTACACCAACGCCGAAGACACCAAAAAGATGAATGAGCCCCTGCAAGGCAACTTCGACGGCATCGGGGTGCAGTTCAACATGCTGGAGGACACGCTGGTGGTCATTCAGCCGGTGGCCAACGGCCCCTCGGAGAAGGTGGGCATCGTCGCTGGCGACCGCATCGTCAGCGTCAATGACACCGCTATTGCGGGCGTGAAGATGAGTCGCGAGAAAATCATGAGCCGCCTGCGCGGACCTCGCGGAACTGTCGTCCGATTGGGCATCATGCGCCGTGGAATAGCAGATGTCCTCTCGTTCACCGTCACCCGCGACCGTATTCCTGTCAAATCTGTGGATGCTGCCTACATGATCAAGCCAGGCATCGGACTCATACGCTTCAGCAACTTCGCAGCTACAACCCACGACGAGGTGGTCGATGCCGTGAAACGCCTGAAGGCGCAGGGTATGGAATCCCTCATCATCGACCTGCAGGGCAACGGAGGCGGCTATTTAGGGGCTGCTGCTGAGATTGTCAGCGAATTTATCGATAAAGGTAAGATGATTGTCTATACCCGTGGCCGCGACGGCAGGGACATGGGTGAATACAAATCCACGGGCGGTGGGCTATTCACCAAGGGAAAGCTGGCAGTGCTGGTGGATGAAAATTCTGCATCGGCCTCCGAGATCCTTTCCGGAGCCATTCAGGACCACGACAGGGGAACGATTATCGGGCGCCGTACCTTTGGCAAGGGACTCGTGCAGCGTCCTATCATGCTGGACGACGGAAGCATGATCCGCCTCACGATGGCACGCTATTATACGCCATCCGGACGATGCATACAGAAACCTTATGAGAAAGGCGATGCCAAGAGCTATGCCCACGATGTCATAGACCGCTACAACCGTGGCGAACTGACCAATGCCGACAGCATCCATTTCCCTGACTCGTTGCGCTACAAGACCTTAAAAGAAGGACGGACGGTGTATGGCGGAGGCGGTATTATGCCTGACATCTTCGTGCCGCTGGACACCACCCGCTTCACTCGTCTCTACCGCGAACTCAGCGCTCGCAGCTACATCAACAGCGCCAGCCTACAGTTTATGGATGCACATCGTGAGGAACTGAAAGCGAAATATTCCAGTTTCGCCGATTTCAACGGAGGCTTCTCCGTTCCGCAGGAAGTCCTGGACAAGGTGTTGGCGGATGCCGCTGAGAAAGATAAGCTCACGCCTCGCGACGATGACGAGTTGCAGCGCACACAGCAGAATATGCGTATGTTCTTGAAGGGACTCATCGCCCGCGACCTGTGGGAGCTGAATGAATACTTCCAGGTTATCTATGAGGAGGACCCGGTTGTCCTGAAGGCGGTGGAACTGCTGCAGAATAAGAAAAAAAATGACGCACGCGTCAGTAAACGTAAATAATAGACTATGATACGCAAATTCGACTTTTTGATTATCGGTTCTGGCGTTGCCGGCATGAGCTACGCGCTGAAGGTGGCACAGAGCGGCAAGGGAAAGGTTGCCCTCATCTGCAAGACCACGATCGACGAGGCTAATACAGACAAGGCTCAGGGTGGCGTGGCCAGC
>CACZSQ010000088.1 GCA_902783885.1 uncultured Bacteroidales bacterium
ATGAGGCGGTCGATGCACTCTTGGATGTCGCCGTCCATGAAGGCGGCGAGGTTGTAGATGGTGTAGCCGATGCGGTGGTCGGTGATACGTCCCTGCGGGTAGTTATACGTGCGGATTTTCGCCGAGCGGTCGCCCGTACTCACCATCGTCTTACGGCGGCTGGCAATATCGTCGAGATATTTCTGGTGCTCCTTGTCATAGATAAAGGTACGTAGGCGCGCGAGCGCGCGTTCTTTATTCTTTGGCTGGTCGCGCGTCTCGGTACATTCGATGAGGATTTCTTCAGTGATACCGGTGTTCGGGTTCGTCCACATATAACGGGCACGCACGCCCGACTCCACCTTGTTCACGTTCTGTCCACCGGCACCTTGACTGCGGAAGGTGTCCCATTTGATGGCGCCTTCGTTGATCTCCACATCGAACTCCTCAGCTTCCGGCAGCACGGCAACGGTGGCTGCGGAGGTGTGGACGCGTCCCTGTGTCTCAGTAACCGGCACTCGCTGCACACGATGTACGCCACTCTCATATTTCAGCGTGCCATAGACCTTCTCGCCCGTGACAGCAAAGATAATTTCCTTGTAACCGCCGGCGGCACCTTCGGTGAAACTGCTGACAGCAATCTTCCATCCTTTCGTTTCGCAGTATTTAGAATACATACGGAAGAGGTCGCCAGCAAAGAGGGCTGCCTCGTCGCCGCCCGTGCCGCCGCGAATCTCCATGATGACGTTCTTGTCGTCCTCGGGGTCGGCGGGGATGAGCAGCAGCTTGATGTCCTCCTCCAGCTGCGGAATGCGCTCCTGCGCCGCGTTGAGTTCCTCGCGTGCCATCTCCTTGATGTCGGGGTCGTCCTCTGCCATCATATCCTTCGCATCCTCTATCGTTTGCAATGTCTGGATGTACTCCTTGCGCTTCTTGACGATGGCGCCCAAATCTTTGTATTCTTTCGTCAGCTTGACGTACCGCTTCTGGTCGGCGATGACGGCGGGGTCGGTGATGAGTGTTCCCACCTCCTCGTAGCGGCTAACCAAGCCTTCCAGCCTGTCTAATAATTCATTATTCTCTATTGCCATATATCTGCTAAAAATTCGTCAATTGTTATCTGGTGTGTCGCTGTTGACTTCGTCGCCCAGGGTGAGGTAGTAGTCGGCGACAATCTGGTCGAAGTCCTGCGTCAGCGGGCGGGCAGGCTGGAAGTAGGGCGTGGAACGTTTGCCACGCAGTACCTCGTTGACCAGCGGCTGCTGCTCATCGCCCGAGAGTTCATAGAGAATGCTGTTCACCAGCGACAGGGGCACGCCTGTCTGGGCGGCCAGTTGTGGAGCGCTCAGAGCCTGTCCTGTCTCGTATGCCTCGCACAGCCTTCTCAGCAGCTGTGCTGCCACGCGGTCGTGGGCGCGACGACAGAGGCGCGGCGCACGTTTCTCGAAAGCGAAGTCGGCTTCCATCTGGTGGGCGTAGCTGAGTTGTGCACCGAACAGGCAGATAGTCCATGAGATCTGTATCCACAGCATGAACAGCGGGATGGCAGCGAACGATCCATAGACGGCGTTGTAGCCGGACAGCCACATCTGTGAATTGATGTAGAACCATTGCAACCCCTGAAAGGCCGTTCCCGCCAGCAGGCCGGGGATGAGCGTGGCACGCCAGTTGACCTCGGTGTTCGGCA
The DNA here is from genome assembly GCA_902783885.1 of uncultured Bacteroidales bacterium. Lineage (GTDB taxonomy): Bacteria > Bacteroidota > Bacteroidia > Bacteroidales > Bacteroidaceae > Physcousia. Next base: position 1,667 of record CACZSQ010000088.1, read on the forward strand.
TCATCTTATAAAGCAGGATGAACGCCAGTACTGCCAGCGCATAGGGCGTGAGCTGCACCAGCACCTCGATGCCGTGACTCACGAAGGTGAACTCTGGCAGGAAGTTGCCTATGCCCGTGAGGAAGAGCTGCAGACCCGAGGTGATGACGATGACGATGGGCAGGAGGAAAAAGATGCTGATATAATCCACGGCACGGCGATAGACGTTCCGTGAGGTCTTCACCTGCCAGATGCTGTTGAATGCCGTCTCGATGTTGGAGGTCAGGTTGATGAGGGTGTAGAACAGCATCACCAGACCAACGCCGATGAACACCCCGCCGCGTGCACGCTCCAGATAGGAGTTGACGAAACTCATGATGGTCTCCGTCATCTCGGGCGTGAAGTTCACGTTCGCCTTCAACTTCTCCTCAATCACCGAGCCGAAGCCGAAGCCGCGGGCGATGGCGAAGACAATAGCCAGGATGGGTACGGCACCGAGGATGCTGGAGTAGGTGAGGGCAGAGGCGTGCGCCGAGAGGTTACGTGCCAGGAACAGTTCCACCGCCATGACCAGTCGTCGCAGCGCATGGAAGCACACCCTTGTGAAGGGGCTCCAATGGGCATCGTCAGAACTCCAGAGATTTCCGCCTTTGAAGAAATCAATCCACTTATTCATGACGTATCAGTTTACTTCGATGAGCACCTCAGAGAGGGTGGGGTGGATGTGTACGGTCTCGCGCAACTGCTTCAGCGTAGCGCCGAGAGTGATATAGGCTGTCACCTCCTGCACGAGGTCGGCGGCGTGAGGCCCCATGATGTGCGCTGCAAGGAGGCGGTCATCGGGGTCGGTGATGAGCTTGACGAGACCTTCTGTCTCGCCGATGCAGAGGGCGCGTCCGTTGGCGCGGAAGGTGGCTTTATGGACAATGAAATCGCGGTTTTCGGCTTTCAACTGTTCTTCGGTAGGGCCTACACATGCTACTTCGGGTGTGGTGAAGACGGCGGCAGGCATGATGTCGAGACGGAGCCCGTCCTTGCGCTCAAGGATGTGGTTCACGACGCGGTGAGCCTGAGCTTCTGCGGCATGTGCGAGCATCTGACGGCCGTTGACATCGCCGATGGCATAGAGGTGTGGATTTTCACCATCTCTTATGATCTTAGTCTCAAAGTTCTCATCGACTGGGATGAAGCCTCGGGAGTCGGTGGCGATACCAGCGGCTTCGAGATTCAGCCCTTCGGTGTTAGGTTTCCTGCCCGTAGCGATGAGTACGACATCTGCCTCCACCGAGAGCTCCTTGCCTTTCTGCTCGAAAGAAACGGAGAGAGAATGAGAAAATGTGAAATTTAGAGAATTAGAAATTTCTTCATTTCTTATTTCTTTATTTTCTACATTTCTAATTACCTTCACCCCTGCTCCAATATAGAAGGTGATGCCCCGCTTTTCCAACTGCTTGCGCAGACGCTTGGCGATGTCGCTGTCCATCTGCGGCAGGCACTCCTTCATGAACTCGATGACGGTGACCTCGGAACCGTAGGCGGCAAAGACACCTGCCAATTCGAGGCCGATAACGCCAGCTCCAACGATGCAAAGACGCGCGGGGACGTGGTCGATGGTCAGCAGTTCGGTGCTGGTGACCACGCCCGGGAGATCAATGCCGGGGATGGGGGGCAGTTTGGCGCGTGAGCCGGTAGCGAGGATGATGTTGTCGGCTTTGATGATTTCTTCATCGTCTGATGTCTGGACTTTCACGGAGCCGTCGGCTTGCAGCGAACCGTGACCACGAACAAACCTGATTCCCGGCATCTGCATGAGTTGCTCCACTCCGCTGCGGAGCTGGCTGACGATGGCATCCTTGCGCGCCATGGCGGCGCTGAAGTCCGTGGGGTTTTCTGCATCGTGGCACAGTGCTTTCGTGGGAATGCAGCCGCAGTTGAGGCAGGTGCCGCCCGCGTGTTCCTCTTCGATGATGGTCACCGTGAGTCCGTTCTTGGCAGCATAAGCAGCTGCCTGATAGCCACCAGGGCCTGCACCGATAATCAGGAGAGACCCGCCTTCATGGCGCGATGTTTCGTTATTCATACGATGAGCTGTCTGTTTGATTCTTGGCTGCAAAGATACATCATTTTATACTTCATCTCCCATTTTTCTGCATTTTTTTCTCTTTTTCTTCGCTCGCATCATATTTATCATTACTTTTGTTGCGGAAAACAAACTACGAGTATCTTGAATCATGCGTAATAGATTGGTCTTTCTCCACGGATTGGTTCCCGTGATGGCGGCCGTGGTTGGTGTGGCCGTTTCATTGATGGCTTGCAACACCCATCCTACAGCGGTGAACTATGTCGGTGTGTACAGCGATGGCGGTTTGTTCATTGATTCGTTATTCGGCATCGTTGATAGCACGGAGCGTTATTGGATTGACACGGAGCGTGCAGGCGCAGCATGTATCATGCTGGAGACGCAGCAGGACTTCAATGGTGATGGTCAGACGGATGCGTTGGTTACCAATGTGCAGGCGTGTGGCGGCAACGCTGTCGGCAATGCCTTTTTCTTCGTGTCCTACATCGGCGACGGGAAGTTCGCTCTCTCCAACGTGTTCGGAACCAACGTTTACGATGAACCGCGCATCGAAACATGGGAAGGCATGAAGGCGGTGGTAATCACCGAATCGTCATTCGACGAGTGGACGGAAGAATATGAAACTCATGACGAGCGTTATGTGCTCATAGATACTTTTGCAGTGCGTGCCGAATCACCTAAAAGTGTGACGCTGATGCCTACGATCAGCTATGAGGAATGGGCAAAGATAGATGATATGGAGGACATGGGCGAAGAGTTTGTGTTGAGTGAGGAGGACTCCATTAAATACGCGGGATGCGATATCTTTGACGATCTGTATAGTGATCATTGTAGCTGGTACTGTGGCGGCGAGGTACAGGGGATTACGACTTCCAGTTGCCGTGTGGACGCTGACTCGACTTTTGATTCCAGTCATGCTCATGACTTCAACCACGAAAAGGTTTGGTCGCCCGAGGGTGAAGGCATAGGAGAAAGCCTGGTATATCATTTTGCCGGTGCTTGTCCGCGCATCACAACCGTGAAGATTCTCAATGGCGACGTGAAGAGTGACGAAGCGTGGCTGGCTTCATCGCGCGCGAAAATGATTAAAATGTATGTCAACGACAAACCTTACGCGTTGTTGGCTTTGGAGGACAGTCGCTCGCTCCAATGCTTCAACGTGGGCATCGTAGGGTTCCACGATGTTAAGGCTCCTGATTGGACACTACGCTTCGAAGTCATGGATGTTTATCCTGGTGCTAAAAACAAGTCTCTGGTCATATCGGAGCTTTACTTCGACGGCATTGACGTACACTGATTCGTCTTTGTGCCTTACATCTTTATACGTACACCGCATCGCCATCAGTTGGCGATGCGGTGTGGTGAAAGGATAGGGATGAAGAATACTTTTCTAAATTCCTGATTCCTGTGTCTTCCAATACGTTGTTACGGGCTGCTTGGCGGCCAGCACGTCGTCAACACGACCAATGGGCGTGTTGTGGGGTGCGGTCTTGACCAGCTCGGGGTCGGTCTTGGCTTCGGCTGCAATCTTGTGCATGACGTCGATGAAGGCGTCGATGGTTTCCTTGCTCTCATTCTCCGTGGGCTCAATCATGAGGGATTCATGGAAGAGGAGCGGGAAGTAGATGGTGGGAGCATGGTAGCCGTAGTCGAGGAGGCGCTTGGCCACATCCATGGTGGTTACGCCTGTGCTCTTGTCCGCGAGGCCGTCGAACACCACTTCGTGCTTACACAGGCCGCCGATTGGCAGCAGGTAGTCATCGCGCAGGCGTTCCTTAATATAATTGGCGTTCAATGTGGCCAAAGGACCTACTTGCTTGACATATTCGTTGCCGAGGCTGAGGATGTAGGCGTAGGCCTTGAGCATGACGCCGTAGTTGCCAAAGAAGCTGCCGACGGAAGAAGTGCCGCTCCCCCCTACTGCCCCCGAGGGGGCTTCTTTACCCCAGTCAATAGAGAACGTAGGTGCCGTGTCCCCCTCGGGGGACGAAAGGGGGGCCGTTCCCTCCTTCTTGACGCGAGGTGTGGGCAGGAACTGCTCCAAGCCTTTGCGGACGCCGACGGGACCGCTGCCAGGACCGCCACCGCCGTGAGGCGTGGAGAAGGTCTTGTGGAGGTTGATGTGCATGACGTCGAAGCCCATATCGCCCGGGCGGCATTCACCGAGGAGGGCGTTGAGGTTAGCACCGTCGTAGTACATCAGACCGCCAGCCTTGTGAACCATTTCTGTAATCTCCAGTACGCGTGGCTCGAAGATGCCGAGGGTGTTGGGGTTGGTCATCATCATGGCAGCCACCTGATCGCCCATTTCGTCGAGGAGTTGGCGCAGGTGCTCAACATCAACCGTTCCGTCGGCCAGGCTCTTCACCTCCACGACCTCAAGACCGCAGACTGCGGCCGAGGCGGGATTGGTGCCATGAGCTGAATCGGGGATGAGGACCTTGGTTCTTTGAGAATTAGAAAATGTGAGATTAAGAGAATAAGAAGAGGCTGGCGCTTCATCTTTCTCCATTTCTTCATTTCTTATTTTCTTCTTTTCCATCGCCTCGTGATAGGCTCGGATGACCATCAGGCCGGTCAGTTCGCCATGGGCACCGGCACAGGGATTCAGGGTAAATTCGCTGAGGCCGGCCAGTTCGGCGAGTGACTGCTGGAGGTTGTAATAGACTTCGAGAGCGCCTTGGCAGGTCTCGGCAGGCTGCAGGGGATGCAGACCGGCGAAAGCCTTCATGGCTGCTATCTCCTCGTTGATGACGGGGTTATACTTCATCGTGCAGGAGCCGAGGGGGTAGAAACCGTCGTTCACGCCGAAGTTGTTGTGGCTGAGATTCGTATAATGACGCACTACCGTCAGCTCGTCGCATTCAGGCAGACGGGCTGCGTCCTTGCGGCGCAGTGCCTCGGGCAGCTCGGCTGTGGTGTGTGTGCGGTCGTAGTCCTGTGGCAGTGAGTAGCCTTTGCGTCCTTTCTTCGAAAGTTCGAAGATCAGGTTTCCGTATAATGTTCTGTTC
>CACZSQ010000089.1 GCA_902783885.1 uncultured Bacteroidales bacterium
CAAAAGTATTTCTACAGCGATGTGGGACTGCGTAATGCCCGCTTGAACTTCAGGCAGCAGGAGGAGAACCACATCATGGAGAACATCATATATAACGAGTTGACGGCACGTGGTTTTAGTGTGGATGTAGGCGTTATAGAAACGATGATTGTCAATGCCGAGGGTAAGCGCCAGCGCTCGCTATTAGAAGTGGATTTTGTGTGTCATCGAGGCCATACCCGCTATTATATACAATCTGCATTGACGGTGGCGGAGGAGAGCAAGCGCCAGCAGGAGACCCGTTCACTCATGAAAATCAACGACTCTTTTGTGAAGATTGTGGTTGTGCGAGACAATATCGTTCGCTGGTATGATGAAGCTGGCATCCTCTATATCGGCATAGAAGACTTCTTGCTCAATTACATTAATACGATGGAATAACAGGTTTGAGCGAATGAGTTTTTTTTCAAATAAAAATATGTGAGAGAGGCATTCACATGCAAAAAGTGACATTTGCACCCGTCAAGGTGTAAATGTCAAGTTTCGGATGTAGCGTCCTAAACACTATGAGGTCTTCGACAGCAGATAGTCGGCGAAGATGCGGGCGGCGCTTTCCACCTTGGCGGCGCAAGGACGTGTGCGATAGTACTCGGCAGTGCGAGGGGAGGGGACATAGCTGCAAGCTGCTTTGTCATGTCCCTGAATGCCGAGAATCTCTGCGCAGATGAGGCTCCCGTTCTCGGCCTTGGACTTGGCGAGCAGTTCCTGTACAACCTTGTAGCACGCAGACTTGCCTTCGCGGTCGGCGCCTTCGGTCTGGCCGCAGTCCAGTCCCACGAGCATCACGATGCCAGAGACGGCGCCGCACATCATCCGCATACGTCCCACACCACCGCCGAAACCGGCAGCGATGCGCTTGGCCATGGTCTCATCCAGACCATAAAGATCGGCAAAGGCAGCCACGACGCTCTGAGCGCAGCCGTAGCCCTGCATGAAATTCTCTACGGCCTTCGCCACACGATGATCTAATTCTTGGGGTGTCATATTTTTTAGATTAGCGTGTGCAAAGGTAATGCTTTTCTTGAAGAAAGAATAAGGAAATGCGGATTATTGTCTTTTTTTGTGGTGATAGGTGCGCTCTGTGCCATGAATGCGGAAGCTTGTGTTGGGATTTGAATACGAAAAATTTTGCGAATAGCTCATTAATGCGTACCTTTGCGCAACTTTTAAGTAGAAATCATCATGATGGATTCTTTGGTTTTCTGGGGCTTTAGTCTCCATGCTTGGATAACAATCGTTTTGGTGCTGGGGATGTTTACGATTCTGCTTTTCACCAAACTTCGGGCAGACCTGGTGTTCGTCGGTTCGGCCTCTATCCTGTATCTGACGGGCGTTCTGAGTGAACAGGAGGCGTTCTCTGGCATCAGTTCCAACTCTGTAATCGTCATCGGGGTCCTGTTCGTGGTGGTGGCTGGGCTTACCCACACCGGCGTGTTACAATGGATCGTCAGGAACCTGTTGGGACAGCCAGAAGGTTATTCCAAAGCTGTCATACGGCTGATGTTGCCTGTGGCCGCGTTGAGCTCTTTTCTGAGTAATACGACGGTGGTGACGCTTTTTGTTGACATCGTGAAAATGTGGTCGAAGAAGCTGGGCATCTCTCCCTCGAAACTACTCATACCGCTGAGCTATGCTTCGGGGATGGGGGGAGTGTGCACGCTGATAGGTACGCCTCCGAACCTGATTATCTCAGGCCTTTACGCGGAGCGCACTGGCGAGTCGATAAATGTGTTGGCGACAGCCGTTCCGGGTATTTTCTGCCTTGCTGTGGGGGTGCTGTCTATTATAGCACTGCGCCGTCTGCTGCCTAATCGCACGGCACCTGAATCGGCTTTCGAGGCCACTTCCGACTATACCTTGGAGATGTTGGTGCCCTCCGACAATCCCCATATCGGACAAACGGTAGGTGATGCCGGTTTGATGGAAGTTAGTGGCGGCCGACTGATAGAAATCGTGCATTTCGACGAGATCGTGACCACAGCCATTGCTGACGAGCCCATCATGGGCGGAGACCGTTTGGTATTTGCAGGACGGATAGACGAGCTGCTGGACTTAAAGAAGAGTCATGGGCTGGTGAATGCGGACCACCATGTGTTCACGATGAGCGAGATAGACCGCAACCGCCAATTGCGCACGGCCTATGTGACCTTCGGAAGTCCGCTGATTGGCACGGCCATCGGTGACAGCAACTTCGAACACTTGAATAACATGGTACTTGTGGCTGTGGCCCGACGTGGCGAGCGTATTCAGGAATCACCGCATAAGGTGGTACTACAGGCGGGCGATACGCTTCTCTTTGACTGCCCCCCGCGCATGAAGATTAACACGGAACGCCTGAGTAGCCAATTGCATTTCTTTGATTCGCCAGAGCTGCCGAATATCGGGTACAAGACATTGCTCTCGTCGGCCGTCATGATAGCGATGGTGATACTCTCTGCGTTGGGCGTGCTTCCGCTTCTTCAATGCGCCCTGCTGGCAGCTGCTGCCATGCTGCTGCTGAATTGCTGCACACCGGACCAGGCCATGAAATCCGTCAACTGGGATATCCTGTTGGTGTTTGCGGGAAGTGTGGTGCTGGGCATGGCCATACAGAAGACGGGCATTGCCGAGCGGATGGCTTACGGCATCCTTGATGTCTGCGGTACTAATCCCTTGGTGGTAATGACAGCTATTTGTCTGGTAGGCACGTTTGTCACAGAATTCATCTCCAACACAGCCGCGGGTGCCATGTTCTTCCCGATAATGTATGAGGCAGCCGAGAAACTTGGCTATGAGCCATATCCCTTCATGATAGCCCTGATGATTAGCGTGAGTAGCAGTTTTGCCACGCCCATCGGTTCACCCACCCACATGCTTGTGTACGGACCGGGCGGCTACCGCTTCAGCGATTTCATGCGTATCGGCCTTCTGATGAACCTCATCATTCTCGCGGCCAATATTCTCATCGTCAACCTTGTTTATCCCCTGACTCCCCTACCTTAGGTTGCCATGAGCGGTAGTGTTCTCGTAAAAAGTGTGAAAGATTGAAAGAATCCTGTCATTTTTTTTCGTCGTGTCGGATTTTTACGCTATCTTTGTCCCACAAATACCAAAAGGAAACAAATTATTCATTCTTTTTTATTAATACCTTTTAGACATGATTTACTCAACTGAAGTTAAAAACATGTGCAGTGTATGCAAAGGTGCATACCACGGGCCTGCACCCATCCCCGAAGAGGGTAAGTGGATCCAGGCTAAGGAAATCAAGGACATCTCCGGTTACACCCACGGTATCGGCTGGTGCGCTCCTCAGCAGGGCGCTTGCAAGCTGAGCCTGAACGTGAAGGACGGCGTCATCCAGGAAGCTCTCGTAGAGACCATCGGTTGCACGGGTATGACCCACTCCGCAGCTATGGCCAGCGAGATTCTCCCCGGCAAGACCATCCTCGAAGCCCTGAACACCGACCTCGTGTGCGATGCCATCAACACCGCTATGCGCGAGCTCTTCCTGCAGATTGTTTATGGACGCACGCAGAGCGCTTTCTCCGAGGGCGGTCTCGCTATCGGAGCTGGCCTGGAAGACCTTGGCAAGGGCCTTCGTTCACAGACTGGTACCCTCTACGGCACTGTTGCCAAGGGCACACGCTACCTGGAGCTCACCGAGGGCTACATCACCAAGCAGTACCTTGATGAGAACAATGAAGTTTGCGGCTATGAGTACGTTCACCTCGGCAAGATGATGGAGGCCATTAAGGGCGGCATGGACGCTAACGAGGCAATGCAGAAGTTCACCGGTTCCTATGGTCGCACAACCAAGGAGCAGGGCGCAGTGAAGGCTATTGACCCACGTAAGGAATAATTGAAACATTGAGAATTCGAACATTGAAACATTGAAACATTAAAAAGATTATTCCTATGATTAGAAAAGTATATTTTGAGAGTCAGGAACGCCGTATTAACCAGGTGCTGGCTGCTCTGAAAGAGAATGGCATCAACAGTATTGAAGAGGCCAACGAGATTTGTGAGAAGGCAGGCGTGGATCCCTATCAGATGTGTGAGGATACACAGCGTATCTGCTTCGAGAACGCTAAGTGGGCATACGTCTGCGGCGCTGCTATCGCCATCAAGAAGGGCGTGAAGAATGCTGCTGACGCTGCTGAGGCTATCGGCATCGGACTGCAGAGCTTCTGCATCCCCGGTTCCGTGGCTGACGACCGCAAGGTTGGTCTTGGGCACGGTAACCTCGCAGCCCGTCTGCTCCGCGAAGAGACCGAGTGCTTCGCCTTCCTGGCTGGCCACGAGAGCTTCGCTGCTGCTGAAGGCGCTATCAGGATTGCCGAGATGGCTAACAAGGTCCGCCAGAAACCCCTCCGTGTCATCCTGAATGGTCTGGGTAAGGACGCTGCACAGATTATCAGCCGCATCAACGGCTTCACATACGTGCAGACGCAGTTCGACTACTACACCTCCGAGCTGAAGATTGTGAAGGAAGTGCCCTACGGCAACAACCCCAGCCGTCTGAAAGTGCGCTGCTACGGCGCTGACGACGTGCGCGAGGGCGTGGCTATCCTGTGGAAGGAGAACGTCGATGTCTCCATCACCGGTAACAGCACCAACCCAACCCGCTTCCAGCATCCTGTAGCCGGCACCTATAAGAAGGAGCGCGTGCTCGCAGGCAAGCCCTACTTCAGCGTGGCTTCCGGTGGTGGCACAGGTCGCACCCTGCACCCCGATAACATGGCAGCAGGTCCCGCCAGCTATGGCATGACCGACACCATGGGCCGTATGCACAGCGATGCTCAGTTTGCAGGTTCCAGCTCTGTCCCCGCACACGTGGAGATGATGGGCTTCCTCGGCATTGGTAATAACCCCATGGTGGGCGCTACTGTCGCTATCGCCGTGGCTATCGACCTTGCCTTGAATCGCAAATAATCGAATACTCCATCTCATGATATTGGGATTGTGTCCTTTCGACGGACACAATCCCTTTTTTATGCCTCCATCCTTTGTGAGAAAGTAAAAAATAGACGGATTTCTTTGTGGTTCGTAAAAAACGTTGTACCTTTGCACCCGCTTTTGGCCCCTTTTGCGTTGAAATACCAAGAGTGAGGCCAGGCAAATAACTGATTTATTAACCCTTAATTAAAGACAAACAACATGATCGTAGTACCTGTTAAGGAAGGCGAGAACATCGAAAGAGCGCTGAAGAAGTTCAAGCGTAAGTTCGAGAAGACCGGTGTCGTGAAGGAGCTCCGTCGTCGTCAGCAGTTCGACAAGCCCTCCGTGCTGAAGCGTCTTGCCAAGGAGCACGCTGTGTATGTTCAGCAGCTTCGCCGCGTAGAAGAGTAATCCATTAGAACGTTAAATTTGCTGAATCATTTGGCGGTCTGAAGAAAAATCTCTATTTTCGCCTCGGTGAAACTAGAAAAAGAAGCATTTCATGCTGGTTGAGTCCTTTCTCGATTACCTGCGCTATGAGCGCAACGCCTCTGCAAGGACGGTCGGTGAGTATCGGGACGATTTGAAAGCGTTCGAGTCGTTTTTTAAGGGACTTGACAGCACACTTTCCTGGGAGAACCTGGATACAGATGTCGCTCGTGAGTGGATTGTTTCCATGATGGAGCATGGTCATAAGGCCAGTTCTGTACACCGTCGTTTGTCTGCTTTGCGGTCTATGTATCGCTTTCTCTTGCGGCGTGGCTACGTACAGCATGATCCGGTTCATCATTTGTCGGCGCCGAAGAAGGAACGGGTGTTGCCTGCCTTTATTCGGGAAGAAGACATGCAACGTCTTCTTGAAGGGCCGCAGATGTTCGAGGATTCTTTTGAGGGGCGGCGTGACCATCTGATCATCGCTGTGTTCTACGAGACAGGGTTGCGTGTGAGCGAACTCGTGGGCCTGAATCTCGATGACTTCAACCTCTCGATGATGACTTTGAAAGTCACAGGAAAGGGAAACAAGCAAAGGATTGTGCCTTTCGGCGACAGCCTGCTACACCTTATTAATATATATATAGGGGAGCGAAGTCGTCTGGGGGCGGTTGACGGACAAGCTTTCTTTGTCTCGCTCAAAGGTGAACGGGTCAAGGTGCCGGCGGTTCGGAAGATGGTGAAGGAGAAGCTTGGCCTCGTGACCATGCAACAGAAACGTAGTCCGCATGTCCTCCGTCACACCTTTGCAACGACCATGCTGAATCACCATGCCGATCTGCAATCGGTGAAGGAGTTGTTGGGACACTCTCGTTTGTCAACGACCGAGATTTATACCCACACCACCTTCGAGGAATTGAAAAAAGAGTATCAACATGCCCATCCGAGGGCTTAATCTATTATTAACACCTTAAACTAAAAAGGAGGTAATTATGGAAATCAAACTTCAGGCTATCCGTTTTGAACCTACAGAGAAACTTCAGGATTTCGTTCAGAAGAAAGTAGGGAAACTTGAAAAATTCAGCGACGAAATAAGAAAGGTAGAGGTGTCACTGAAGGTCGTCAAACCAGAGACGGCGATGAACAAGGAAGCATCCATCCGCGTGAACGTGGGAACGGAGCTGTTCGCTGAGAAAGTTTGCGACACATTTGAAGAAGCAATCGATAATTGTTTGGAAGCTTTGGTCAAGCAACTCCAAAAAAACAAGGAAAAACATCAGAATCGATAAAAAAACGTCAAAAAGTTTTCTCGGTTCGAAAATTATACCTACCTTTGCAGCCGTTTCCGAGCGGTCTGCCCGAAAACAAGCGGCTGCAAAGGTCCGGAAGGGCAAATACCAGAGTGGCCAAATGGGGCAGACTGTAAATCTGCTGGCGCACGCCTTCGGTGGTTCGAATCCATCTTTGCCCACC
>CACZSQ010000090.1 GCA_902783885.1 uncultured Bacteroidales bacterium
GGCAGGCCCCGTGAAGGGATCGGCCACAGGGGCTTTGACTAACGCTTCCAGACGGCGTCCGATGTCCTCGGCATCGTGCACCATCACGCTCTCCTCGGGCAGCGAGTCGAGTTGTGTGGCATAGTAGCTCTTGTATAACGGTAGCACCATCCCGTCGTCTGTGCGAGCTTCTGCCTGCACAGATACACGATAGTTGCGACGGTTCTGAACGATGGATGCGCCTTCGGTGTTGACCAGATAGGTGCGGATGTTCTCCATCCGAAGACTGGCAACAGCTTCGCTGAACTGCGGATGACTGCGGAAAGCGGCTGAGATACGGCACAGGCGTTGCTCCCAGTCGCGCAGCTCCTCGGGTGTGAGGGTGGGGTTTGAGAGGGGCGCTTCGTAAAAGGTTTCGGCGGCCTCAGGAGCTTGGCTGAAACAGGGAGCCTTGTCTTCGTTGTCGGCTTGCGTGCGCAGACGACTTTGTACGTTGCGATAGGAGCTCGTGGCGCGGTCGTAGGCGCTTAGCATTTGCAACCAGATGCAGGCGCGAATGGCGTCAGGTGAAGCATCCTTCAACGGGATGGCAATCGAGCCATGCGACCCTTGAGGGCTGAATTTGAAATTGTCCAATTCAGGCGAGCCAACACGTATTTGGGGCATGAACATACGGTCATGCTCTGTCTTCGAAGTGGCGAGGAAGCCAAAGGAAGCAGCTACGTTAACCTTATATGTCTCCTGCACACGGAAGCTCATGAAATAAGGTTTCACATCCTGCTGCTGCAGTTCCTCAAAGTCTGCAGCCAACTCTTCGCGAAGGACTTGGAGCAGCGTATCGTTCTCAACTGTGGAAGCAGCAAATAATGGCAAAGATATGAGTAGGCATAGGAACAGACCCATCTCCCTGCCCCTCCCTTGTATGGAGGGGAGTATATAGTTTTGCAACATACTTCTTATTGTGCTCATACCATTTATACTTTCTTACTTTCTTACTTCCTTACCTGCCCTTCTCCCTTAATAATCCATTTATAAGTTGTTATTTCTTCAAGGGCCATAGGGCCGCGAGCATGGAGTTTCTGCGTTGAGATGCCAATCTCTGCGCCGAGCCCGAACTGTCCTCCATCAGTGAAGCTGGTGGGAGCGTTGTGATAGACGCAGGCGGCATCGACCTCGTTGAGGAAGCGCTGGGCGGCATCGGGGTCCTCAGTGACGATGCTCTCGCTGTGACCGCTACCATAGCGGGCAATGTGCTCAAGGGCTTCGTCCAAGCTATCTACCACCTTCACAGCCATACGCAACGACAGAAACTCCGTGCCAAAGGAGCTCTCAGATGCAGGGATTATTTGGTGTTCCACTAGTGGAACAAGCTCGTTCCACCGGTGGAACACGGTCGTCCCACTAGTGGAACACACCTTCTCATCCAGTTCTATCGTCACTCCCTTGCTGAGGAGTGGCTCGAAGAGGGCGGGCAAATCACCGAGACGATCGCGATGAATGATGAGACAGTCGAGGGCGTTGCAGACGCTGACGCGGCGCGTCTTGGCATTCACCACGATGGGTATGGCTTTCTGCAGGTCTGCAGCGCGGTCGATATAGCAGTGTACCACGCCCGCACCGGTCTCAATAACAGGCACACGGGCATTGTCGCGAACGTAGTTGATGAGTCGGTTGCTGCCACGAGGAATAATGAGATCCACCAGCCCGTGTGCTTGCAGCAGACGGTCGGTATCTTCGTGACTGGTCAGCAAGAGGACACTTTCGGCAGGCACGTCATGGCGCCGCAGCACCTCGTGGATAAGCGCCACGATGGCTGTGCAGCTGTCCTTGGCATCGCTACCGCCTTTGAGGATGCAGGAGCTGCCCGCCTTCAGGCAGAGCGCGAAGCAGTCGAAACACACGTTGGGCCGCGCCTCAAAGATAATGCCAATAACGCCAAAAGGCACGCTCACGCGGGTGAGTTCCAAGCCATTGGGCAGCACACTGTGCTTGAGCACGCGGCCGAGGGGCGAAGGCAGGGATGCCACTTTGCGCAGGTCTGCGGCGATGTCACGCAGGCGTCCTTCAGTGAGTTGCAGGCGGTCATAGCGCGGGTCGGCAGGGTCCATACGCTTGAGGTCGAGGGCATTGGCCAGAAGAAGATCTTCCATCCGCGCCTCTGTCATGTCGGCTAATTCGCATAGGATAGCGTTGCGCTCTGTATCTTTTAGCCGCGCCAGTCCTTTGCTGGCTGACTTCACTTGCTTGAATGACTCGTTCTCTGACATCGGTGTTCTTTCGTTTTTTGTTGATGTTTATGACTATTTGTGCGCAAAGATACAACGATTTCAGCAGATAGCACAAGGAAACGGCCAAAAAGTTGCAGTTCCCTCTTGTTGCACTTTTCGGTTTTAAACCGTCAATGCCGAGGTCTTTGATGGACCAACCGATGGTACTATGACGATAAGCCAATGGGGTTAGGGCGACAAGGCAACGCTCCTAAGACGATGAGACGATGGTCTTAGGAGCGTTGAACAGTAGCCTTATAACAGACGGCTATTAAGGTTGCCAGTGGAGGACAGCCCCGTTGCGGCGAGCAGGGTCAGCGCCTCGGAAGTCCATGCTGTAGGAGCTGCCCGTGGTGGGACTTTTGCCTAAATAGCGGTGGCTCTTCAGCGACAGCAGCATGAAGTCGTGGTCGAGGTAGTCCTGCCACAGGAATTCTTCTGCTTCGAGCGAGTCTGCAGTGAAGCGCACATCTCCCGGAAGGCCGTCGCCATAGAATTTCATGTAGCGTCCGTCAGCACACTGCAGGGCCACACGCCCCTGGCCACGGTCAATGACGCGGAACTGTGTCAGCTCGCTCTTGTCGCCCTGATGGGTATCATGCAGGATGCCATGCTTGAGGGCAATGGCAGGACGACCTGTAGCCTTGTTGATAATACGGATGGTCTGTCCGTAAGGGATGTTCTTTGAGCGGTCGGCATCGGGCTCATCCACAGTGAAATTGTCGAACTCAGCGTAGCCGCCGTTCTTGCCACCGGTGTTGAAGGCAAAGAGGGCATGACGTGAGCCTTGGAACGTGATAAGCTGATAGGATAAAGGCATCATACGCCCAATGGTGTGGAACGTCAGTCCATCGGTAGAATAGGCATACTGTGCCTGGTTGTTGTCGTAGTCACCAATACTACGGAGCCATATCTTTCCGTCGGTTAGATCAACGAGCACGCTGACGGTGTCGTTTGTCAACTGCTCGAAGCAGCGCAGGATATATGAAGTGTTCCCTTTACGAGAGGATTCCGAGGGGAGGCTTACGCCTATCCATGAGCAGGGTACATTGATGTTTCCGAGGCCGGCTACATCTCCGTTTTTCAGCCCTTTGACACAAAGCTCGACGGTGGCCACGGACTTAGGGCCAATCACGCGCTGTGTGAGAGTATTGCGAGCCCACATCAGCTGCTCGGCAGGCTGTGCCTGCAGGCGCAGACGACCACCCTTGAGGCTCCATGCCTTTTCATCGGGATTGTGATTCCACTGCCATACGCGGCCTAGCTGCTTGCCGTCGAAGTTCTCATTGCGGTCGTACGGAGCGTGCATGGGTTGGGCGGCCTCTCCGATGCCATAACAGCCGAGGACGGTGTCGGGCTTATACCAAGTCCTTGGAGCACGACCGAGATTCCCAGGCAGGCCGACCATGGGCCAACCGTCCTCCCAAGTCATGGGCATCAGACAGACGGTGCGACCGATGGAGTGGAAGTCCTGCATGAACAAAGCCCACCATGAACCGTTCTTTGCCTGCACGATACCGCCCTGATGAGCATTGCTGCAAGCTGTGGCATCCTTGTCCTGAGGGCCGAGGCCGAACTTCGTGCCATCCTCACCGATACGATATTTGGTGCCACGAGGCACCTGTGTAAGGGGGGCAGCGTGATAGCCGTAAGTCTCGTCAGCTGTGATGATGCGCGTTTCATAGGGACCATAAATATTATCCGCGCGCGAGCAAAGCGTGCGCCCATTCGGCATATAATCGGTAGAAATCAAATAGTACTTGCCATCAATCTTATACATGTGGTGTCCCTCTCCCACTCCATTTCCTTCGGGAATAATCACACGCTCCGTTCCTTCCACGGGGCCGCTCATGTCGGGCTTGAGCTCGGTACACTTCACGGTGCCGTAACCGTGGATGGCATATATCTTACCATCGTCGTCGAAGAGCACGCCCAGGTCGTAGATATTCCCCTTCATATTGTGGTGAGTCCACGGGCCTCGGATATCCTTGGCTGTATAGCATTGCAGTCCCTTGCCGTTGATGTTGGAGAAGACATAGAACTGACCGTTGGCATAGCGGATGCACGGTGCCCAGATGCCCTGTCCATATACCTCACGATGGTTCTTCAGCGCAAAGGCATCGTCGTCAAAGTCAAAACGGTCGAAGCAGTAGCTGATGTTTTCCCAGTTGACGAGGTCCTTGGAATGGAGAATCACCAAGCCGGGTACGGAGTGCATCGTTGTGCCGGCAAGATAGTAGTCATCGCCAACCCTGATGACATCGGGGTCGGAAAACTCATCGTAGAACAGAGGGTTGGTGAATGTGCCGTTGCCATTGTCGGCCGTCCAGGATGTTTGTGCTTGTGCCACGCCAATCATCAAGAAAAAGGCGGCAAAAAAAGGAAAGAAAGCTTTCATTTATTCAATAATACAATGTTTCAATCTTTCGAAGTGACTCCGGCGGGATTCTAACCCGCGACCTTCGGAACCGGAATCCGACGCTCTATACAGCTAAGCTACGGAGCCAATAGGAGACGAAAGGGATAGCTTTCGTGGCGCAAAGGTAGGCTTTTTTGATGATGTATCCAATTTTTTCAACACTTTTCATGATGAAAAAAGGCCGATTGGTGATAAAGTAACCTCAGACCCATGATCAAGACGCAATAAGGGCGCTACAGCGAGCGTTTTACTGGTAGATTATTCATTGCAAACAAACCACAACTTATGGCAAAGAAGTTTTATATTATCCTTGCGGCCTCGTCGCTTACAGCACTCGCCGCCTGTACAAAGGAAGGCTCTGAGCTGGAATATACATTGTCCAACAGCAACAGTGGTGGCGCTGCAGCCTCTGGCGACACGAATGGTCAGGGAAGCAACTTCACGAGCAACTACTCCCCGACCCTCACGGGAGATGTCCTCAACCTTAATATAGCCTTCGACAATGACGACATCACAGTCTATGGAGATGTCACGGAAACTGTGCCTGCGGAAGAGACAGACAAAGACTACGAGGACTATGTTCAGAACTTCAACAGCCAGCACACCGTGACCATCACCTACAGCGATGGCAACGCCACCGTCAGCGGTGGTGACATGGCGGGCGTGAACATCGCCACCAGCGGAGCGGACGTGATCGTCAACAGCACCATTAAGGGTATTACCTACGTGCTCACAGGCTCGGCCTCCAATGGTTCGTTCAAGATGGCTGCGGGAACCGATGACAAGAAATTCGGTCTCGTGCTGCAAGACCTTACGCTGACGAAGAGCGGTGGTTCAGCTATCAACATACAGTCCTCAAAGCGCTGCTATTTGCAACTATTGGGCGACAATACACTCGACAACACAGGCAAATATAGCGGCACCGAGGAAGACCAGAAGGGTTGTATCTTCAGCGAGGGAAAACTGCTCATCAGCGGATCCGGAACACTCAGCGCCACCAGTGTGACCATGCACGCCATCGCCTCCGATGACTATGTATGGGTTCACAGCGGCCCCACGCTTCATCTGAAGACTTATGGCAAGGACGGCATCCATGCCAATGACAGCGTGGTGGTCTCGGGGGGCAAGACCTTCATCGAAACAGTCGGCGACGGCATCCAGGTGGATGAACTGACAGGCAACTACGTGCAGAAAGGTGGCTTCGTCCGCATCCATGCGGCCAGGGATGATGACGAGAACGACAACAGTCACGGTGTTAAGAGCGCTGGAGGCGTTATCCTTGAGGGCGGCGCCCTGCAAGTAACTGTGACTGACCCTGCCGCCAAGGCTGTGAAAGCAGACGGCGACATCAGCGTCACAGGTGGAAAACAGACGCTCATCACGACTGGCAATGGCACCTATGACAGCGAGGATGCCGACACGAAAGCTTCCGCAGGGCTCTCAGCCGAAGGGAGCATCCTCATCAGTGGCGGCGACATCCGTTGCAAGAGCACAGGCAGCGGTGGCAAAGGCATCAAGGCCGAAGGCACACTCACCATGGACAACGGCTGCACGGTGCGCATCACGACCAGCGGCAAACGATACTCTTACGGCAGCCTCCACTCCTCGCCAAAGGGTATCAAGAGCGAGGGCAAGATGACTATCAACGGCGGCACCATCGCCGTCAAGCTCACCGGCACGGGCGACGGCACAGAGGCCATCGAGAGCAAAGATGCCATCACCGTCAACGACGGCTTCATCGCAGCTTCCAGTTATGACGATGCCATCAACAGCAAGCTGGACTTCACCATGAACGGAGGTTACCTTTTCGCACAGGGCCTCAACAACGATGCGTTGGATGCCAACCGGAACCTGTATGTCAACGGTGGTGCCATCCTTGCCTCGGGAGGCGCACAACCCGAGAATGCTCTCGATGCTGCCGAAGGCTACAGTATATATATAAATGGTGGCTGGACATTTGCCGTGGGAGGCTCCACGGCACAGACCGCCAGCAGTAGCCAACAAGCCAGCATAGCCTTCTCTTCCAATGTCAGCGGAAAGACAATAGGGCTCTTTGACAGTAACGGAAAAGGACTCATGGCTGTCACCGTGCCCTCCACATCCTGCTCCTCCTGTTACATGACAGCCCCGGGGATGACAGCCGGCAATGCCTACACAGTGACAAACGGCGTCAGCGTCAGCGGCGGCACAACTTGGTGCGGAATGAATGTTACGGGTAGCATCAGTGGCGGATCAACTCTCACCTCTGCCACGGCAGCACTCAGCGTTGGTCAAGGCATGGGTGGTGGTCAGCCCGGCGGTGGTGGAGGTCCTGGCGGAGGCAGGCCTTGGTAAAGAAAATATCTTTTAGAAAGTTTATTTTGCATTTTTATTTGCCATTTGAAAGAAAAGCACTACCTTTGCCGCGCAAAATGACAAATAAAGCCGCAAAATAATGAGCATTCTTCTCAAACCTGAGGGCTATAGCCCAGCACTTGACCTGCAACAGACAGAGCTTTCCATCAAGAAAATCAAGAACTTCTTCTTGAGAGACCTCTCCTCGGAACTGCGCCTACGCCGCGTGACAGCTCCCCTGTTCGTTTTGAAAGGGCTTGGCCTCAACGACGATCTCAACGGCATCGAGCGTCCCGTCACCTTTCCCATCAAATGCATGGGCGATGCGCCAGCCGAGATTGTCCACTCTTTGGCCAAATGGAAGCGTAACACGCTGGCAGAGTACCATGTTCCAAACGGATTCGGCATCGTCACCGACATGAACGCCGTCCGCGCAGACGAAGAACTGGACAACATCCACAGCATCTATGTGGACCAATGGGACTGGGAGCGCACGATGGCGCGTGAGGACCGCAACCTCGCCTTCCTGCGCAAGACCGTGGAACGCATCTACAGCTCTATCCTCCGCACAGAATACTACCTCAGCGAGATGTACCCCCAGCTGCAGCCGTTCCTGCCCGAGAACATCCATTTCATACACAGCGAGGAACTGCGCCGCCTCTATCCCGACTTCACGCCGAAAGAGCGTGAACATGCCATCTGCAAGCAATATGGTGCAGTGTTCATCATCGGCATCGGCGGCAAACTCGGCGACGGCAAGGAGCATGATATGCGAGCTCCCGACTACGATGACTGGTCAACACCCAACGAGGACGGTTTCGAGGGACTTAACGGCGACCTACTCATCTGGTACCCGCTGCTCAACCGCAGCATAGAGCTCTCTTCTATGGGCATTCGCGTAGATGCTGACGCTCTCAACCGGCAGCTGGCCTTACAGGGAAAGGAAGAACGCAAGAAACTGTTCTTCCACCAGCGTCTGCTCTCTGGCGAGTTGCCTTTGAGCATCGGTGGCGGCATCGGACAGAGCCGCCTCTGCATGATACTACTACACAAGGCACACATCGGCGAGACACAAGCCAGCATCTGGCCTGACTCTATGCGCCAGGAATGTCGCGAGGCCGGCATTCCCCTCATTTGATCTTCTCACACAACAGTGTACATAAAGCAAGGGGCTGTGTCAAAATGCCTGACACAGCCCCTTGCTGTTATGCGTTTATTGTAGCAGTTCTCTTAAGCCTTCACACGGCCAAGGTAGCTTCCGTCGCGAGTATCAACCTCGACAATCTCACCCTCGTTGATGAAGAGAGGCACGCGAATCTCTGCACCCGTCTCCACCTTTGCAGGCTTCAGTGTGTTGGTGGCGGTATCACCTTTGAGGCCGGGCTCTGTCCAAGTGATGGCGAGCTTCACCTTTACGGGAACGTCAGCATAGAGAACGGTCTCCGTAGAGGCATCGGTGACGACTTCCACGTTCTCACCTTCCTTCATGAAGGCCACGCCGTTGATCTGATCCTTGGGGATGGGAATCTGCTCGAAGGTCTCGTTGTTCATGAAGATGTAGTCCTCGCCCTCGAGATAGAGGAACTGATAGCTACGACGCTCCACACGCACGTCCTCGAGCTTCTCACCGATATTGAAACGGCGCTCAAGAACATTGCCGCTCACCACATCCTTCAGGGTGGTGCGCATGATGGTGTTGCCCTTACCAGGCTTCACGTGGAGGAAGTCGATGCAGAAATAGAGCTTGCCATCCATGCGGATGCATGTGCCCTTCTTGATGTCTTGTGAATTAATCATAGGATTTACAATTTGACGATTTACTATTTACAATTTGTGATGATTCAGGGCGTTTTCTCTCGAAATCGGGTGCAAAGGTAGTGAAAATTAAACAAAAAACGCAAGAGAATAAGCAAAAAATCATCTAAGACTTGCGGGAATGAAAAAAAGTACCTACTTTTGCAGCCCGTTAGCCCACTATTGCAAACAATATAAAGAAATAATAGCAATGAAAAGAACATTCCAACCCCACAATCGCAAGAGAAAGAACAAGCACGGTTTCCGTGAACGTATGCAGACTGCTAATGGCCGCCGCGTGCTGGCTGCCCGTCGCGCTAAAGGTCGCAAGAAGCTGACTGTCTCTGACGAGCGTCACGGCAAATAATCTTCAGACCGTACACACACTCTTGTTGTCGCGGCGCAGATGATACACTCTCAGTGAATGTGTCATCCGCGCCGTTTCTCTTTTTTTCTGAAAGATTATGGGATTAAAACAGAAACTGACCGCTCCAATCGTCTGGGGCAATCTACTGGCCATGCTGGTTGTGGCAATCCTCTCGTGCATCGGCATTTGGAAGGGTATGGAAATCTACACTCACCACGGCGAGAGCATCGAGGTGCCACAATTGGTAGGGATGCAGGAGAACGATGCCTACTACAAGCTCAACCAGTTGGAGTTGCACGGGGTAGTGGTGGACAGCGCCTACAACAAAGACCTGCCCCCTGGAGCTATACTGGAGCAGGTGCCCACAGCAGGGCGCAAAGTAAAGAGCGGGCGCGAGATTTTCCTGACGGTCAACACCGAGAAGCGACCAACCACAGCATTGCCCGATATTGCCGACAACAGTTCGCTGCGCGAGGCACAGGCCAAACTCACAGCCATCGGCTTCAAGTTGGGTCCTGTCGAATACGTCAATGGTGACCGCGACTGGGTCTATGGGGTCAAGTGCCGCGACCGCAACATCTATGCCGGTGAGCAAACGCCGCTGGATGTGCCGCTTGTATTGCAGGTCGGACGAGGCGTCAGCGACCTGGAGGAACTTGTTGAAGAAGACGGTGAGGAAGAAGAATTTGTAGAAGAAGAAATCATCGCTCCCGATGGAACAGACTGAGTGGACGGCCCCTGAGGCCTTTGAGGAAGACGACCTCGCCCTCGACGATGAAGGTCTGGAAGCGTCACCCGACGGCACGCTCTATGAGCATCGTCGCGTCGTCGCCGACAAGGGGCAGACACTCCTGCGCGTTGACAAATTCCTGATGGAGCACTTGCGCGACACGAGCCGTGCACGCATCCAGCGGGCAGCTGAAGCTGGTTGCATTCACGTCAACGACCGTCCTGTCAAGAGCAACTACCGGGTGAAGCCTCTCGATGTGGTGACCCTCATGCTCGACCATCCGCGCATGGAGACAGAGGTCATTGCAGAGGACATCCCATTGGACATCGTATATGAAGACGACGACCTACTCGTAGTGAACAAACCTGCTGGCCTGGTGGTTCACCCGGGTGTGGGCAACTACACTGGAACACTCGTGAATGCACTCGCTTGGCATCTGCGCGACAATCCTAAATACAATCCTAACGACCCAAGCGTGGGGCTCGTTCATAGAATAGACAAGGACACGAGCGGCCTGCTCGTGGTGGCAAAGACCCCCGAGGCAAAGACTCACCTCTGCCATCAGTTTTTTGTCAAGACGACGAAGCGACAGTACAACGCTCTCGTGTGGGGCAGTTTCGAGACGCTGGAAGGGCGCATCGAGGGCAATATTGCACGAGATCCGCGCGACCGCCAACGCATGACAGTTTTACCACCAGAGAGCGAAGTGGGCAAACCCGCTGTCACCCATTGGCGCGTGTTGGAAGCGTTCGGGCCTGTCACGTGGGTGGAATGTGTACTGGAAACAGGCCGGACGCACCAGATTCGGGCACACATGAAATCCATCGGGCACCCGCTCTTTGCCGATGAGCGTTATGGCGGATTTGAGATCCTGCGCGGACAGCCGACAGCCAAGTACAAAGCCTTCATCCAAAATGCTTTCGACATCTGTCCACGCCAAGCGCTTCATGCTCGCACACTCGGCTTCGAGCATCCACGCACCAGGCAGGAGATGTTCTTCGAGGCACCGCTGCCAGAGGACCTTCTCTTATTAACCGAAAAATTTCGCGCGTACGCGCAATCATCTAAATAATATACATCATGAAAGAGAATCAAACAACAATAGATACCGCCCCCTCCCTTAAAGGGAGGGCCGAGGGAGAGTCCAAGCGCCCCGTCGTTGCCATCGTCTGCGGTGGCGACAGTTCTGAGCACGACGTGAGCATTCGCAGCGCTCAGGGCATATACAGTTTTATCGACAAAGAACGCTTCGAGGTGTATATCGTTGAGTTAAACGGCCTTATTTGGGAGGCACATCTCGACGGCGACAAACGCGCGAAGGTGAGCCGCGAGGATTTCTCGTTTAAAGTCGGACGCCGCACGGTACTGCCCGATTTTGCATACATCACCATTCACGGTACTCCGGGCGAGAACGGCATCCTGCAAGGCTACTTCGACCTCATCCACATGCCCTATAGCACCAGCGATGTGCTCGTGGAATCTATGACTTTCAACAAGTTCACACTAAACCAATATCTCAAGGGATTCGGTGTTAGTGTCTCCGAAAGCCTGGTTGTGCGAAAGGGCAACGAGGATCTTGTGACCGATGCTGAAATCACTGAGCACATAGGATTGCCCTGCTTCGTGAAGCCCAATGCGGGCGGCAGCAGCTTTGGCGTGACAAAGGTCAAGACACTTGAACAGCTGCGTCCCGCCATCCGACTGGCCATGGAGGAGAGCGACGAGGTGATGGTGGAGGCATTCATGCCTGGCACTGAGCTCACTTGCGGCTGCTACAAGACAGCTGCCGGCGAGCACGTCTTCCCCGTCACGGAAGTGGTGACACACAACGAGTTCTTCGACTACGACGCAAAATACAACGGCTCTGTTGACGAGATCACGCCCGCCCGCATCAGCGACGATTTGCGCGACCGCGTGCAGGCTCTCACCAGCGCTATCTACGACATTTTAGGCTGTTCCGGCATCATCCGCATCGACTACATTGTCACCAAAGTGACTGGTGAGGACGGACACGAACGCGACCGAATCAACATGCTGGAAATCAACACTACCCCTGGCATGACAGCCACCAGCTTCATTCCCCAGCAGGTGCGCGCAGCCGGGCTTGACATCAAGGATGTTCTTACAGATATTATTGAAGATAAGCTATGACAACGGAGTTCGATGCCATCCGTCCCTACAATGACGAAGAAGTGCGCGAAGCTATTGACAGCCTGCTGCACGACCGCCATTTCTCACAGATTCTGAAGGGAATGGTTCCGCTGCCCCTGGGGCTGACACGCGGACTGTTGCGTTTAGCAACTATAGGTATTCATTCGACGCTTGGTTTCCAGTTGCGTTTCATGAAGCCTGTTGTGAAACACATTCTACGCAAATGCACGACCGGGCACTCCTTCAGTCACGAAGGAATACAGCCAGGCAAGGAACGCTACACGTTCATTTCAAACCATCGCGACATTGTTCTGGACAGCGCCATCCTCGACGTGATGCTTCACGATGCCAAGTTCCCCACGACCTGTGAAATCGCTATCGGCGACAACCTGTTAATTTATCCGTGGATACGGACTTTGGTTCGCTTGAACAAGGCCTTCATCGTGCGACGCAACATTTCACGTCTGGAACTCTACGAGAGCAGTCGCCTGATGAGCCGCTATATGCGCTACGCCGTGCAGGAAAAGCACGAGAACATTTGGATTGCCCAGCGCGAGGGACGCGCCAAGGACTCCAGCGACCAGACACAGGTGTCATTGCTGAAGATGCTGGCGATGGCTGGCGACGAAGGCACCGCAGGCGCCATCAAGAGCATCAAGGCATTGAACCTCGTTCCGCTGAGCATCAGCTACGAATATGACCCTTGCGACTACTTGAAAGCGGAGGAGTTCCAGCAAAAACGCGACGATGCCTCATGGAAGAAATCCAAACAAGACGACCTCATAAACATGAAAACAGGTATTCTTGGGCAGAAGGGGCACGTACACTACCAAACAGGGCGCCCCGTCAACGAGTGGATTGACACGCTGGCCGAGCTGCCGGAAAAAGAATTCTTCCAAGCGTTGGCACAGGGCATCGATACGGAGATCCACCGTAACTACCACCTTTACCCTGGCAACTATGTAGCCGCCGATTTACTGGCGTCATCACATGAGGTTCAGGAATCTCTAAAGCCTTATAAGTCCCATGAGACCCATTATTCCTCAGGCGACAAAGCAGCGTTCGAAGCTTATCTGAAAGAGCGCATCAGCAAGATAAACCTGCCCAACAAGGATGAGCACTTCCTGCGTGAGCGGCTGTTGACAATGTATGCAAATCCTGTTTTCAATCTTGAACAGGCAAAATCCTAAACAGATATGGAGCCCGCTCGTTGGAAAGTAATCGCCCTGTCCATAGTTACTACACTATGTCTGCTCACCGCCTGCGACGACGATGATGACGACACCCCCTACCCTTCCATTATAACGGAGATGGTGATGATGCGAGTCGATGCTAAGATGCGCATCACAATCCAGACTGATAACGGCTCCACCTACAGCGTCACAAACAAGTTGGAAGGACTCGTGCCGAATTCCATCGGCCGAATGCTGTGTAGTTACACCCTCGATGTTCAAGGAGGAGCCCGCGTCTATAAGTTGGAGGGCGTGAAAGTGTTGCATGATTTGACGACGAAAGCAAAGACACCTGTCTATGACCCCGTCAACTTCGTCAGCCAATGGCAACAGGGTAAATTCATCAACCTGCATATCCTCCCCAAAACGCAAAGCGACCCATCCAAGCACACATGGGGTTTCATACGCACAGGGCAACATCCGAACACAGCGGGAGGCATAACCCATGAGCTGAGTGTTCATCACAATCAGAACAATGACCCACTTGCCTATAGCAGCGACTACTATCTCACACTGGTCATCGACTCCGTGAGCAAGACCTTTAGCGACAAAGACTCCATCGAGTTAACGCTTCAGGGGTTCGACAAGTCCCGCACGTGGCGCTACGGCAAGCAGAAACCTTAAACACCAAGTATGCAAACGCCCACCATCATAGGCTTCGATGCCAAACGTGCCTGCCAGAACCGCACTGGTCTTGGCAATTACAGCCGCTTCGTCCTCAGCGGTCTCTGCCGTTATGCATCCGATATGCGCTTGTTGCTTTATGCCCCCAACCCAAAGAAGACACAGGCGCTTGATGGCCTGGACAGCGAGCATACCATAGCCATGCGTTTTCCAAAAACATGGTGGGACAAGTGTCTGCGTAGCCTGTGGCGCGTATGGGGCATGACCCGCGACCTGCAACACGACCACGTGCAACTCTACCACGGCCTCAGCAATGAGCTGCCGCTGAATATCCATAAGGCTAAGAGCATCAAGACCATTGTCACGATCCACGACCTCATCTTCCTTCGCTACCCCCAGTACTACAAGCCCGTCAGTCGCTGGATCTATCACTATAAGTTCCGCCGTGCCTGCAAGATTGCCGACCGCATCATTGCCGTCAGCGAGTGTACCAAGCGCGACATCATGCGCTTTTTCGGCACACCTGAAGAAAAAATAGAAGTTATCTATCAGGGTTGCGATGAGCAGTTCCGCCAACAGGCCACCGAGGAGCAAAAAGCTGCGGTACGCGAACGCTACCAGCTGCCCGAACGCTACATCCTCTATGTAGGCAGTATCGAGGAACGCAAGAACCTGATGTTGCTGGCCCAAGCCCTGCCATTGCTGGCTGACAAAGATATTCAAGTCATCGCAGTCGGACGCCGTACAAAATATGCTGATCGCATCCAGGCGTTCATCCAAGCACAAGGTCTCACATCACGCTTCCGCATGTTGAGCGGCGTTCCCTTCTCAGATTTGCCAGCTCTGTACCAGTTGGCACCTCTCTTCGTCTATCCCTCTCGCTTTGAAGGATTTGGAATCCCGCTTCTCGAAGCTCTTTGCTCGGGCACACCCGTCATCGGTTGCACAGGTTCATGCCTTGAAGAAGCCGGTGGCCCCTCCAGCCTCTATGTGTCGCCCGATGATCCCTCTGCACTCGCCGACGCCATTCAGCGCGTCCTCACCGATGAGGACCTGCGCACCAAGATGATAGCCGACGGCCACTGTTATTCAAAAAAGTTTTTACCTGAGATACTTAGTCATTCTATGTTGAATGGTTATGGAAAGCTCTTACAACAAGTCAACCGTAATGGGAACAAAATTGGTAAAAACACTCTTTAGAGACAAAGTTAGGAGCAAAAATTTTGTTTGTTAGTTTTTAATCACTACTTTTGCCAATAAAAACTTTGATCTTATGAAAATTCCTTTTTCTCCTCCATATATTGACGAGAGTGTTATTGCAGAGGTGACAGAATCGCTACGTTCGGGATGGATTACAACGGGACCTAAAGTAACACTACTTGAGCAGGAAATTCAGAAACTGACAGGAAGTCCACGTGTACTATGTGTCAATTCATGGACAACAGGGGCTATTATGGTACTTCGCTGGTTAGGTGTGGAAGAGGGTGACGAAGTTATTATCCCAGCCTATACCTATTGTGCAACAGCTTTGGCTGTTCTTTGGGCTGGTGCGAAACCTGTCATGGTAGATTCTGGCACAGATTTTAACATCTCCGTGGATGCTATTCGCCGTGCTATTACCCCAAGGACAAAAGCCATTATCCCGGTTGACATTGCGGGATACCCATGCGACTACGAAAGTATAATGAGTCTCGTATCAGAGCCCAACATCAAGGCCTTATTCTGCCCGACATCACCTGTAATGAAACAGATGGGTCGCATCATTGTTATCAATGACTCTGCCCATTCTATAGGCGCTCGGTACAACGGACATTATGGCGGCACTGAAACAGACATCACCATATTCTCGCTTCATGCCGTTAAAAACATTACGACAGCCGAAGGAGGTGCGATTTGCCTTAATATGCCAGTTCCATTTGACAATGAACAGCTATACAAAGAACTGCGCATGAAAGCTTTAAACTGTCAGACCAAAGACGCTTTCACAAAAAGCAAAGCAGGTGGATGGCGATACGATATTGTAGGGATGGGCATGAAAGCCAATTTAGCCGATGTTAACGCAGCTATCGGGTTAGCCCAAATCCGCCTATATGAAAATCTGCTGCGCGAACGAAAGCGTATTTTTGCGGCTTACAATCAAGCATTTAGCAAATTCTCCTGGGCTGTTCTTCCACCATGTTGCGATATCAAACGTGAAACCTCATATCACATATATCCACTGCGCATTAATGGCATTTCAGAAGAACAGCGCGACGAAATGATTGCTGAAATTGCAGCGTCTGATGTCGCTGTTAATGTTCATTTCATTCCTCTGCCGATGTTGACTTTATTCCGCGGTTTGGGCTACGATATTAAGGACTATCCGCAGGCTTTTGAAAACTATCACAATGAAATAACACTTCCTTGTTACCCCCAACTCACAGACGACAAAGTGCAGTTTGTTATTAACACCGTTGTTAAAGCCTACCAGACAATCACCCATAAAAGATGAAGGAAGACTATCATATTTCAGTTGTTATAAACACCTATAATGCTGAAAAGCATTTAGAGCAAGTGTTACAATCCGTCAAGGACTTTGACGAGATTGTTGTTTGCGACATGGAGAGCACAGATCACACAAGGGAGATTGCTTCTCGATTCGGCTGCAAGATAGTAACCTTCCCTAAAGCCAATCACAAAAGCGCAGAGCCCGCACGCACATTCGCCATCCAGTCAGCTACGAGCAAATGGGTTTTTGTGGTGGATGCCGATGAGCTCGTTACACCCGAATTACGTGAGGTCCTGTATCAGGTTATTCATCAGCCAAACTGCCCAGCTGGTTATTATATTCCTCGAAAGAACATGTTCATGAGTATGTTCATTCGCGATTTCCACTACGACTATCAGCTGCGCTTCTTCATCCGAGAAGGTACAACATGGCCACCTTATGTACACACCTTTCCCGATGTCAAGGGAATTACGAAAAGGCTGAAGACAAACAAGAAAGCGGTCCTCATTCATCTGATGGACGAGACTATGCACCAGTATATTTCCAAGATGAACGAATACACCGACAACGAGACAGAGAAGAAGCGCCAAAAGAACTACGGATTAGGAGCATTACTATGGCGCCCCCTTTGGCGTTTTTTCAAAAACTATTTGCTCGATGGAAGCTTCCGTATGGGCACTCGTGGACTTATTCGCTCCATGATGGCTGGCTACTATCAGTTTGTTCTTGTCGCAAAAATCATTGAGAAACGCTATCGCGATTAACGAAAGAACGTTTGTCCTTATATTGTTTATAAGGCAATTTATAATCAAGATAGAAGAAATTGTGTTGACGCTGATTATCATGAGGCGGAATTATCATGTAATCACCATATTTGTTCCGCAGATACTCATCAGCACACTCCACACCCATCACCTCATGTCCCTCAAATGAGACTGGTGTCGGTCTTCCCAAAATACGCTTTGGAATGACGCCCTTGACACCATCATCATAATCTATCACAAATTCTGACTCACTATAATCATAGGCCAGATACGCTGCACGTAACTGTCGGCGAGCCCAAGCATGAGTGAACAACCGCTGAATGAGAAGCACAAACCAAGCACTTGGTCCTCTTCCATGTTTATAGGGATCTCGATGCAGGAAATATAACAATTTATCAAGTGCTTTATATCGGGCCACAGCGATGCAACGGGCAAAAGTGGATTTAGGGGCCCCGTCAATTGGGAATACGTCAATATAAATTCCTCCTACATAATCGCTATGCTCACGTTCAATTAAAGTCGTGCTGCTATCAACAATCTTACCAAAACCGCCCGGGTAAGAAGAGTCCGTTTCTATACTCAACGCTTCCAAAGGTTCGGGAAGCCATTCATGAGCATGAAACATGAGGCGATCATAATCAGGACGTGGCATACAAATATCCATGTCATCATCCCATGGAATAAAGCCTTTATGGCGTACTGCTCCCAACATCGTACCAGCCCAACAATAGTACTGCAGATGATGGCTGCGACAGACCCTGTCAACAGACAGCAGGATTTGTAAGATGCG
Source organism: uncultured Bacteroidales bacterium (assembly GCA_902783885.1). Classification (GTDB taxonomy): domain Bacteria; phylum Bacteroidota; class Bacteroidia; order Bacteroidales; family Bacteroidaceae; genus Physcousia. The sequence continues at coordinate 17,940 of CACZSQ010000090.1, forward strand.
GCCATGAAGTGTTTCTATATCATATGAAGCCATAAGCAATTTCTTTATTAATTACTGGTCAAAGATAGCTATGATTTGTGGAATACCAAAATAAAACCTTAATAAATTTGTGCGAACGATGATAAATGGCTACTTTTGCAAGCAAAACAAATCTGTATGAAAAAGATTTTCCATATTGTTTCAAACAAGGAATGGGGCGGTGGCGAACAATACGTATATGACCTTTGCCAACGACAAATTGCCGACAAAATAGATGTTGGCATTTTCTGTAAACCCATTCCGGAAATCATAAGCAAATACGAGGAAGCTGGCATCAAAGTTTATCCAATAAACCTGGGTGGAGTCTTGGACTTTAAGAGCGCTTTCAGCCTCGCACAGTTGATCAAAAAAGAACAAATAGGAATCATCCATGCGCACAACTTCAAAGATGCATTCATTGCATGCTATGCCAGACGCCTTTCAGGTAACAAGCTATTACGCGTTGTGATGTGCCGTCATTTGACTCGGCCAGGTAAGAACTCCTTTCTTTACCGCTGGTTATATAAGCAGCTGGACTGCTTGTGTTTTGATTCTGAATTATCTAAGGCAGCATTCCTAAGTACTGGTCCAACGATAGACCCAAGTAAAATCCGGATCGTACACACAAGCATTGTCGTGCCAGCTCAAACGATTCCGGCACCTATTAGAGAAGAATTCAGTATTCCCAAAGACACCGTGTTAGCGATGTTTCATGGGCGCCTTGATCCTGAAAAAGGAATTGATATCCTCATCGAGGCAGCAGCTCTTTTAAAAGGCACTAACTTCAGACTTGCTTTGGTTGGGCGTGGGTCTGAGAAATACACAGCCCAAATACAACAACTCATCACCGACAAAGGATTACAGAACCACGTGCTGCTATTAGGATTCCGTCATCCAGTTTTGCCCTATGTCGCCGCCGCAGACTTTGGCGTCTTAGCCTCGACTGTCAGTGAAGGCTGCCCTCTTTCGCCCCAAGAGTATATGTCACAAGGCCATCCAGTTGTTGCGACAAATAATGGTGGTCAGCGCGAATACATCATCCACGAGAAAAACGGATTTCTTGTTAATCCCGGTGATTCACAAGCCTTGGCTAGTGCTATGCGCCTACTCATAGAGCAACCGGAGCTACGTAGGGAACTAGGATTAGAAGCCAAGGCTACTTACGACAAATATCTGAACTACGACCATTTCTACGCTCAAATCAAGAAAATCTATTAATGGCAAGACATGAATAAGATCGGGTACTATATTGTCTATGCACTTTGGTATGTTGCATCATTGTTGCCAATGCGAATCCATTATTGGCTGAGCAATCTACTCTTCTATATTTTATTCTATGTCATACGCTACCGTCGTCAGGTCGTCTGGCTAAATGTTGTTACGGCTTTTCCTGAACGTGAACCTGAAGAGCACAAAGAGATTGAACGTCGTTTCTATCGCTGGTTCTGCGACTATTTGGTTGAAACCATTAAATTAATGACTATTACGCCTGAAGAGCTCAAGAAACGATTCGTCTTCAAAGGTACAGAACTTATAAACCAATGTATAGAAGAAGGGCAATCATGTGCCTTCATGTTGGGGCACTACTGCAATTGGGAGTGGGTTACATCGCTCATCTTATGGGTCTCTGACAAGGCCAAACGCGGACAAATCTACCATCCATTGGAGAACAAAGATTTCAACCATTTATTCCTCCATGTCAGGCAAAGGATGGGAGGCATTTGCATACCCATGAATGAAACATTACGCCAGATTATCCAATTCAATCGTCAGGGAACACCTGTGGCTATTGGCTATATTGCCGACCAAGCTCCATTCTGGTGGAACATTCATCATTGGTGTATGTTCTTGCACCACGACACGCCGGTTCTGACAGGTACGGAGCGAATTGCACGTAAAATGAATCATGCTGTTTTTTATTTAGACATCACACGACCTCAAAGAGGCTACTATGAAGCAGAAGTCAAACTCATCACTCGACAGCCACAAGCGATGCCTGAATATGAAATAACAGACCAGTACTTCAGATTGCTAGAATCCAGCATTCAAAAGCATCCAGAATACTACTTGTGGACCCACGACCGTTGGAAACGTACTCGTGAACGTTTCAACCGTCGTTTTGAGATCGTTAATGGCAAGGTTCGTGAAAAATGCAGGTTAAATCAGAATCCAAAATAATTGGTTCTCAAAAATGTTTGGCTATTCTTCTTCATCCTTTCACGATCACCTCTAACAGAATGACTATCAAGATGGTGGAGTGAATGAAAGAAGAATTTATTCTTTCACCTCCTTTCACCATTTGCGAAGAAGTAAAACAAGTTGTTTTACCTTGAAAGAGCCAGCTCTTATGACTAGAACACTAGCTTTGTACAAGGTAAAACAACTTGTTTTACTTTCTTCTGAGAAGATCATGCGGGATGCAGGTATTTAGCTTAAAGGCATAACTACCTTATGTGTTCGGCTCATCATCATAGCGCTATTCTATGCTGCTGCAGAAGTGATTGCAACAAGCTGTTAAGTCCCCACAAATCTGAACAACTTCAGCGGAATCAAGGCGCTGACCCATTTCACCAACCTGCGACGCCAGATGGGGTCACGATAGTAGTAAGGGATATCTGTTTTATTCAAGGCCAGGAAAGCATCAGTAATTTCTCCAACACTTAGTTTCTTGAGCCAGCATGCAGTGAAGAACTGAGTGATTTTCTGTTGCCAACCCTCCTTATTGCCCCAATAGTGGCAGATATATTCATCAGCTTCAGCCATCGCCTGACAGAGTCTTCCGAGTGCCAGCGAGAAGCAGAACTGCTCTACATTAAAAACTCTTTTGCCTTCAACAGCAACAAGCATCTCATCACACAAGCGCAACGTCAAATCACAGACTTCCAGCGCACAATCTCTCGGCATACCTATCACGCCGGAATTCCACATGTGGCAGCCTTCACGAATCACTATACCCTGAAATGTTTTCCCTTTGATACATGGCCACAACCTGCGCGAAGCGCCCGAGGTTTCATAAGGCATTCCCTCATCCTTATGCATGATGCCCACGCCTTGATTCAACTGGTCATCAAGAACAGATAAATCCTTATATGCGAAGACATCACTATCCAAATACATGAAATTCCCACACTCACCTCGCTTTAACAAAGACTCAACAGCATAGCGTATGGCCATGATTTTTGCACGGAACGTATAGTGCTGCGGTCCCATCCATTCCGTCAACTGCTCTTGGCTGAAGGGAATGACATCGACCTGCTCTGCAAATTGCAGATAGGCTTCGGGAGCATCTGTGGTGATGTGTATGTGAGCATTCTTACCGCCATAGGCCAACACCGATACTACCGCAAAGGCCAATTGTGTTTGATTCGGCAGTTGCCTTCCATAATCTACAAAAATATACTCCATTGTTCCTTTTATTTGTTTTTACAACGACAAAGTTACGAAAAAAAACATTAACAACTTATTTTTTGTATCTTTTATGTGATTATTTCAAAGGATTTTCATATTTTTGCATTCAGAATCATATATTTACACAAGCTAAAAGCATTCCGTATGCCTGCCATCAGTGTCATCATACCCGTTTACAACGTTGGAGTTTATCTTGATCAATGTGTCCAGTCAGTGAAGAAGCAAACCTTCAGTGACTGGGAATTGATTCTTATTGATGATGGAAGCACAGACAACAGTCCACTACTTTGTGACCAATACGCCAGAGACGATGCCCGCATCCACGTTGTTCACCAACCCAATCACGGGGTGGCTTTCAGCCGCAACACGGGCATTCGCATGGCACGCGGTGAATGGGTCGCCTTTGTTGATAGCGACGACTGGCTGGAACCTGATTACCTACAGATTCTACATCAAGGAGCTTTCAGCAACGACTCAGACGTCGCGATCTGTGGGCGTTACGAAGAACATCAGAATGTACGCAGGCCCCTCCCTATCACCAAAGGAACTGCCGTATTCACGGCACAAGAGGCCATCCAGAAGGTTTATCAACGTGATTTACAGAGCTGTCTATGGTCTATGCTTCTCCGTCGGAGCATCATGCAAGAGCCAGTTCCTTCCTTTTCCCGCTACGAAGACCACGCCGTTCTCTACAAATGGTTTTCCCATGGTCGTCAGGTTGTTCTGCTCCCAGACCTCCCCTACCATTTTCGCGTACGTAAGAGCAGTTTGATGCATCAAAACAGCAGTAATGGTGAACAGGAACTGATGCCCATCGTGAGCGAGATGTATGAATTCATTCATGAACACCAAATACTCCCTGACAATGTGAATCGCTCGATAGCGGCACAGAATTACATTCGCATAGCCAAAGAAGTCGCCCGCTCTCAGGACAATTCAAAAAAAAGAATCTTACAGAGTATTCGCAAAGCCATCGCACCATTACTGCCTGTTGACCTTTCTATCACGGGTAGCAAGCCCTACCGGCGCATCAGGTTATTGATGTTCTCCCCCACCCTCTTCATTCACGTGCTCAGTTTTAGCCAGTTGTTTGTCCTCAAACACAAGCCCAGTTCTCGCATACCTTTTGAATAATAAACTACAACGTATGCCTACCTTTTCCATCATCACAGTAAGCTACAATGAGGTAAAAAACATCCAAAGGACTTTGGACTCCATTGGCAGACAGACCTGCCACGATTATGAACTCATTGTTGTTGACGGAGGCTCCACGGATGGAACTGTGGATCTCATCCGCCAATATGAACACAATATCACATGGTGGTGCTCTGAACCCGACCGAGGCATCTACAATGCCATGAACAAAGGCGTCAGTCACGCTATCGGCGACTATCTCATCTTCATGAACAGCGGCGATGCTTTTTACAATAATCAGGTTCTAGCTGAAGTCTTGAACAGAGGAATACATGCCGATGTGATAGAGGGTTATGTAATACGTACAGATAAAAAACGTCGCCTGCGTGAAAGATACAAAGACATCTACGTACAACTCTTCACTGACACGCTTAGCCATCAAGGTGCATTTATTAAGAGAGAGCTATTGGTGGCTCACCCTTATGACGAGCGCTATAAGATTGTGGCTGATTGGAAGCTGTGGCTTGAAACCATCATCCTTGAAGGACGGAGCTATGCGCACGTTGACACCACGATTGCCTATGTAGATATGACAGGTATCAGCAGCGTCAATGTAAAACAGAGGTTAGAAGAGCGAGAAGCTGTCATCCACGAATTGTTTCCGCCATCCATCGTCGGGCTCATTCAATCATATCAGAAAGCCTATGGACTAACCTTAGTGAGATATGCAGTAGAGCTCAGCGAGCATTACCCCATCGCCTACAATCTGATTAGAAAGATTGCCAAGAGAGTCACAAAGCTATCCCGTACACTCTCTTCAAAGTGATTAGGGATAGAGCCTTAATCTTCACATAAACGATTTACGCTCTCAACGTCTTAAGATTCGCAACAGGTTAGCGCTTCTGAGCAACACTCCCAAGGGATTCATCCGATTCATCCGCTTCTCAGGCTTGTTCTCATTTCACCGCAACCATGTCAATCTTGAGCGTCTATACGAGTAATCGTGACGCATCATGCGACCTAATCAAAAAGCTGATAGGCTGGCTTTGGTTCCTGTTTCCTATGGTGGAAAGAGAAAATGATTAATACCAAATCCTCGTAAGCCTGGCTTATAATTGATGGTGACAATATTATCTAGGAAACGCTCTGCTTTGTACAAAGCAATAATAATGGAGTAACAGAAGTTTTAAGTTCTATTGAATGAAAAGAGATCCTTGACAAGCATCCTGAATCCGTTGCGAAGAATCTTCCAATCCCCGAGGAGAGGAGAAAGCTCCATCGCCCTATCCACTTTAAACTTTATGAACCCTACACGTCGCTCGCCCCAGGGCTCTTGTCCGCTTTGGAATTTCTTTATCTCCTGCTCATATTTTCGTTTTTCCGCCCCTTCAGGCAAAGTCTTGACAATTTCGGTGACCAACCCTGGCCGTTCATCTTGTACCTCTTGCAATTTTATCGTAGATATTCCATCCAAATAGTAAATGGAAGTCATGATAGGTAATGCTTCGTAAGTACATTCATGTCGAAGCCACTTTCTCCCGAACAATTCCCAGTCAGCCTGAATAGGAATGGTCTCGTCGTAGTGATTTTCTTTGAGAAAAGCAGTTCTGATGAAAGAACCTTGGTGGTTAAGCGCATTCGACAATATAAAATGAATCGTCATTTTCTTAGGTGGAATACATGTCGTTGACACGTTATCTTGAAAGAAAGTAGAACGAGCAACATAAAAATCTTTGGAGACTAATTTATCCGCTACGTTTTCGAGTGCTTGAGATGAAAAAAAGGTGTCTCCTGAATTCATAAAAATACAGTATTCTCCATGAGCGGCATCAATGCCCTTATTCATGGCATGATAAATACCCCTATCTGGCTCACTGACCCAATAGTCAATTCTCTCTATGGATTGAATATACTCCTTGCTGCCATCTGTGGAGCCTCCATCTATGACAATCATTTCATAATCATCATACGTTTGTGTCGCAACAGATGGGAGAGTACGCTTCAATCCTTCCAGATTATTATAGCATACTGTTATAACTGATATTTTCATTTTATAATCTTTTGAAATCTACTTAATTATTATCAAATATCACTGAGTTTTTTGTGATTATTCTTTATTTCCGTCCATTCCCGATAAATCTTCCATAACGTGAAAAAGCCCCAAAATTCATAGGGAGCTAACAGAGCCTTGTTCTGGTTCCTGACATCTTTTGATTTCGATCGCCAGAATTTGAGCCAGCTACCCCAGTAAGCTTTTTTCCACAAAAGGTATTTATCTCTAAATACTTTGAACGGCACGTTGTTGATGACCATCCGAAACATTTCAAAAACAGGTATCGGACGGTATAATCCGACTACGAGTCTTTGATAATATTCCTCAGAAAGCCTCTCTGCTTTCAGAACATGAATGAATGTAACGTCATCCGTCGGAGCTATTTTATAACCCCTAACAACCATTGACATCACAAGTTCCGTATCATCGCCTGAAAGCAATTCGTTACCCTTACGCCCCATTAAATAGCACTTTTGATGATTATAGACTTCTCTTACTAGAGCAGTGCGCAGTGTAACGCCAGCTCCATATAACCAACAATCATGACCTATCTGGCTACCTACAGCATAATTCCCTATATTATCTACGACAATTTGAGCAGGAGGAGCCTGAAATTCTGCAATTCCCATACCTCCGGCAGCACCAATACTGCTATCTGAGCGCATAAGATCATGCATCGTATTTACATATCTTTCACTAAGAAGATTATCGTCATCACAATAAATAACAATGTCATAATGTGCGACTGATATTCCTCGTCTTCTTGCGTTAGCCAGTCCTGCCTTACTTTCATGAGCTATTACAAAAGATATATCGCAATCTTTCATCGTTCGCAGAGCCAACTCAACAGTATTGTCCGTACAACAATTGTCAACTAAGATAATCTCCCAATGTAAAGACTCTTTGACAATCTGTTCCTTCAGAGCATTCAAAGTTTGCTCAATAATCCACCCACTATTATAGCAACAGATGATGAGGCTGACACCTCTTTCTAAGCTTTCTTTACAACTCATAGACGCTTATCTTATCATTTTAAAACCATCTACATCTGTAAACCATGTATCATATAAGGAAGATGACTTTCCATAACTATTGTCAAATAGTGTTATATCTTTTTTGGAAAGGATTACAGCAAGCAACGCAGCATGCATTCGAGTTGCAAAAACCCGCTCAAACTGATCTATGAATTCAATCGCCGTCTTAACATTCAACGGACGGAGACAATGATGCCAATATTTATTGATGAACATATTACGGACATCAGCGTGAGAAACCTTATTCAAAATGCTGAATAACTTTTCCTTTTTTTCCCAAGTGCTCAACCTCAAATATTCCTTGCTATTATCAAGCCACCTCCAATCCGTAACCAATGCATCCTTTGGAACATCACAATATTGAAGTTCTTCCTTAGATTCTATGTCGTCGCGTTTTACAAATACACTTCCTTTTGGATTCGTATTACGCTTATATTGGCTCAAATCCATATAAAAAGCCATATCAGGAACTAGAATGGATCTATTCTTGGGGAACCTCTCTCTCAGCAATTGAAATGAACGGCTATCACGCGCACATATAGTCACATTCGGATGTTTGGAATAAAAAGCCACATCATTTTGCAGGTTCTTCTCATCTGAATAATAGACTGTTTGAGGAAAGATAACACTCCTATAATTAGGGTACATTGCTATAACCCTCTTGCGAAGCTCATTTTGTTCATACCATACATCCCCAAAATTTCCTCCACCATGAAACAGTAGTAATGTGTCTTGTTTAAGCCATTTTCCTATCTCCGACAGTCCACCCCTTATCCATGTGCTATATTTACACTTATAAGGTATTTTCTTTAGGAAATCCAACTCACCTTGCCAAATAAGCGTGTCTCCAAGATTGGAATGGTAAGGAAGATCCAACAACACATAGTCGTTATCCACCAATGGTGTTAGCGACTCTTCTATTTGCCTTTTCAGATCCAATACTTTATCTTTAGCTGTCATACGATTTCATTATAGTGTTGATAACGGATGATTATATGCATTATGACAAACCTAACTATAATTGCTGCATATCGTACAGACGCTTGTAGTAGCCGTTCTTGGCAATGAGCTCATCGTGCTGGCCACATTCCACAATCTCACCTTCGTAGAGAACGTAGATCTCGTCGGCATTCTTGATGGTGGAGAGGCGGTGGGCGATAGCAATGGTTGTACGAGACTTCATGAGACGCTCAAGGGCTTCCTGCACGAGACGCTCGCTCTCAGTATCAAGGGCTGACGTGGCCTCATCAAGAATGAGGATGGGCGGGTTCTTCAGAATGGCACGGGCGATGCTGACGCGCTGACGCTGACCACCCGACAAGCGGCCGCCACGGTCGCCAATCATCGTGTCATAGCCGTGCTCGCTTTCCATGATGAAGTCGTGGGCATTGGCTATCTTGGCCGCTTCAATGACCTGTTCCTTCGTGGCGTTATCAACGCCAAAGGTGATATTGTTGTAGAATGTGTCGTTGAAGAGGATTGCCTCCTGATTGACATTACCAATCAAGGTACGGAGTTCTGAGATGCGAAGTCCCTTGATGTTCTTGCCATCGATAAGTACCTCACCTTCCTTGACATCATGATAGCGAGGAACAAGGTCCACAAGTGTACTCTTACCAGAACCCGACTGTCCGACGAGAGCAATTGTCTTTCCCTTGGGCACTTTCAGATTAATATGCTTGAGAACGGGACGACCTTCAACATAACTGAAGCTGACATCGCGCAATTCTATTCCTTCCTCAAATGCCGGCAGAGGCATGGGATTCTCGGGCTCCTTAATGGGGTTATCAGCCTTGAGGATGAAGTCGATACGATCCATAGAAGCCAGTCCGAGCGGGATTTGGTAAGTCGCTCTTGAGAGTTCTTTCAGCGGGTTGATGGCGCTATAGAGGATGACCATGTAGAAGATGAACGTGGAAGCGTCAATCAGGTTGCTGTCGCTGAGGATGAGGAAGCCACCAAACCAAAGAACAATCACGATGATAATGGTCCCGAGGAACTCCGACATAGGATGTGCGGCATTCTGACGGATGACCATTGCATTCATGCCTTTGCGGAACTCATTGTTGACGTAGGTAAAACGTTTCAACATCTTATGCTCAGCAATAAAAGCCTTGATGATGCGCAATCCACCCAGCGTCTCGTCCAGCTGTGCGATAATGTCGCCCCATTGGCCCTGCACCGCTGAAGACTGGCTCTTGAGTTTACGGCTGACAATGCCCATCACCCACGCTGCCAAAGGAGCCACAAGCAACACAAATATCGTTAACTGCCAACTGGTGGCAAACAGCGTGAAGAAGCACACAAAGATGGCGATTGGCTGACGAATCAGCATGTCAATGGAGCTGGTGATAGAACTCTCTACCATTTGTACATCCGCAGACATACGGGCTATGATGTCGCCCTTTCGTTCTTCTGAGAAGAAACTAAGTGGAAGCTTGAGTACTTTTTCATACACTTCAACACGGATATCACGCACAATGCCAGTTCGCAAAGGAACCATGATAGCAGAAGAGGCAAAATAGCCAAAAGTCTTAATGCCTGTCATGACAATGAGCGCCACTCCCATGATTACAAGCGTCATGAATGCGCCGTTATTTGCAATCATCTCCTGAATCCAAGCATAAGCATTGTTGACGATATCTTCTTTTTGAACATGACTCCAATCTATGGGCTTGTAGGTATAGACGGCCTGGTCAATCTTAAACAAGATATTGAGAATAGGAATGAGTACCATGAACGAAAACACATTCATCCATTGTGAAAGGAAATTAAGCACAACGGACCATGCAAGGAATTTACGATAGGGCCGCAAATAGCGCGACATGATTGAGAGAAATTGCTTCAGCATTTTTTAATGTAATGGATTTAAAATCTTATTTAAGACGCGGCGCAAAGGTAATAATAAAAATCTGTTTTAACGAATAATAGTCCCAAAAAGAAGCCAATTGGACCAATCTTCATTCCTCATTAGCTATTAGTGTGTGGGCCACTTTATGACGAGTTGGTCGTTGTTCATGCGGAGCATGTATTGTTGGATGATGCTTTGGAGCTGCTCGGTCATGGGTTGGATGAGTGAGTCTCCACCAATGAGATTATGCGAGAGCAGTGAATCCGTTTCATAAGCATAAAGGGCGCGGGGCTCCTGCCCATCGAACTGGAGGAAGCGCCCATAACGAACATACTGGTAAATGCCGTTGTTGTAGTTGACAGCCCAAGTGCTGTCTGCCGGTGTCTTGAGGAGGTCGCAGCCAAAGGCTACAGCTGGTTTGTCATATCCCAACCAGCCCAACACAGTGGGCATTACGTCAATCTGCTGTGCCACGCCGGGCTGGCAGCCGCGAGGCATCTCTCCCGTGGGGTCGAAGATAAGCAGAGGTACGCTGTAAATACCCAAGTCGTTCTGATAATAGGGGTTCGCACTCTGATTCGTATGGTCGGCGGTCAGCACGAAGAGGGTATTGTCGTACCAAGGCTGCCTGCGGGCTGATTCAAAGAAGCGTTGCAGGGCATGGTCGGTATAGCGGATGCATTTGTGGATCGGTAGCGCCCCCTCAGGGAAAATGTCGCGATAGGCTTCAGGAATCTCATAAGGGTGGTGACTGGTAGCTGTAAAAACGCTGGCGAGGAAAGGTTGCTGCTGTTCACCTAATCGCGTGGCCATATACTGCAGGAACGGTTCATCCCAGATGGCCCACATACCGTCAAAGTCGGCCTCGCCGCCAAAGCGGTCATCGGCCTCGTATTCTGTGCGTCCCTCGTAGTTATCGAAACCTGTGGCACGGGCAAAGGCCTGGAATCCCATACTGCCGTTCTCGGCACCATGGAAGAAGGTGGAACTGTAGCCCCACGATTTCAACTCGCGGGCAAGTCCGCCCACTGTGTTCATCGAGGCGGGTGTGAGGAAGAAGGGTTCCACGAACATAGGTATGGAACTGAGAATGCTGGGCATGGCGTCAATACTCTTGCGACCATTGCAGAAAGTGTACTTCCAGTAAAGCGACTGCCGGCGGAGGGAATCTACGAAGGGTGCATAGCCTGCTTCGATATATTCTTGTCCGAAGCTCTCTACGATCAGAATCACTACATTTCTACGTCTCACCACTGCCGAGTCCGCAGGCACGAAAAGCGGTGTGTAGAGTTCGGCCATACGGGCCTCATCCCTAAAATAGTCAGGAACCACGAAGGGCTTCTTACCCCACGTGCGGATGAGCGAGAAGGGCGTGTTCAACACAAAAGCGGCATCAGCCGGTCGGCTAACATACTGGTTGGCATTGGAAATGGTGATAGGCCGCACAGCATGACTGAAGCCGCCTCGCATCCCAGCAATACACAGCGGGAGGAAAGCCACCAGGAATACCACCTGTACAATACTATAAAGGAGTAGTCCTCTGCCTTCACTGGTGGAGCTGGAGGCTGGGCTTCTATACCCCTTCCACAATAGCCAGATGATGAACACAGCCGCAAGCACCAGATACCAATGACGGAGCAGTTCCACACCGAAGATGCTCATCAGGTTTTCCTCGGCCCTGAACTCACTAAACACAGAAGCCGTGGTGCGTCGGCCCGTGTAAGGAAAGTAGGCAGCATCGGCTATGTTGATGATGACCGCCACAGCGTTCACCACGACAAACACCCACTTTGCAGCACGCTGCCACCCAGTGTGCTCTTTCCAATGGAGGGGAAGTAGCATCATCAGGGCGTAGAGAGCATTGGTGTAGAGGATGGCTGATGTGTCAAACATCCATGCCCCGTGCATGATATCCGCTGCGTTGTTCTCTTGCCACAAGCCACTGAAAGCATTGACGTTTTCTGCCCAATAGACCAAACGGCAAAGCCAATAAACCAGATAGGCCAAAGCCATATTCCAGATGAAGGCTAAAGGCGTGCGCAAGGATGCCATAATAGAGTGTTTTATGAAGCTTAGCTGTATCATGAATTATTCAGATGGAGGAGTGGGTTGCCTATCCAGCACCGTAAGACGGTTGTGGTTCATGCGGGTCATATACTGCTGGATGAAAGCCTTCGCCGTGCGTTCCATTTTTTCGCGCTGAGGGCGCGAGTGCTCGTCGGCCACAAGGTTCGCTTGAAAGTACGGGTCAATGACATAGTGGTAGAGAGCGGTTGAACGTTCACCGTCGAACTGGAGAAGCCAATCTATCTGCGTTAGCTGGTAGAGGTCGTGGATATAGGCAATGCTTCCCAGCCGCAGTGCCTGTTCGTCCAAGAGGTCGTTGCCGAAAGCGAAATAGCGGCCTTGATATCCTGCGTGATGGAGGATGGTGGGCATCAGGTCTATCTGCTGGATGATGCCGTCCTTGTGGCCGCGCCACGTGGAATCCGTGGGATGGAAGAAGAACACGGGCACCTTAAACATCCCCAAATCATTCATTGACAGAGGCAAATTCTGCACATGGGTGTGGTCACCTGTGATGGCAAAGAGCGTGTGAGAATACCAAGGTTGCGTGCGTGCATATTCAAAAAAGCGACGTAGCGAGTGGTCGGTATAACGAATGGTGCGATGGATGGGCAGCGGCCCCTCGGGGAAGGTATCACGATAGGCCTCAGGTATTTGGAAGGGGTGATGCGAGGTGAGCGTGAAAACGCCTGCGCAGAAGGGCTCATGCATCTGTCCCATCTGCTGTCCTGCAAACTGCAGGAAGGGCTCGTCCCAGATGCCCCAATGATGATCCCAGTCGGCATCGTTGTTGTATTCCGTGCGTCCATAGTATTTCTCCATGCCACAGGATTTCACAAAGCCATCGATGCTCAACGAACCGTTATCGGCTCCGTGGAAATAGGCTGTCTCATATCCAAGCGTCTGGAGATAGTTGCCCATTCCCTCCACACGGTTCATAGTTGCCTGAGAACTCATGAAAGGCTCTATCATCATGGGGATAGAGGCGAACGTGGACACTTGCGCATCGATGCTCTTCAAGCCGTTGGCCAGCGAGAGTTCGAAGGTCAGTCCCTCGGCCATCAGCGAATCCAGGAAAGGCATAAAACCCTCATCAGGGCGCTCGGGCGTGAGGCGTTTGGAATATTCGCTGCCGAAGCTCTCCAGCACCAGCACCACAATGTTGTCAGGCCGGTCCTTTCGTGGCGCATTCATCTCTCGTTCGGGTGTAAAGATGCTCTCCAGTTCCGCCTCATCAAAATAGTGTAGTTCGGGATAGGACTTTTTGCCTATCGTGCGGATAATGGAGAACGGAGTGTTCAGCACCAGCGCAGCGTTGGCTGGCATCCTGACAAATTCCTTGGCAATACCATTATGTATAGGACGTAACTCCAAATCAAAACTGCCTCGTATGCCAAAGAATACAGCCACTACCGAAATGATGAACAACGCAATGGTCTTGGCATAATAGCGTATGCGGGGCTGTGTATTAATATGAGGCGTTCGATATCCCCACCACAACGCAGCAAGCAAGGCCAAGCCGAGCAACGTCAGGTACCAATGATTCACCACTTCTATGCCGAAGATGTCTGCGAGATTATCGTTAGCGAACTCCGTGAACACCGATGCCGTCGTGCGACGCTTCACGAACGGGAAATACACTGCATCGGCCAGATTGGCTACGAGTGACAGCCAGTTCACCGCCACGAACACCACCTGCGCAGCCAGTTGCCAGCGGCGTGTTTCTTTCCAATGTAAGGGCAGTACCACCATCACCAGATAGAGAGCATTCGTGTAGGCGATGGCTGCCAAGTCAAAGACAAAGCCCCCGCGCAGGATGCCCCAAAGCTCGCCTCGGTCCAGGTCGAATAGTTGTCGGTTCTCCGTCCAGAATGCCAAACGGCACAATCCATAGCCCACCAACAGCAATAGCAGGTTGATGAGCAATGGCCTCACGACAGCCTCACGACGGCCTGTTCCCAGCTTCTTTTCTTTATTCTTTTGCATCTTCGTAGTGCAAAGGTAAGGATAAATTCCGAACCTATTACGCAAAAGTCATGTGTTTTTTTGGTCGGGAACAAAGAAATGCCTACTTTTGTGCCGAGAAAATAAATTAAGCACAAAATACTATGAGTAGAAAAGGATTCATTATCATTCTATTCCTTGCCCTTTCTTCAACTGCCGCCTTCGCACAGCCGAAGAGCAGCGCACAACAGCGCACAGAGGCCATCCGCGCCTTTCACGACTACAGTGCCAAGGGCGAGACAACCAAAGCTGTTGAGAACGGCGTCAAGGCAGCCCAGCTCTACTACGCCGAGAACTCCTACCAGGAAGCCTTCGACCTTCTTCGCGACATCGATGCAGCCATCTCCGCGAACCGCCAACAGGACACCAAGAGCATCAGCGCCCAGCGTTATAAAGTGGTACGCGAGCGCATGGCTATGTATATGAAAATGCACCGTGGAGACCGCGTCAAGGAACAGCTCGACAACATGGAGCGGCACGCCAACGCCTCCGCCAACGAGGACATCAAAAATGACCTCCTCTACAATCAGGCCATCTACTACTACACTTTCGGTCAGACCAGCAAGGGAGATGCCGTCTTCAAGGAGATGGCCTCCAAACTCACCGCACAACAGGACTACAGCAAGGTTGATGAAGTCTATCGCACACTCATCGCCAACGGACGCCGTTCCGGCAGCGCCAGCCTCGTGGCACAGGCTTACACCGGATACATCGCATGGAAGGATTCTGTCAGCGCTCTCAAGGCAGCCGCCGAGCGTGACTCTCTCAACCAGCAGATAGCTGACCGGCAAGCATCCATCGAAGAGAAAGACAGCGCCCTCGCCTCCCGGCAGGGAATCATCGTCGCACTCTGCACGCTGGCCGTCGTTCTTGCCGTTGTGCTCATCGTTGGCGCACTCCTTCTTATGCGCTTCATCTACCTCACACGCAAGCAGAAGAAAACCATCCGCCGCGCCAACGAAAACAATGCCCTCAAGGCTAAGTTCATCAGCAACATATCAGCACAACTCACCCCCACCCTACAGCGCCTCAACAGCCAGCAACCCGAGGTACGAGCTCTGCAGGATTTCGCCTCCCACATACAGCTTCTCTCACAGCTTGAGTCCGACATCGAGCAGCCGGTAGAACTCGAGGACACCCCCTTACAGCCTTTCTGCAAGGAACTCGCCAGCCAAATCAGCAACAGCGTGAAGGAGAACGTTGCCATCACCGTTAATGCGCCTAATATGAGCGCCATGATTAACAAGGAGTACGCCTCCCACATCCTCCTCCACCTGCTACACAACGCTGCCATCTACACTCCCAAGGACGGCCACATCTGGCTCGACTTCAAGAAGCGCGGCGCCCACAAGCAACAATTCCTCGTCACCAACACTGGAGAAGTCATCCCCGAGGAGCAGCGCGAAAATATCTTCAAGCCCTTCCTCGAAGTCAAGGACCTCACCACCGGCGACGGCCTCGGCCTGCCCATCTGCCGTCAGATGGCAGTCCGTATGAACGGTGACCTCGAGATTGACCCCGAGTTCACCAAAGGCACTCGCTTCGTCCTCAACCTGACGGTGTGATTATTATTTTACGACTTCGATGTAGAAGCTAACGGGGCGGAAGCCGTCATTGCAGCTAATCATAGCGCTCATGGGGTTCTGCATCCATCCGTCGAAAAAGTTGCCTTCGCCATGGGCGAGGGATTCCACGAAGGGGCACATGACCTCCCACGCTGATGGACAGAGTCCTTCGGGCCGCTGGGCGTCAATTGAAATCCATTGCTGACCTATCTTGACGTCGCAAGCGTGCTCTATAGGGTTTTCGTATTGCGCCATCAGGTCGTCATAGACGGTCTGGCGCAAGGCTGTAATCTGGACTTTGTTCACAGTCTCTTTTTCTTACAACTTATTTTACGCGCTCGGCTCAAGGAATTATCAAGCATCCCTTGAATCCGAGCGCGTAAAATAGAATCTGTTATTAAGAGGCAATGTCCTCTAGAATTTTCCAAACATTGAGCAGTCCACGGGGAACGTGGAAACAACCCTTCCACTTTCCACCCTTGAGAGGTAGCAGGACTTCGCCCTGACGGTTGAGGTAACCATACCACTCCGGGTAGTCATCGTCGCGGAAGTGTGCCCATGCGTAGTCGTGGACGCGCTTGAACCAGTCGAGGCAGCGCTGGTCACCAGTGAGCTGGTAGCCCTTGATGAGAGAAATGAGGGTCTCGAAGTGTACCCACCAAAGTTTCTGGTCGAACTCCAGCTCGTGACGGGGCTTGCCGAGACGGTCCATGAAATAGAATACACCTTCGTACTCCTTGTCCCAACCGTACTCCACCTCTGCGAGAGTGATATCGACAGCTTTCCTGATGAGTTCGGGGCGACCGAGGCGCTTGCCGAGATCCATGACGAACCACATGGCCTCGATGGCGTGACCGGGATTCATCTTGCGACCGTCGAAGCAATCGACAAGGTTGCCGTCCTTGCCCAGAGCTTCTACGATGAGACCGAGTTCAGGACGATAGAATACGTCCATTACCTCGTGGAGACAGTCGTCGATGGCTTTCTGCAGGAAGGCGGGCTCCAACAGGGGTTCTATCTCAAGGGCCACGTTGCAGAGAATCATGGGCAGATCGAAAGTCTTCAGTGCACGTGCTCCAGGGGCGGCCTTACTCCAGCGGCCTTTTGGGTTGTCAACCTTGGAGAGGACAATGTCGAAGGTGCGCTTGGAGATGGACGCGTACTCAGCAGAACGGGCTGTGTCACCGGCAGATGCGAGGGCGATAGAAAGCTGTCCAAAAGCAATGACAGCAAAGGTGTAGGAGAAGATGTTGTAGGGCTCCACGAGGGCATGGCCTTCGCGGTCCAGAGCGAAGTACCAGTTGAGGTTGCCGTCGTGGCCATACTTCTTCAGGAACTCTGCTCCCTGTATGGCAGCTTCGAGCCACTCCTGACGAGGCTCCACGGTGTTGTAGAGTTTGGAAAACATCCACACCTCGCGACCTTGCATCCAGACAAACTTGTCGGTGTCATAGACGTTGCCTTCCCGGTCCAGGCAGGTGAAATAACCGCCGAACTCTGTATCCTGACTCTTGTTGAGCCAGAAAGGAATGGTGCGGTCCAATAATTCAGAGCGATACTGCTCTGCTAATTGTTTGAAGTCAATCATAAATGTATTGAATAATGATAACGTTTAAGATTTATTCTATTTTCAAATGTAATGGCCACGAATGGGGACATATAATGGTCATGTACAAACATGGCTGCACCGATGATACTATAAACGATGTGTTGATATGTACCCATTCATGGACATTCGTGTAAAAAAATCTATTCAAGTAAGTATTCTATTCCTTCGGCAAGGTCTTCCAGGTGAGTCCCTTTTGTTCTTCTTGCTGCGGCATGAAGATGCTGAGAATGAGGGCTACGAGGACGCTGACGAGCATTGATACGAAGCCGAAAAGAAGGAAGTTGGCGTTGGTGTAGAAGTTCATGTAGAGGACCGTTGCTGTGCCGCAGAAGAAGCCGATGAGGGCAGCCTTAGAGCCGATGCGTGGGAAGAAGATACCCATCATAAACAAACCGCCGATGGCACCGCTGAGGAGACCGAGAATGGTGTTGAAGTAGTCAAGTAGCGACTGGATATCAACTGTTGCCATCAGCCACGCAATGGCCATGCCTATCAAGCCGGCACAGATGCCAGCGATGCGAGCAACACGAACAGTGTCGCCCCCCCCTACGGCCCCCGAAGGGGCCTTCTTTTTATTCTTCAGCTTTCCCCACAAATCCACTGTGAAAGCAGTGGAGATACTATTGATGTTGGAGGCGATAGTGGACATGGTAGCTGCGAAGACTGCAGCAATGAGGAGCCCTGCGAGACCTGCGGGCAGCTGGCTCATCATGAAGAAGGGGAAGATGGCATCGCCCTTGGCCATCGTGATGTCCAGTTCGGCAGGATGTGTCTTGAAGAATGTGTAGAGGCCTGTGCCGATGGTAAAGAAGGCGATGGTGACGACGACGGACATGAGACCATTGGTGAGGATGCCGCGGGCAGCACTCTTCTCATCGCTGGTGGTCAGATAGCGCTGGATAACTGTCTGGTCGCTGGTGTAGCTGATGAGGTTGTTGGCGAGACCGCCGAGGATGACAACCCACCACGTGGCGTTGACGAAGTCGAAGGGGTTCTCAGCATCGAAGAGGAAGAGGCGGAACTTGTCGTGGTCAGTGGCTATCTGCCAAAAGTCAGAGGCTCCGTTCTCACCTGTGTTTACAATCAGATAGACGGCAGCGAGGATAGCACCGCCCACGAGAATGATACCCTGAATGACATCGCCCCAAACAACGGCCTCCACACCGCCCATCGTACAATAGAGGATGGTGATGAGGGCCATGAGCGCTATACATATATATATATCAATGCCCGTGACAGCCGTCATGGCCAACGATGGCAGGAACAGCACGAGGGCTGTGCGGGCCACCATAAAGACGATGAACAGAATGCTGGCCATGAGACGTGTGATGCTGTTGAAGCGGCGCTCCAGATACTCGTAGGCTGTGGTCACGTTCAGGCGCCGAAAGAACGGCAGGTAGTACCTGATGACGGGGAACGACACCACAAGGATGCAAATCTGCATCGGGTAGTAAGTCCAGTCAGTGGCATAAGCCTTGGCGGGGATGCTCATGTATGTGATAGCACTGAGCATGGTGGCGAAGATGCTAATGCCGGCAGCCCACCACGGGATGCGGCCTCCACCCTTGAAGAAGTCTTCGCCAGAGTTGCCGGCACGCTTCATGAAGTAGTAGCCGAGATAGACCATTCCTAAGAGATACAGGATGAGCACCACCCAGTTCAGCCATCCGAAGTGGGCTGTGTAGGTGATATCGACGCGAGTAGCATCCGCAGAGCGCACGCCGGGTTTCTCCTCGCCGCCGATGACGAGGGCAGAGAGAGCACCAGAGGGCGAAGCCAGCGGCACCACAGCAGCACCGGCGCGGGCAATAAGGGGACTATCGAAGAGCTCGGCCCATGAGTCCGTGACGGTGTGATAGACGAGTACGGAACTGCGGAAACGGTACCACGCTGGCTCCTGAGTCATGTAGGCATAAGCCTCGTCGCGGAGCTGTGCCAGCTGTTCAGCTGTGGTCGTCGTGTCAGCTATGAGGGCGTTACGCTCCAAGGCCGCTTCGAAGATCTCTTTGTTAACACCGCCGAAGCAGAGGATGTGGGCAGCGCCGGAAGGAAGGGCAGAGGCGCCGACCAAAGCCCCGCTCCCCGCTCCCCCGGTGGGTGGGAGAGCCGCAAAACCTATGCCATCATCCATTTCTCCAGAGGATACGGAGTCCTCTCCCCCACGGGGGGAGTTAGAGAGGGGCTTTATCAGGGATGTTGCCATCCACTCTCCCTTCCTGGTGTCGTAATAGACACCGTTGCTGACGACCTTACGATAGCGGGGATCGAAGCCGCCAAGGAGGTAGAAGTTGCTGGCGAGGGCACCCTTCTGCACGGCTGCTGCCGGTTGCACGCGGGCAGGTCCGGGCACATCGGGAAGCTCTTCCCAAGCAGCACCCGTCTGGGATTCAAACCATGAGGCGGGCAACGGCCATTTCAGGCGGAAAGCCTGGCGATTGGGGATGCCATCATGCAGACCTCCAGCGACATAGATAAAGCCATCACCATATGCAGCAGCGAAGTTGTCGAGGGCGCAGGGCAGAGCAGGCAGATCGCGACTGATGGCCTCGCCGCTCGTTCCAAGCGTCAGAAGAACTGCGAAGTCCTCACTCTTCTGGCCATCGGCAGTACCACCGAGACAGACAAGACCTTCAGGGGTCGTG
Organism: uncultured Bacteroidales bacterium; assembly: GCA_902783885.1. GTDB lineage: Bacteria > Bacteroidota > Bacteroidia > Bacteroidales > Bacteroidaceae > Physcousia. The sequence goes on from CACZSQ010000090.1 coordinate 38,325, forward strand.
ACGCTGGCTCCGTAAGCAAGTGCACAAGGCAGCGAACCTGCACGCCACCATTTCTCCTTTCCATCGAGCGCAATAGCATAAATATCAGTATAGAAGACCTTCTGGCCACCTTCGGCAGCAGGCACATCAGGGAAGTTGCAACCTCCGGCCACCAAAACGCGGTCGGAAGGCACTGAAAAACCCTTGGGAATAAAACCAGCAAAAGCACCACTCACACCCTGACCGCCAAAAGCGGAGAGAGCAGGGAGGGGCAAGAAGGAAGCGTTGTTGAAGCGATGGGCTTTCGTGTCCTGCGCGAACAGATTGACGGATACTGTGCACAAAAATAAAGATAAGAAAAGAAACAGGATTTTCTTCATAATAAGGAAAGTCTTGGCATTAACCTTTTCAATTTTTACACGAATAACCAGGAATGGGGACATATAATAATCATAAATTATCTAAGCCATAGTAGTCACTATTGGGATTATCATAGACAGGGTTCATATTACGGTCAAGAAGTATGCATTCATTGGTCTCCTCATTCAGCCAGTAGCGTTCGCCCTGCAGCAAAGGCTGGCCAAAATTTATTAGCAGGCTTATCGGAGTACGTGTCAAACGCATGTAGTTGAAGAGTTGAGCACGATGAGCAGAGATAAGTTCGGATACCGATTTTAATTCTATCATTACTTCACCAACCATGATGTCCGGCTGATAGTGTTTCTCCATACGTTGTCCCTTGTAGAAACAAGGGACCTGACACTCCATCTTATTCTCTATGCCCCGCTGTTCTAATTCTATATGCAAAGCCTCAGTATAAAAGGCCTCTGCCAATCCCCAATTCAGTTCATCCTGAACAGTCATGGCAGCACCAATTATTCTGTATACGATATCTTGATATGCACTAGGCTCCTTCAAACTGAAAAGCTTATTCATGACCCATTATATGTACCCATTAATGGCCATTCGTGTGAAAGAAAAACTCGTATTCTAAGGTATCTAATTTGTGATTACTTATTGCAATGATTGAAAAAGTCGATAGCTTCAAGCTCTTTACGCAGCTGCACCTCCTCTTCGGGTGTGACGTTCTGGAAGGGTGTTCGGTTGGGGCCGAGGTCGAGGCCGATGAGCTTCATGATGCGCTTGCCGCCAACGATGTTTCCGCGGAAGTGGCAGATGACGTCGATGACGTCCTGAGCGTAGTTCTGCAGTTCGCGAGCCTTCTCCAGGTCACCAGCCTTCCATGCATCGATGATGCCTACGAGGCAACGGCCATTGTAGTTCGTGGTGCCGCCGATGCCACCCTGAGCACCGCCCATAGCGAGGCAAGGCAGAATAGTCTCGTCCTGTCCATGAAGCATGTCGAACTTACCATCCTTGTAGCGGCGGCAGCGGTTGTACTCATAGAGGCTCTCGAAGGTGTATTTGATTCCTGCGAAGTTGGGAATGCGGCCATCGACAGCCTGCAGGAAGTCGAGCATCGAGAGGAAAGCGCCATTGAAAGCGGGGATGTGATAGAAATAGAAGGGAAGCTTGGGTGCACCACAGGCAATCTCCTCGCAGTACTTCACCAGTTCCTCGATGCGACCCACCTTGGGGAAGGGAGGTGCCATGGCGCCGATGCCGAAGGCTCCAATCGCCTGAGCGTGCTCGGCAAGGTTACGGCTACTGCGGACACAGGTGCTGCCCACGTGAACGATGACCTTGAAGTCTTGGAAATCCTTGGTGGCTGCCATCCATGCTTCTGCAATCTGCTTGCGTTCCTCCTCGGTGAGCATATAGCCTTCACCACTTGAGCCGTTGATAAACACGCCTTTAAGGCCGTTGCGATAGAGCAGGGCTGCGTACTCGGGAATAATAGACAAATTGATGCTGCCGTCAGCATTCATCGGGGTAAAAGGGGCGTCAATAAGCCCTTTGATCTTCTCGAAATTCATAAAAAAGGTATTTAGAGTTATTTGCAAGTTAGTTCTTTCGTGCGATTGACGGCACAAAGATAGATAGTATTCTTGGAAGTTCCAAATTTTTAAGGAGAGGATTATTTGGCCAACTCGCAGAAAAACGCTACTTTTGCAGCCTCAATTGAACGCAGGGGTATCCCAGACCACCCCCTTTAACAAAACAAGGAAAATGAAAAAACAAGACACTGTAAGCGTTACGTTCATGTTGCTCGGCGTAACGTTCTGTGTTTGCCTCATCCTGGCAAACCTTTTGGCAACAAAGCAAGTGCAATTCGGTCCTCTGAACCTGACAGCAGGCGTATTGGTGTTCCCCATCTCGTATGTCGTCAACGACTGCATCACCGAGGTTTACGGCTACCGACGCGCCAAGCTCATTATTTGGACGGGTTTCGTGATGAATTTCGCCTTCGTGCTCTTAGCATGGCTGGCCGACCTTATTCCCGGTGCTCCTTATTGGACGAACCAGGAAGGATTCCATGCGCTCTTCGGCCTGGCTCCCCGCGTGGCTTTGGCTTCGTTTGCGGCTTTCCTTGTTGGCTCTTTCCTGAACGCATACGTGATGAGCCGTATGAAAATCCACGACAAAGGACGCCGATTCTCCTTACGCGCCATCGCCTCCACACTGGCTGGCGAGGTGAGTGATTCGCTCATCTTCTTCCCGATAGCCCTTGGTGGCATCGTACCCGAAAAGAACCTGCTGCTCATGATGCTCAGTCAGGTGGTTGTCAAAACCCTGTATGAGATTGTTGTGCTGCCGCTGACCATCCGTGTCGTAGCGTGGTTGAAGCGCACGGAGGGCATGGATGTATATGATGAAAACGAAAGCTACAGCGTCATCTGATACCATTGTTCAAATGGCAGTCTGCGAAGCTGAAAAATGATTGAAATATGAAACCGATGAATAAAGAGACCGCTCTCGTTGTCTTCAGCGGCGGTCAAGACTCCACGACGTGCCTGTTCTGGGCACTCAAACACTTTCAGAAAGTCGTCGCCCTGACCTTCGTCTATGGCCAGAAGCACGTCCTCGAAGTGGAGATGGCTGAGCAGATTGCCGCCGAAGCTGGAGAAATTGCCCGTCAGAACGGGCTCAATGAAGGCGGCGGTGACGTAGAATGGCACAAGATGGATGTCTCGTTCATCAGTCAGCTGTCACACAACTCCCTGACCGACACTACGATGATTATGGATCAGGAAAAGCCAGCCGACGGTCCCCCAAACACGTTTGTGCCCGGGCGCAACCTGTTCTTTATCTCCGTGGCTGCTGTCTTTGCACGCGAACGAGGCATCAACCATCTGGTGACAGGCGTCTCGCAGACCGACTACAGCGGCTATCCCGACTGCCGCGATGCTTTCATCAAAGCTTTGAACGTCAGCCTCAACCTCGGTATGGACGAGCAGTTTGTCATTCACACCCCCCTCATGTGGATTGACAAGGCACAGACATGGGCCAAAGCCGACAGGCTGAAAGTACTGGATCTCATCCGCTATCGCACGCTTACGTGCTACAACGGCATCCCTGGCGACGGATGCGGCGAATGTCCTGCCTGCAAACTCAGGAACGCGGGATTGAGAGAGTATCTGACTCTCACAGATGGAAGAGAGAAGTTCACTCGTCGGAAGATACAAACGCTAAAGAGTTGAGAGGCTGGAATAAACGCAAGCCCATAATACGTTAAAAGCAAAACGAGCATAAACCATGCCACAGAAGTTTGAGGTTCATATCATCGGATGCGGGTCGGCGCTGCCGACACGGAAGCATCTGCCGTCGTGTCAAGTTGTGGATATTCGCGACAAGCTCATGCTGATTGACTGCGGCGAGGGGGCACAGCTGGAGTGGCGCAAGACAGGGCTGAACTGGCAGAAGATAACGCACATTTTCCTCACTCACGCCCACGGCGACCACGTCTTCGGACTTCCAGGCTTTCTCTCCACAATGGGCTTGCTGGGGCGAACCGCCCCGCTCTATATTCACGGGCCCTCCAACCTGCAAACCTATGTGGAATTCATGAAAGCCCACTTCTTCCCCGACTTCGACTACGACATCCGCTTCCACGCCATCGATGCCAGTCTCCATCAATGCATCTATGAAGACCGCTCGATGGAGGTATGGTCATTGCCCCTGAAGCATCGCTTGCCCTGCTGCGGCTATCTCATCAAGGAGAAGCCTACCCTCCCCCACATCCGTCGTGAGATGATTGATTTCTACGGTATTCCCACATGGGCCATCAACCGCGTTAAAGCTGGCGAGGATTGGACGACACCGGAGGGCGAAGTAGTCCCCAACAGTCGTCTCACCACCCCTGCCGACCCCGTCAGAGCCTATGCCTACTGCTCTGACACGATGCCCACGGAAGAACTTGCTGAATGGTGCCGCGGTATTGACTTACTCTACCACGAGGCCACCTACGCAGAGGGAGAGAAGCAGCAAGCGGAGCGCTATTTCCACAGCACCGCCAGCCAGGCCGCAGCTACAGCACAAGCCGCCGACGTGCGGAAATTGCTCATCGGCCACTTCTCTGCACGCTATGAAGACGAGAGCTTACTCCTCGAAGAAGCAAAAAAGGTGTTCCCCAACACATATTTAGCCTCAGAGGGGATGCAAGTAACCCTCTAATTGCATTTTTATTGTGTTTTTCCTTAAAAAAATTTGCTTCGTATTGCAAAATGCCCTACTTTTGTCCCGAATAACTACGAAAATAAGCATCGCATGAAGCATATTTACCACTTTATTGCATTTGTTGCACTCGCTGCAATGCCCTTCACCGCCAGCGCGATGGAGTCAAGCGTAGCAGACCCCGAGCTGGAGGCACCGGAAATGGAAGCTCCCAGTGAGTGGACCTTCACCGACGACCGCGAGGGCCTCGACAATGAGCTCGCTGAGATTTCCATCGCAGTCAGCGGTTCACAGCTCCGAATCACCAACGCAACAGGTCAGACTTTGGAAATATATAATCTGACAGGCGTGCGCGTAGCCACTCTGCGCATAGATAGCGACGACAAGACCTTCAACGTCAACCTCCCCAAAGGTTGCTACATGGTGAAAGTCGGGAAAGTTGTCCGCAAAGTATCGTTCAAATGATCCCTATTTACTAACTAATAGATTATTCCTCAGCAAGGAATCATAAAAGGTCGGACTCCTGCTCCGACCTTTTTTTGAAAACCTGAGACAAGCGCCTATGAAAGCGACACAACAGACCATCCAGCAAATCCAACGCGCCATCCACAAGGTGGCCGACAAATTCCCCGCCTCGGCCGACCCCGTGATGACCGACCTACACATGCAGGTCAAGCCCGAGAGCGGTGAGTTGCGCATCTTCAACGATGACATGGAAGAACTGATGCGCATCGTTGTTGACCAATGGCTGGAGCCTACCGAAGATGATCTCTACGAAGCAGCCATCACAGCCATCAAACAAAGCATCAACGGCTTGCGTGAAGAGGTGGAAAAGATGAGTATTCTCCATCCATTCTCCTTTGTGCTGATGGACGAAGACGGCGAAACGATGTCGGACATCTATATTGTGGATGACGACACGGTGATACTTGACACCGAGTTGCTCGCCGGGCTTGACAAGGAACTTGACGACTTCCTCGCCAACCTGCTGAAGGAAGACTAAGACAAACAGGCAATCAACAAAAGGGGCTGTGTCATTCATTTCGACACAGCCCCTTGTTGATTCTCTTGTTGGGTTATTTCTTGGGATGATCTTTCGGTCGCTTGTTACGTGCCCCCTGAATCATCCGACGGTGGAACTCATCCTCTGCCTTCATCACCAGCAGAACCTTACTGGCAGGAATGACTGTGCAGAAGCGTTTGTAGTAATCCTTTTCTACGGTGGCCATCTCCACCTGCAAGGTCTTCACCTGTGTCACCTTCTCGACGCAATCTTTCTCGTCGGCAGGTGTTGCGCGTTTCAGCTCACGCATCTGTTTCTGCAGTTCGCGCTGCTTACCGCGCATTTCCTTATACAGCGGGAAGAAAGCCTTCGCCTCTTCGCTGGTCAGGTCTGCAGCCTTGGTCAGCTGTTCCTCCACCATCTGCTGGAATTTGACAGGATCAAAATGGCGCTGCCTCTGAGGCGGCTCGGGCTGTGCCCAAAGGGTTGCTGCGCACACAGCCACAATCAGGGATAATATGAGTCTTTTCATTTTATGTTGTGTTTAGGATTAATAGGCTTCAGTCAGATAATACTCAATCTGCCCATTGTTGAGCAACTCGTAATCCAGCGCCTCGTCGAGCATATCCTCCGACATCAGTTCTGCAAAGCTGTCGGCCTGTGTCTGCTCGGCCACGTCCGAACGAGTGTAAAGATAGGTACCTCCTATCATGCAGATGCCAGCCACCACGGCGGCAGCAGCAAATCGCACCCAACGCTTCACGGATGTCAGCGGAATTGCTTTCACCCGCTCGGGCATCTCAACAACAACGGCTTGCGTCGGACGCTGCTCTGCCAGCAATCCTTCGTGCTCCATGCGCTCCATGAGGCGCGACGTGAAGCTGTCGAAGTAGCCGTCAGGTGTCTTGAACGCGCTCTTAGCGCCGTCGAGTTTCTTGATGATATCTTCTTCCTTCATGGTGTTTGTCATTTATTTCTGTATTTTCGACCTTTTCGGTATAAAAAGGTTTAATCCTGAGCATGGAAAAAGTCTGAAATTTTTTTCACAGCATGGTGGTACGAGGCTTTCAGTGCTCCCACGCTTGTGCCCAGGAGTTCGCTCATATCCTCGTATTTCATCTCGTCGTAGTACTTGAGGTTGAACACCTGACGCTGTTTGTCGGGCAGTGAGGCGACAGCCTCTTGCAGCTGACGAGCAGTCTCGTCACCATCGAAATAGGGGTCGCTTTCCAAGCGCGCCGCCACGCCGACAGCCGCTTCATCGTCGAGGCTCAGGGCCTGACGCTTGCGCTCCAGAAAGTTCAGGGTTTCGTTGTTGGCTATGCGGAACAGCCACGTAGATAGTTTCGCGTCGCCACGAAAGCCGTCGAGTCCCGTCCAAGCCTTGATGAACGTGTTCTGGAGCACATCGTCGGCATCGTCGTGGGTGAGCACCATACGGCGAATCTGCCAATAGAGTTGTTCCTTGAAGTGCTCCACCAGCTGTGTGAAAGCCTGTTCGCGGCTGCCTGCGTCGTGCAGCTGCTCCACAATCTGCTGTTCATTCCATTTGACGTTCATTTTCTCACACATCTGCACACCTCTTCCAAGACTTTGCCCTTCCGAGTGCGTTTTTTCGTTTTTTATCGGTGCAAAGATACTACCTTTTCCCGAAAAAGCCGTAACTTTGCGGTCGATTTTTCATTCTTCATTTTTCATTAACTCTATGCCTGCCCTACAAACCATACTCCTTCTTCTGGCCAGCAACATCTTCATGACCTTTGCCTGGTACGGCCATCTGCGCCTGCAGGAAGCCGGCGTCAGCAGCCACTGGCCCCTGATAGCCGTCATCGCCTTCTCGTGGAGCATCGCCTTCATCGAGTACTGCTTTGCCGTACCTGCCAACCGCATCGGCTTCATCGGCAACGGAGGGCCTTTCACACTTGTGCAGCTGAAAGTCATCCAGGAAGTCATCTCCCTGACCATCTTCACCGTCATCATTGGTTTCCTCTTCCAAGGACAGAGCCTCCATTGGAACCACCTCGCCGCCTTCATCTGCCTCGTCCTTGCCGTATATTTTGTATTCAAATAAAACAGCGCCATCATCGAGTGATAGATGACAAAAACACAAGAGGACAGTTTCGAGCCGTCCTCTTGTGTTTTTTAATGACTACCTTTGAGTTGGTGTCCGGAGCCATCGTGTGCCTCACATTTCTATTACTGGCTTGACGCTGTAGGGACTATGAGAGCCAGATGAATGTGCTTTTGCCGAAGGCTTCTCGACACTGGTTATGGCCAGATCTGTGGGTTGAACCATCATCGATTCGTGACTGGACATGCAGCTTGCGGTAAATAGACTCATGATGACGAAGCTAATCATTGCAAAGTTCTTTGTTTTCATAATCGTATAGTTTTTTAATGATTGATATTGTTGTTTTTAACCATTAGATGCTGTTTCTCGCAAGTTTATTACACGGAAATGAAAACTTTTTGAACTTAGCTCCTACATAGCTTTACTTATCTAAGTTCTCAATCTCATCGATAATATTCTGCGCAGCATTCACAGCTTTGCGATGGTAGCGGTAACCTATAAGAGCACCTATCCCAGCGCCGATGATCAATGGGAGGCACAGTTTCCAGGGGCTCACTCCTTCTGGAGCATATATCCACGCGTACTCATAGCACGCCCAAGCACACCAAGGAATCATGAGCGCAGGCGTCACATAGTGCAACCACCAGTCATACTGTTTCTTGAACCGCGCCATCACGCGAGCCACAGTAGCCAAGTCGTCACGCATGAAATGAAGGTTCTCCACAGGCTTGTGGATATAGTAAGTGCCAACCACGCAGAGGAGCATAATCAGACATGTAGCGATGGTGAACGGAAGGCTCCAGACACGGGTGAGATAGAGAGCGGGGTAAAGAATCAAGCATAAGATTGCAGCCCCATAGACGAATTTCTTGGTGTAGCTGATGGAACTGCTCGTGGACTTCATGCTCGCACGTAACAAGTGCTCGCTGACGATTTCCTGTTTTTTTAACTGCTCTTTGAGGACGGCAAACTGATTGCGAAACTCCTCGATATTCAATTCTTCCATATTTTCAGTAGCTTTACATTATTTATTATTCATTTTCTTGAGCTGTTCCTTGATGCGGAATAGTTTGACTCCTACATTCTGGGCTGAGATACCCATGACCGAGCCTATCTCTTCGTAACTCATGCCCTCCAACCACAACATCACGATAGCCCTGTCAACAAGGCCGAGTTGTCCAATGCGTTGATGAAGCTGGCGCACCTGAGCAGCGTTCGCGTCGTTATCCTCGAAGAAGTTCACATCCATCTTCAGAGGAACTCTTTGGACCTCCTTCTTTTTCTTACGCTCCTGAAGGAGACATGTGTTGAGGGCTACACGGTAGATCCATGTGCTGACCTTACTCTCTTCACGAAAGCCGTCAATGCCTTTCCAGATATTAATCAACGTCTCCTGGAAGAGGTCGTTGACTTCATCCTCATCTTGAGAAAACATATAGCACACTGTGTAGATGGTGCTCTTGTTTTCCCGAACCAATTGATTGAAAAACTCTTCTTGTTTCATCTATTTTCTTTTGTAGTTTGTCCCTTAGATGCAAGAACATGTAGGAAAATTACAGGATTGTTCCTTTTTTTTCGTGATTCGTAGTATAGAATCTCATTCTTATGTATCCAACTGCAAATATACTGCATTGCTTCATCGCCACAAAATTTTGATAATAAAATGTAAAGCCGAATGAACGTTATGCTGAAAATTTTGCAGATTCAAAGGAATGTGCTACCTTTGCGCTTTGTTAAAAAGAACGTACGCGCCGAGTCTGATGAACACGCTTACCCCCTTCTCCAGCCCGCTCTATGTGATGAGCAAACCTGCAGGCAGCCTGTGCAACCTCGCCTGTGACTACTGCTACTATCTGGAGAAGAGTCTGCTCTACAGAAATGGGGTCCATGAGTCCCATAAGTCCCATGAGCACTTTGAGCCTCATAAGCCTCTCCTCATGAGCGATGCCACGCTGGAGGCTTTCATCCGGCAGTACATCGAAGCTCAGACACAGCCGCAGGTGCTCTTCACCTGGCATGGCGGCGAGCCGCTGATGCGCCCCCTCACGTTCTACAAGAAGGTGCTGGAACTGCAGCGCCGCTATGCCGGCGGCAGACAGATTGACAACTGCCTGCAGACCAACGGCACGTTGCTCACCGATGAGTGGTGCACATTCTTCAGCGAGAACAACTGGCTCATCGGCCTTTCCATCGACGGCCCGCAGGAGTTCCACGACGAATATCGCCGTGCGCGCGGCGGACAGCCCTCATTCCACAAGGTGATGCGCGGCATAGAGCTATTGAAGAAACATGGCGTGGAATGGAATGCCATGGGCGTGGTCAACGACTTCAATGCCGACTACCCGCTCGATGTCTATCATTTCTATAAGGATATAGGCTGCCACTACATCCAGTTCACACCCATCGTAGAGCGCCTTCTGCCCCACTCCGACGGGCGTCGTCTGGCCTCCATCGCCGACGGTCAGGACGCTCCGCTCGCCGACTTCTCCGTCACACCCGAACAGTACGCACATTTTGCCTGCACAATCTTCGACGAGTGGGTGCGCCACGACGTGGGCGACGTCTTCGTACAGCTCTTCGATGCCACGCTCGCCTGCTGGGTAGGCCAGGCACCCGGCGTCTGTTCCATGGCCGAGACCTGTGGTCATGCTGCCGTCATGGAACACAACGGTGACCTCTACAGTTGCGACCATTTTGTCTTCCCCGAATACCGGCTCGGCAACATCCACAACGACAGCATCACCGCCATGATGTACAGCCCCCGCCAGCACGCCTTCGGGGCAGCCAAGCGCGACAGTCTGCCCGGTCAATGCCGCCAATGCGAATGGAAGTTTGCCTGCAACGGCGGCTGCCCTAAGGACCGTTTCTGCATGACTGCCGACGGCGAGCCCGGCCTCAACTATCTCTGCGAGGGCTATCGCACATTTTTCCGCCACGTAGCTCCCTACATGGATTTCATGAAAGAAGAGTTAGAGCACCAACGTCCCCCCGCCAACGTGATGGAATGGATAAAAGAACCACACAAATCATAAACACAATTATGGATTCACAGAGAATAAAGGATTTCTTTCTCCACGATGAGTTTGCCCGCACGAGCGGCATCAAGCTGGTAGAGGTGCGCGAAGGCTATGCCCGTACTCAGGTGACCATCGAACCACGCCATCTCAACGCCGGAGGCGGTGTGCAGGGCGGCCTGCTGTTCACGCTGGCCGACCTCGCCTTTGCAGCGGCCACCAACAGCCACGGCACACTGACCGTCACCACTTCTGCGAACATCACCTTCCTGCGCGGCACCAGCGGAGGCACTATCACGGCAGAAGCCAACGAGATTGTCAACCACCATCGGCTACCCTTTGTGGAAGTGCGCATTACCGACGAAGAAGGCAACCTGCTCGCCCTCTTCACCAGCAGCGGCTACCGCAAGGCTGGTGTTCAACTGCCCTTCTAAGCTTCTCACTATAGAGACAAATCCAGAACGATAGGCAGATGGTCGCTGATGCCGCCGTGGTAAGTAGGACCACGATACGTGCGGCGAGGCATCTGACCATCATAGGTTTTGTTCTCCTCCAAGAGCCAGGGATAGCTGACGGGATGGGCCGGAGCGTCCGTCGCTAAGGAGGATGACACGAGGATATGGTCTATCCATTGCCAAAGGCCCTGATAGCAATAAGTGCCCTGTGCTTTCACATCGTCCGTCATGCGAAGCGGAGCACGCCGAAAGACACGGTCGTGGCGGTCAGCATTGAAATCGCCCATCAGCACCACGCGCGGCACCTCCCTTCCCGTCCTTTTCCGACTTGACAGAATCGAATCAACAGTTGTCCACAGCACATCAGCTGCCAGACGGCGGTTCCGGTCACCCTCGTACCCGCCAGCGCGGCTTGGCAGGTGAGCCACCAGAACGTGCAACGTATCCAAGCCCTCAGCCGCCAATGCCAACCCTTTGGCATAGAGGATATCACGTGTGGGGTGTAAGCCGTGTTCGCGACTGGGAACGCGGATGCTGCGGTGCTCCAGCAGCCGGAAGCGTGCTGGCTGATAGAGCAGAGCCACGTCGATGCCACGCGCATCCTCGCAACGCGTCATCACATAGTCATAGTTCATGTGCCTGAGCAGGCTCCGTCGGCACAACGTCGTGAGCACGCTGTCATTCTCCACCTCGCACAACCCGATGAGGTCAGGAATACCCCCATCCTCAGTCACGGCAGCAATGACCTTGGCCAGTTCCGTCATCTTGTGCCAGTAGCGATAGGAAGTCCAATGGTACTCGCCCTGCGGCAGGAAGTCCTCGTCACGGAAACCCTCGTCGTGCACCGTGTCGAACAGGTTCTCTACGTTCCACGACATCACCCGCAACGGGTGCCCTGAGTGCACACCCGCAGCACAGAGCAGCAGTATCAGAAAAAGAGGCACAATCCTTCGCATCATCTTATCTCTTTTCGTTTCAGCGGCAAAGGTACAAAAATAAAGCAAGTTGTTTTACCTCCGAAGATGCGACTGCTTTGCCCATAAAGGCAAGGTCTTCCAAGGTGAAACAACTTGTTTTACTTCTTACTGCACAAGCAAGAGATGGCTAAGCTAAACCTGAGAGGTCGCTTTCGCTAATGCTCTTGAGGTTGTTGGCTGTTATGACAGAGGCTGCTTTCCCGTTGTCATCGGTGCGGAAGACGAGGATGCCCTTGCCGCGGAGCAGGAAGCTGTACATGTAGGCGATGCTGATGCCGGCCTCGCTGAAGGTCTTCACGGCATCGGCAGCACGACCGGGCTGGTCGTCAATCTCGATGGCAAAGACATCGCTGAGGGCCACGGCGACATTAGCCTTCTTGAGTTCCTCGCAAGCGCGCATGGGCTCGCTGCAGATGAGGCGATAGATGCCGTACTCTGCCGTGTCGGCAATGGTGGAAGCAATAATCTGGATGCCAGCCTGCTTCAGGGCTTCAAGAACCTTGATGAGTGTGCCTGAACGGTTCTCGATGAAGATGGATAGTTGATGGACAGTCATGACTGTATAATGAAAAGTGAAAAATGAGCGTTATTCAAACACTTTGCGCTTATCGACGACGCGGACGGCTTTGCCCTCGCTGACGGGGAGCGTGCCTTTCGCTACGATGCGCACGATGGGCTTCAGCAGAATCTCGTCACCCAGACGATGGCGGAGTTCCTGTTCCAGACCTTTCAGTTTACCGTAGTCATCGGTGGCCTCGTTGAGTTCCACTTCGACAATCATCTGGTCGTTGTTGTCCTCGGTGACAAGCGTGATCAGGTAGTTCGTGCCCACTTCGGGGAACTGCATCAGAATCTTCTCAATCTGAATGGGGAAGATGTTCACGCCACGCAGCACGATCATGTCGTCGGAACGGCCACGCATACGGTCGAGGCGGATGTGGTTGCGCCCGCAGGGGCAGGTGCGACCAAGAACGCGTGTGAGGTCACGTGTGCGGTAGCGCAGCAGTGGCATAGCCTCGCGGCAGAGGGTGGTGAGCACAAGTTCGCCAATCTCGCCGTCGGGCACGGGTTCGAGCGTCTCAGGGTCAACAATCTCGACGATGTAGTAGTCTTCCCAGAAGTGGAGGCCGTTCTGCTCGGGGCACTCGAAGCCCACCCCAGGTCCGCACATCTCACTCATGCCGAAGGAGTTGTAGGCTTTCACGCCCATCATCTGCTCGATGCGTTTACGCTGTTCCTCGCTGTGAGGCTCGGCACCGATGGCCAGCACTTTCAGTTTCGTGTCACGACGCGGATCCACGCCCTCCTGCTGCATCACCTCATAGAGGCGCGTGACGTAGCTGGGGATGGCATGAATAGCCGTAGTACCGAAGTCCTTGATGAACTTAATCTGACGCAGCGAGTTGCCTGCTGCCGCCGGCACAGTGAGCATCCCCAACCGCTCGGCACCATACTGGAAGCCGAGACCGCCCGTGAACATACCATAGCCGCTGGAGTTCTGGAAGACATCGTCGGGGCGCAGACCCACCATCCACAGGTTACGTGCCACCTGATTGGCCCACTCGTCCAAGTCCTTCTGCGTGTGCAGGATGACGGTGGGATTACCCGTGGTGCCGCTGCTTGAGTGCAGGCGTACGCAGTCGCGGAGGGGCACGCAGGACATACCGAAGGGATAGGTGTCGCGCAGGTCCTGCTTCGTGGTGAAGGGCAGCTTGCGCACATCGGCCAGCGACTTGATGTCATCGGGGGTGATGCCCATCTCGGCAAACTTCTTGCGGTAGAACTCATTGTTCATGCAATGGCGCACGGTCTGCTGCAGGCGTTCCAGCTGCAAGGCCTCTATCTCTGCGCGGGAGAGCGTCTCTACTTCAGGATTGAAGAAAGCAGACTCTCCCCCCTGCCCCTCCCTTGAAGGGCGGGGAGTAGAATGAACTAGAGCGGATGAATTTGTTTCTTTGCTCATTATGTTAAACTATTACCTATTTATTACGATCTACAATTTACGTTTATCTATTACGTGTGCGCTCTTGCCCTGGCTGCGCTCGATGGTGTTGGGGGCTTTGAGCTGCACCTTGGCGGCGATGCTGAGGACACTCTTGAGTTTGGCGGCGAGCTTCTTCTCGAGCTGATCCACGGCGGCCGGGGTGTCGAAGACCCCTGTGAAGAACTCCTGACGAATCTCCACCTGCACCTGCAGCGTGTCGAGGTTGTTGACGCGATCGACAACCAGCATATAGCGCGGCGCAAACTCGGGCATCGACAGCACGACACTCTCCACCTGCGACGGGAAGACATTGATACCACGGATGATGAGCATATCGTCCGAGCGGCCCTCGATGCGGCCCATGCGCACACTCGTGCGACCGCAGTCGCAGGTGCCGGGCATCAGCGAACAGAGGTCGCGGGTGCGGTAGCGCAGCACGGGCATACCCTCCTTCGTGAGCGTGGTGAACACCAGTTCGCCCGTCTGTCCGGCAGGCAGGGGCTCCAACGTGGTGGGATTGATGATTTCGGGATAGAAGTGGTCCTCGCAGATGTGGGAACCGTGCTGTATCTGGCACTCGTAGCTGACGCTCGGTCCCATGACCTCAGACAGGCCATAAATGTTATAGCCCTTCAGGCCCAGGCGCTCCTCTATCTCCTTACGCATGTTCTCAGTCCAGGGCTCAGCGCCGAAAGCTCCCACGCGCAGTTTGATATCCTCCTTGCGGATGCCCAGTTTGTCCATCGTCTCAGCCAGATAGAGGGCATAGGACGGTGTGCAGGCAAGGCCTGTGATGCCGAGGTCACGGATGAGCTTCAGGTGCTTCTCCGTGTTGCCCGTTCCGGCAGGAATGACAGAGGCTCCGAGGTGCTCCACGCCATAGTGTGCACCCAGACCGCCCGTGAAGAGGCCGTAGCCGTAGGCCACGGAAAAGATGTCGTTGCGGGTGACGCCATAGGCCGTGAGACAGCGAGCCATGCACTCGCTCCACACGCCGATGTCCTTGCGCGTATAGCCCACAATGGTGGGATTGCCCGTGGTGCCGCTGCTGGCGTGAACACGGATAATCTCGCTCTGGGGCGCAGCCTGCAGACCAAAGGGATAGTTGTCGCGCAGGTCCTTCTTAGTGGTGAAGGGCAGCTTCTTGATATCCTCGATGGTCTGGATGTCATCGGGACGGATGTCCAGCTCCTGCAACTTGTTGCGGTAGAAAGGGACATTGTGATAGACGTACTCCACGATTTTGTGGAGTCGTTTTCCTTGGAGCGCGCTCATCTCATCGCGGCTCATACATTCCTTGTTAGGATTCCAAATCATTTTGTTTAATGTGTTGATAAAAGGTAAATCCCGCACAAAAGTACAACAAAATCCCCGTTCCTGCGCAAAAAGAAAAGAAAAGATTCACGAAAGATTCAAAAATAGACCGAATTTATGATGCGGAAGGGAGAAATCCTTTGCCTGAAAGGATAAAAACAAGCGCCCTGCGGCAACTCCGTAGAGAAGCGGCAGGGCGGCAGATGAGATCAGACCTTATACTTATTTGTAGCAGGCAAACATCTTATCGACATCGGCACGGGGCATCTTGCGCGTGAACAGGCTGACAAGCCACACGATGGGGAAGCCGCCGAGCATGGCAATGGCACCGCAGTTGATGGGGTTGATGGGGTTGCCGGCCAACATGTTGACGACCGTCAGGCCTACGCCCCAGATGAAGCAGGCCCACACGGCTGCGGGAGTGACTCCGCGCCAATAGAGGCCAAGCATGAAGGGTGCCAGGAAGGCGCCGGCGAGTGCTCCCCACGAGATGCCCATGAGCTGGGCGATGAAGGTGGGGGGATTCAAGGCTATCATCAGGGAGATGACGATGAAGAAGACGATGAGGACGCGCATGACCACGACCTTGCGACGCTCCACCTTCTCCGACACGGTGTCGTCGATGGTGCCTTCCTCCACCTCGCCGGGCAGCGCTTTCTTATCGCGATAGATGAGGTCGAGTGTCATGGTACTGGAACTCGTGAGCACGAGGGATGCCAACGTGCTCATGGATGCTGAGAGCACCAGCAGCACCACGAGGGCGATGAGGGCGTCGGGCAGCGTGACGAGCATCGAGGGCACAATGGAGTCGAAAGCGATCTTTCCGTTGGCAACTACGGGTTCATAGAGGCGTCCGAAGCCGCCGAGGAAATAGCATCCGCCAGCCACGATGAAGGCGAAGATGGTGGAGATGATGGTGCCGCGGCGGATAGCGCTCTCGTCGGTAATCGAATAGAACTTGCCCACCATCTGCGGCAGACCCATCGTGCCCAGGGAAGTCAGGATGACCACGCCCAGCAGGCCCCACGGGTCGGGACCGAACCACGAGGCAAAGCCTCCGTTCACCATCGGGTCGGCGTCGGAGGGCAACTGCGACAGCTTGCCGACGGCCTCCGTCAGGCCGCCCTGTGCGGCAATCACGGCTGCTATGACGGTGACGATGCCGAAGAGCATGATGATGCCCTGGATGAAGTCGTTCATGGCCGTGGCCTTGTAGCCGCCGAAGATGACATAGA
>CACZSQ010000091.1 GCA_902783885.1 uncultured Bacteroidales bacterium
AAGCGCAGCGACTTCAACTTCGAGTATGTCACCACGCGCAAGGCACAGGCTGCCGCCAAGAAGGCGCAGAAGGCCGGCGAGAGTTCTGCCGACTGGAGCGATCCCGACGGTAACGACGAACCTTAATGGCTGTTGGCCATTGGCCGTTAGCTGTTGGCTGTTGGCCGTTGGCTGTTGGCTGAGAAGGGAGTGGGGGCTGACGGTTCCCACTCCCCATTTCTCTCGAACACGGATTGAACGGATTGAACGGATTTTTAGCGAAAGGCTTCGCGGCTTTCGAAAGGGTTTTTGAACACGAATTGCTCGAATTACACGAATTGCATGGCCGGTCGATAGAATTCAATTTTTTCGAATTTCACAAATTAAGCGAAAGGCTTCGCGGCTTTCGAGAGAGAGAAAGAGAGATGTCGAACACGGATGGCACGGATGGCACGGATTAACGATTAACTCTCCGCTCGGCGCTTGCGACGCTTCAAACTTGAAGAACTATTAACTTTCAACTGACTCTCAACTCTCAACTTTCAACTCTCAACTCTCAACTATTAACTCCCTCTCCCAACACTCCCCTTTAGGGGGCTCGGGGGCCTCAACTATTAACTATTAACTATTAACTCCCAACACTCCCCTTTAGGGGGCTTGGGGGCATCAAATTACTATGAAAAACTCAAGATTTATCGAGGTCGCAGTGAAGATGTTAGTAGCTGCCCTCACCGCATTCCTCACCGCCCTTACAACCACAAGCTGCATGGGCAGAGGACCAATTATTTTCTAAAGCCCCCAAGCCCCCTAAAGGGGAGTGTAGGGAGGCTCATTAGAAGCCTGCTTTAACGAAAAAAGCCCCGAGACACATTGCTGTGCTCGGGGCTTCCCGTAAATAATGGTGGCTACTTACTGCTCGCCGTCGCGTGAAGGGAGAGCCTGTTGAGAGTTAGTAGATTAAACAGATTATAGCTGCAAGATTTGTTAAGATTTGATAGATTTCTCGCTGTAGGCGACGATTTTTATCCACGGTAGTGGCATAGGAGCAAGGTGCCGTTGTCGTCGCGAAGGTGCAAGCCATTGCCCTGGCAATAGGTCCACATGTCGCAGGTGGCACAGGGGCCTGCCTGCATCCAGGTGCGGTTTCGGTAAAGCTCAAATCTGCGGTCCCAGACATCCGTGAAGCGGTCGGCGTAGATGTTGCCCTGGTGGTAGTGGCTGCGTATGCTGAGGCACCCGGAGATGGAGCCGTCGGCCAGGACGGAGGCTACATTGACACCGGCCTGGCAGAAAAAAGGATAGTCGCGCACCTTCCATTCGTAATCCCCTAAGAAACCCTCACACCCGTAGCTGACACGAATCTGCCCCTCCTTGCGCACCTGCACGATGTAATCCATGAGGCTGCGGAATTGCTCGCGGTTGAGTTGGAGGCCGTCGTTCTGTGCCGCACGCCCCATGGGGGCTATCGTAATCACGCGCCAGTTCCGCACACCTATATTTATAAGGTATTGTTTGAAGGCGTCCAGGGAGCCGTAGTTCTTCTGATTGACGCAGGTGATCACGTCCCAGGTGATCTTCTTGTTTACAAGCACCTTGATCGCTCGCGCGGCCATGGCGAAGCTGCGCTTGTTGCCGCGGAGCCAGTTGTGCTCGTCCTCGAAGCCGTCCAGGCTGATGGCAATGGTTTCCAGTCCGGCGTGCAACAGCTCATCGCACTTCTTCTCATCGAGCAACAGGCCGTTGCTCACCATTCCCCAATGAAAGCCCCTCGCGCGGATTGCCTTTCCGCAGGCGCAGATGTCTTGTCGGACCAACGGCTCGCCGCCTGTCGTGATGACGAGCACTTGGCCTGGATTCATGGCTGTGCGCACATCATCAAGCACCGCAAGGAAATCTGCCAGCGGCATGTCATGCCGGTCGGAGGCTGTGCGGCAATCGCTGCCGCAATGGAGGCAGTGCAGGTCGCACCTGAGCGTGCACTCCCAGAACAGCTGCCGGAGGGCGTGTTGCTCGCAGCGTTGCTGGTTTTCGCGGGATGCGTGGCCTAAGCGCAGCCGCTTCACGAGGCCAGGCCGCGGCAGCGACGCCGCTGTTCCGTTGTCGCTATTCATTGTCTGCCGGAACACTCGTTGCGGTGGTGTCTGTCGTGTCACAAGGGGCGATGGTGTCCACGGGCGGAGGACCATACAATGCGGGGGGATTGGGATTGGGGCGGTCTCTCCATAGCCATGCGATGATGCTGCCCAGCACGGCGCCGATGATGATCAACACGGTCTTCAGCGAGAACTTCTTTCCCGAAAGTCTCTTATAGTCCTGACTGTTAGCCATAGCGTTCAATACGAAGGTGTCTTAAAATATGTGGTCTCTGTCTTACAACGGAAGACTTTTGCAAAATTACGGATTTTATTTCAAGTAGATAATAAAATAAGAAAAAACTTCATTTTTCATTATTCATTTTTCATAATTCATTAAAATATCGTACCTTTGCGGGCAGAATAATCGTCAAATCGTCAAATCCAACTATGTTCTCAGGAATCGTTGAAAGCACAGCCACGGTGGTGGCTATCGAGCGCGAGCAGGAGAACCTGCATTTCACGCTGCGCTGCCCGTTTACGAGCGAACTGAAAATCGACCAGAGTATTGCGCACAACGGCGTGTGCCTGACGGTGGTGCGCATTCAGGACGACACCTATACCGTCACCGCCATGCGCGAGACGCTGGAGCGCTCCAACCTGGGGCTGCTGCGCGTGGGCGATGAGGTGAACGTGGAACGCTCGATGCAGGCGGGCGGTCGTCTGGACGGCCATATCGTGCAGGGGCATGTGGATCAGACGGCGCGGTGCATCCGCGTGGAGGACCAGCAGGGCAGTCACGAGTTCACGTTCGAGTACGACACGGATGCGGAGATGGTGCGCCGCGGCTATTTCACGGTGGACAAGGGCTCGGTGACCGTCAACGGCGTGTCGCTGACAGTGTGCCGCCCCACGAGGAACACCTTCGCGGTGTGCATCATCCCTTACACCTTCGACAACACGAATTTCCACAGTATCAAGGTGGGCACAGTGGTGAACATCGAGTTCGACATCCTGGGCAAATACATTGCCCAATATCAGTCGAGGCTGAAGGAAGGATGAAAAGTTGAGAGTGGAGGCCCCCAAGCCCAAAGCCCCCAAGCCCCCTAAAGGGGAGTGTAAAAGCCCCCAAGCCCCCTAAAGGGGAGTGTAGGGTGGGGGAAGGAAAGTTGAGAGTTAATAGTAAATATATAATAAAATGAACGATAACGATACATCAAAAGTAACAGCTCCCTCCCTGACAGGGCGGGCGGGGGGAGAGTCTTCCTCCTCCACCGACACGCGTGGCCTTTCTTTCATCGAACAGAAAGTGGTTAATGATCTGGCCGAAGGTAAGAACGGAGGCCGTTTCCAGACGCGCTTCCCGCCCGAGCCCAACGGCTACCTCCATATCGGTCACGCCAAGGCCATAGCACTGGATTTCGGTCTTGCCAAGAAATACGGCGGCAAGTGTAACCTGCGCTTCGACGACACGAATCCTCAGAAGGAGGACACGGAGTACATCGACAGCATCGAGCAGGACATCCGCTGGCTGGGCTTCGAGTGGGCCAACGTCTATTATGCCTCGGACTATTTCCAGCAGCTGTGGGATTTCGCCGTGTGGCTGATCAAGCAGGGCAGGGCATACGTGGACGAGCAGAGCGCCGAAGTGATAGCCCAGCAGAAGGGCACCACCACCAGCCCCGGTACTAACAGCCCCTTCCGCGACCGTCCCGTGGAGGAGAACCTGCGCCTGTTCGAGTTCATGAACAGCGGCCAGTGTGAACCTGGTACGCTCGTGTTGCGTGCTAAGATTGACATGGCGCACCCCAACATGCTGTTCCGCGACCCGCTGATCTATCGTGTGCTCAACATCCCGCACATCAAGACGGGCAACAGATGGAACGCCTATCCGATGTATGACTTCACGCATGGGCAGAGCGACTATCTCGAGGGCGTCACCCACTCGTGGTGTACGCTGGAGTTCGTGGAACATCGTCCCTTGTACGACCTCTTTGTCACATGGATGAAGGAGTGGTTTGAGTCGCTGGCGAAGGCCCCCCAAACCCCCGAGGGGGCTTCGATGGTCCAAAAACTCATTGACGGAGGATATGTGTCCCCCTCAGGGGACGAAGGGGAGGCCGCATATCAGGGTCCGCGCCAGACGGAGTTCAACAAGCTGAACCTCAACTACACGCTGATGTCGAAGCGCAACCTGCTGGCGCTGGTTAAGAACGGCTTCGTCAGCGGTTGGGACGACCCCCGTATGCCCACTATCTGCGCTTTCCGCCGTCGCGGCTACTCCCCCGAGAGCATCATCAACTTCATCAACAAGATTGGCTACACCACCTACGATGCCCTCAACGATTTCGCACTCCTGGAGAGCGCCGTGCGTGACGACCTGAACCAGCGCGCCACCCGCGTGTCGGCGGTCGTGAACCCCGTCAAGCTCATCATCACCAACTATCCCGAGGGACAGGTGGAGGAGCTCGAAGCCATCAACAACCCCGAGCGCCCCGAGGAGGGCAGCCACACCATCGAGTTCTCCCGCGAGCTATGGATCGAGCGCGAGGACTTCCAGCCTGTGGCTGAGAAGAAGTTCATGCGCTTGGCTCCCGGTAAGGAGGTGCGCCTGAAGAACGCCTACATCATTAAGTGCAACGAGGAGGGCGAACACCCCTACGACGTGGACGCTGAGGGCAACGTCACCTGCATCTATGCGACCTACGACCCCGAGACGCGCAGCGGACAGCCCGGCGCCGACCGTAAGATTAAGGGAAAGACACTGCACTGGCTCAGCTGCGGACACTGCCTGCCCGCAGAGGTGCGAATGTATGAACGGCTGTGGAAGGTGGAGAACCCGCGCGACGAACTCGCACGCCTGCAGGGCGAAGGGCTCTCCAACATCGAGGCGATGCAGCAGATGATGAATCCGGATTCGCTCCGCATGCTCAAGAACTGTTACATCGAGAAGTTCGTGCAGACGATGCCCGCGCTCACCTACCTGCAGTTCCAGCGCATCGGATACTTCAACATCGACACCGATTCTACCCCCGACCACCTCGTGTTCAACAAAACCGTAGGACTGAGGAGCTAATAGAAGAGCTTTGAGAGACGACGATGATCTGAAATATTTCGAGAGCCGCGAGTTCAAGGAAATCCTGGCCGTTTACGAGTCTGCCCATGCGGCAGGCTCAGCGGTCTATATGGAGGCCGACGAGCTCACGGACATCGCCGAATACTACTCCATGGTCCAGCACGACGAGCAGCAGGCTGCGGAGGTCATCGCCCTTGCCCTGCAGCTCCACCCCGACGCCGTGGACCCCCAGATCTTCCGTGCGCGGCAGTTCATGCAGAATGGCGACACGCAGACAGCCATGCAGATTTGCGACACCATTGAGGACCAGCAGCACCGCGAGGTCTTATTCCTGCGCGCCGAACTGCTGGTGCGGGAGGATAGGGTAGCGGAGGCCGTGGACATCCTCACGCAGGCCGCCGGGCAGATGGACGAGGACAAGGACTATTTCCTCTACGACGCCGCCTATGTGTTCATCGACTACCACCGCTTTCAGGAAGCTTGGATTTTCGTCTGCGATCTGGAACAGATGGCCCCCGACTGGTACAAGACCTGGCAGGCGGCTGCCGACACGCTGCTCGGCTTGGAGGAAAACCGCAAGGCACTCGCCTATATCGAGCGGATGCTCGACGTGGACCCCTTCTGCGTCGAGACGTGGAACTGGAGCGCCGAGGCCTACACCGGCCTGAATCTCTATGACGATGCCATGAACAGCCTCGACTACTCGCTGGCCATTGACCCCGCCAACAACCGCGCCTCGCAGCTCAAGGCCTGGATATTCCTCCAGCAGGGCAACTACCAGCAGGCCCACGAGATCTACCTACGCGAGAAAGAGAGCGACCCCACGAACGAGCAGAACTGGCTCTACGACTCCTACTGCCTGCTGGATGCCGAGCAGGAGGACGAGGCGCTGGCCTCCATCGAGCGCGCCGAGGAGCTGGCCGATGGCATCAGTCCCGACCAGTCGCTCATCTATGAGATGCACGCGCAGCTCCTCAGCCGCAAAGGACGTGTGGATGAGGCCCTTAGCTATATCGACAAAGACGAGGCTGTGAGCGGCCCCGACGGCAGTCAGGAGGATTTCGAGCTTCTTCGTGCGTGCGTTTATGCCGAGAATCATCGGGTCAAGGAAGCCCTGCAAGTGGTGGAGCGCGCCTGCAACAACGCCGACCCGGACCGCCATCTGAGCATCTACTACCGTGCGGCAGCCATGATGGTCGATACCAGCTATTTCGACATCGCCCTCGACCTCTTCGACGAGCTCCTGAAGGTGGAAGGCTTAGCCCCCGCCGACGCTGCTGAGTACCATGCCTACATGGCCTACTGCTGCATGAAGCTCCATCAGGACGACACCGCGCTTGCGCACCTTCTGCAAGCCCGCGAGCAAGCCCCCTCGCGCCTCCAGGATCTCTTCTCCGAGGAGTTCCCCGGCGTGCAGCCCGCCGAATACTACGATTACTACTACTATCGCGTCCATGGCCGCTGGCCGTGAACGATATGGCTATGCTTTTCCGGATGTATGAAAAAATGTGGGCGGACTGGTCATCACCCTCGGCGTTGCCTTTTCTTTTTAATCCATTCCCCATTAAAAAAGGCCATTGACTTCCACAGAACGGGAAACCAATGGCCAAAGCCAAGAGCCAAGAGCAATGCCCTTCCCCCTCTCTCCCCTCCCTAACGGGCGACTGGGGTCTTCTTTTTAAGGCTCCTCCTGCTCCTCGGGATCGCTCCAGTCGGCAGAGCTCTGTCCGGCCTTCTGAGCCTTCTTGGCGGCAGCCTGTGCCTTGCGCGTGGTGACGAACTCGAAGTTGAAGTCGCTGCGCTTCAGGTCGAGCCCTGCGCCCAGCTCGTAGTTCACGTTCACGCGCTTGATGTTGTCGGCGGTGAAGGCCTCCATGGCCGTCTTGGCGGGCGTGTCCTCGGTGGCGGCTATAGCCTCGGCACCTTCGGAGGTGATGCTGGGCGTGAAGCGCCCCAGGTCGCCCAGCTCGATGGCGTTGCCCTCGGTGATGGCCTCCTTGATGCAGGCGCACATGTCGGTGAGCACGCCCACGATGGTGCCCTTGGAATAG
>CACZSQ010000092.1 GCA_902783885.1 uncultured Bacteroidales bacterium
CTATTCCAAGGGCACCATCGTGGGCGTGCTCACCGACATGTGCGCCTGCATCAAGGAGGCCATCACCGAGGGCAACGCCATCGAGCTCGGCGACCTGGGGCGCTTCACGCCCAGCATCGCCAGCGAGGGTGCCGAGGCTGTAGCCGCCACCGAGGACACGCCCGCCAAGACGGCCATGGAGGCCTTCACCGCCGACAATATCAAGCGCGTGAACGTGAACTACGAGCTGGGCGCCGGACTCGACCTGAAGCGCAGCGACTTCAACTTCGAGTATGTCACCACGCGCAAGGCGCAGGCTGCCGCCAAGAAGGCGCAGAAGGCCGGCGAGAGCTCTGCCGACTGGAGCGATCCCGACGGTAACGACGAACCTTAATGGCTGTTGGCTGTTGGCTGTTAGCTGAGAAGGGAGTGGGGGCTGACGGTTCCCACTCCCCGATTTTCACCACAGATGCGTTTTTTTTTGAACACGGATGACACGGATTGACACGGATTTATTTTCCACCACAGATTGCACAGATTACGCGGATTTTTTCGAACACGAATTGCTCGAATTACACGAATTGCATGCCATGTAGAAATAAATCAATTTTTTCCGAATTTCACAAATTAAGCGAAAGGCTTCGCGGCTTTCGAGAGAGAGAGAGATCGAACACGGATGACGCGGATTGACACGGATGACTCTGTGATTTCTGCAAAAATATTAGTACGCAAGAATCCGTGAAATCCGTGAAATCCGTGTTCTGAAATTAATTCGCATAATTAGCTTAATTAGCCGTTATGATTATCCGTTTAGCGGTGGGTGCTTTGTCGGCGAATTGTGCGAATTAAGCCAATTTATTCGCAGAGAGCGCTGAGTTATCCGTGAAATCCGTGAGATCCGTGTTCGAAAAAAGTATTATGTAAATTTCTTTATCCGACTATGAAACAGAATCGATTTATCGAGGTGGCAGTGAAGATGTTAGTAGCTGCACTCACAGCATTCCTTACAGCATTGACAACCACAAGTTGCATGGGAAGAGGACCGATCATTTTCTGAGGCCCCCAAGCCCCCTAAAGGGGAGTGTAAAAGCCCCCAAGCCCCCTAAAGGGGAGTGTTGAAAGCCCCCAAGCCCCCTAAAGGGGAGTGTTGAAGAAATAAAAATGCGACTTTGTGACATGTGACTTTGTGACATTAAGCACCTCCAACAATGAGAGAGCTGGCATCCTACCCGGTGTCAGCTCTCTTTGTCTGTCAATCATCTTGCACTTTATCGCGTTAGGGTGAAGCGGAGGTTGAAGCCGAAATCCTGCGTGATGGTGGGGTAGGCGGAGGAGGAGAGCAGGGGCTCGTTGCGCTGGCGGTCGTAGTAGAGGGAGAAGGTGACGAAGCGGCTCATGGCATAGTCGCAGGCAAAGGATGTCTTGAAGGCACGGTTGCCCTGAGTGGCCTCGGAGAGCATGGTCTGGATATTGCGCGTGATGGCATCCTGATTGCGGTAGGAGAAGTCGAGACGAAGGTTCAGGCTGTGGGCGAAGGTGCTCTTGCCGCTGTCGTTGTTCGTGCTGCCCTTGCTGTTGTCGTTCTTCTGGTTGCGCGAGCGGCCACGGTTCCTGCGGGCTTGCTTCTGGCTGCTGCTCTTGGTCCTCCACAGGCTGTTAAGCTTGAAGTCGGTGAGCTTGTAGCCCCACCCGAAGACGATGTCCGATGAGCTGGCCTCGTTGATCTGTGCAGCGGTCATGGAGAGCGTGAGGACGCGCGTCTTGCGGTACTCCAGTTTGAAGGTCATGTTGTTCTGCAGCGTCACATTGAGACCGATGAGCGGCGAGAAGGACTCGTTGATGCTGACCGTGGAGATGTCGTACATCGATGAGGGCTGGTACTCGCCAGTGGTCTCGTTCTTGACGAAGCCCATATCGGAGCCGTGCATATATTCGACCCATGAGGAGTAGGTGTTGTAAGAACCTACGCTGTAGATGCTCTTGTAGCCGTGGGTGAGGGTGATGTTCTTGAAGTGGTCGCGAATCCAGGGCAGGTTGCTCAGTCCCTTGTAGGAGATGTTCCAGTTGGGCAGCACGTGGCTGAGTGCCGGGAAGATGTCAAGCGGGGAATCGGCTGCCCGGCGTCCGCTGTAAGCTGCCAGGAAAGCGGGCACCATGACATCGGCGCTGTAGGGGCTGACAGAGCCGTTGGCGGGGTCGTAGGTTCCTGACATACCAGTGCCGGAGGGATACTGGATGCCCGCATAGCGAGCCTCGACACGGTTCTGGAAGATGGGCAGATATTCCTGGAAGCGGCGGAAGGGTTCGCTGTCGTAGCCGTTGCTGGCATCGCCGCGGCTCTTGAAAGCTGTGCGGATGGTGACGGTGGTCATGTTGAACGAACCTGTCTGCGTGGTGGGATTGCCGCTATACATATATTGTATGCTTTTCGAGCGCGTGCGCGTGCGACTGGCGTTGAGGTCTATCTTCAAGTCGGGCAGCGGTTCGAGCGTAGCCTTGATCTGGATGTCCTCGGAGGTGTTGGTGGTGGCTGGCGTGGCCACGCTGTCGTTGTTGAGGAGCCAGCCTCTTCGCTTGGCGGTGTCGATGTAGTCGTCATCGACAAGGCCGAAGGCAAAGTCGAGACCCGGACTCAGGACGCCGTTGGCTTTCTGCTGGCCGAAGGCATCGCCTACATTGGGCATGAAGCCGGGGAGTGCCAGCGAGTAGGTGTTGCGATAGCTGACGCTGACATTGCGGAGCATCATGGCGAAACGGGCACCAGCCTGAGCCCACTGGTACCATTTCTTGTCCTGTGCCTTGGGCTTGGCAATCACGTTCACGCGAAGTTTCAGGGAAGACAGAGCATCCTGCCCTTCTGGTGCTCCTCCTGCAAGGGAAGATGAGCCGGCAGAAAGGGAGTCTGCGGCAGCCATCATGGGAGTGATGGGCAGGCTGTCGAGTGCTGCGATACGGCTCTCGATGGCAGCGATGCTGTCCTGATTCTCTAATTTGCGCCATTGCTTGAGGGTTTCCTGCAGGGCTTGAATGGTGTCGCGGCGTGCCTGCTGTGCTTGGGCTAAAGCTTTCTTCTTCGCCTCCTGTGCCTTGCGGGCAGCCTCTTGCAGTTCGCGTGGAGGCAGGATACGGATGGTGTTCTCGTCAACGCGCTTGTACTGTATGTCGTAGCTCTTGCCGTGCTCGTCCTTGGCTGTCACGCGAATGCGCTTGCTCTTCTGCCCGTGGGTGAGTTCCACGGCACTGTCAGGCAGCAGCATGACCTCGCCGGCAAAGCCCTTGAACTGCTTCGCTTTCTGCTGGCTGGTGCCCTTGGCATTGGTCTGTGCCTTGGCATTGGCGGGGTCGTTCAGTGCCAACAGGGCTGTGCTGTCGCCGGCGGCGGCCTTCTGCTGGGCTTCCAGACGGGCTTTGGCGGCTGCCTCCTTCTCCTTTTTCTTCTCTTCCTGAGCTTTCTTCTTGGCTTGATCTTTCTTGCGCCCTTCGCTCTTGATGGTGGATGATGAGAAACGCTTGTTGGCCTCCTTCAGGAACGGGGAGTGGTTGTAGAGTGTTTCGAGGTTGAACTTGCCGTTGACATTGACCGTGCGCTGCATGTTGATGGTGTTGCCCAGATTGAGCCCGTCCTCGGCGCCTCGCTTCCAGTTGTAGTTCGACTGGTAGGTGCCGTCGGCAGAAATCCAGTCGGTGACGGGAATCTTCTCGAAGGGGAACTTGTAGGACACCTGTGCGCTTTGGGCATAGTCGATAGGCGTTCCCAGGTGGCGGATGCTGTAGAGCACGCTGTCCTTCCAAGCTTCGTAGCGGTCAGGGTAGAGGTCTTTGTTCACGGGTGTATAGGGTTCCTCAATCTCGGCATGTGTACCGCTTTGGAAGTTGAAGTGGAGCGTCTTGGTGAAGTCCCAGCGCAGGCTGAACTCACGGTTCCACAGGAAGGTAGGCGTCCAGCGCACCGGAATGGTGTTCTTGCCTTCGAGATTGTCGAGATCGCGTTCCTGAATCTCGTAATAGGTTCTCACCATGTCCGTGTTGAACGTGATGTTCTGCGGCACAAGGTTCCACCCTTGGTCCTTGAGAATCTGCAGCCACTTGCTCTTAGACTTGATATTCTTGAAGGGCTCCCACGCCTTCCAGTTGGGCGACCAGCTGTAGTTGATGCTTCCGCGCCATGCCTTGTCGTGCTCATAGACGGTGGTCTCACCGGTGTTGTAGGTGTGGGAGTGACTGTAGTTGAAGGTGAAGTTGGCCGGGTCGTAGGGCATCGGGTGCTTGCGCGACTGTATGTTCAACTTGACACCAGTGAAGGAAATGTTCTTGGTCGTCTGACGGCGTGACGTGAGGTCGAGGATGCTGTCGCGCTCATGCTTTGAAGCGGCGGCATCGAGGGCATCGTCGAGCAGCATGTCGGAATCCAGCGGATTGTATTTGGGGCGAACATGCTCGTTGCTGTAGCTGTAGTAGAACGGGATGGTCAGCTTAGCCTTGGGCGGGAACAGCTTGCCGAGATCCATCTGCGTCGTGATGGTGTAC
The DNA here is from genome assembly GCA_902783885.1 of uncultured Bacteroidales bacterium. Taxonomy (GTDB): domain Bacteria; phylum Bacteroidota; class Bacteroidia; order Bacteroidales; family Bacteroidaceae; genus Physcousia. The sequence continues at coordinate 4,507 of CACZSQ010000092.1, forward strand.
TCGTAGGTGTCCTCGTTGGAGCGCTCGGCCACTGTCTGTTCAATGCCGCCGAAGCCGGCTTTCTCGATATGACCTGTGAGGTTGATGCTGCCGAGGTCTGAGAGCTGGATGTTCAGCGCTGCCTGTGCTGCCCAACCGCCTTCGTTGGAGAACTCCTGAAGACGCAGCTCGTTGGCCCACACCTCGACGCTCTTGACGGTGCGCCCGTTGTTGCGCACACCGATCATGATGGTCTTCACCTCGCCGAGCGTAGGATTACCCATCACGGTGATGCGGTTGCTGGGGCGGTCGCTGTCGAACTGGCTGAAGGGGCGGTTGAAGCTGGCGTTGCCAAGACTCTTCTCGCGGTTGCGGTTCTTCTTGGTGGCGGTGAGCTTCGAGAGGTCGAGATCTACCATGTTATCCTCGGGCCATACGGCCTGACAACCCTGTGCGCTGTATGTGTCGTAGTGTCCGGGGTCTGTGAGCTTCAGGGGTATCTCATACTCGTAGAAGTTGCTCTTGTAGTCGGAACCTAAACGGATGAAGATGGCTGTCTCGCCGTTGTTGAGTCCCGTGATATCGTTGGCAAGAGCATTGGCATGAACAAACATCTGGAGGTGCTTGTACTGGCGCATGTCGTAGTTGCAGTTCTTGAACACGGCCTGGGCATCGCCGGGTGCCAGGTCTCTGACCACCATCGACAAGGCTTGCTCATTGCTCTCCACCAACTGTGTCTGCGACGGGTCGGTGACACGGCTGACACCGGGAGGCAGCACGTAGTTCACAGGCACCTTGTCGTTGTTCTCTTCGATGTTCACGGCGCTCACTTCGATGGTGGAAGCAGCCGAAGGGTTCTCTCCGGTATAGAGGCTCTGCTCATAGACGCGCCAGTCGGCCTGCACGGCATCGAGGGTGGCAAAACGCAGGATGATGGGCTTCTCGAACTGGGTCATGTACATTCGCATAAAGCGGATGCTGGTGAAGTCGGTGATGCCTCCTTCGGCACGCTCGTAGGACTTCAGCGGTACACGGAACTGGTACCACTTGACTGTCTGTGTCTCATCGTTGCGGAGCTTGACACTGGCATTGCGGATATCGGAGATATAGTTGTTGCCCACAACCATGTCCTGCGGACGTATGGAGATGCGGTACTGGAAATATTTCTCATACTCGTTGAGCGTGTAGTCCTGGTTGATATCCTCCACATCGGGCGTCGTCTTATAGGCTGTCTCATAGCTCTCGGGAGAGTTGTCGGTGTCGGGGGAGTTGCCTTCGGGCAGGTTGATGCGCTTGTAGCGCTCAAGGATGCTCTTGCGCTGGTCATCATAGTCGGAACCACGATAGTAGTGGTAGTCGTCGGCTGCAGGGTCTGCCCAGATGCTGTCAAAGACTTCGGGAGACACCTTCCCCTGCACCTGACTAAGGAAATTGGAGTAGGCACTGAAAGAGCGTTCCTCTTCCGAGCTTAGACCGTTAAGGCCTACGTCCTGGCGTGCACGAGCGCCGCTCTCGTTATTGAAGGCATAGGTTACGCTGTTGGTCGTCGGAACGCGGCCCCACACGGTTTCGGTGAAGTAGTTCGTATTGCCGTCGATGGGCAGTCCGCTCTCGTAGAATTTCTTGCCGTCGTTGAGTACATCCTCTGACACTTCACCCAGGTTGATGTACAGGTCGCCGCCATAGCTCTGGTCGCTGCCTGTGTAGATGAAGGGGTCAAGCATCCAGAACTCCAAGTACTCGATGTTCTGTGCCTCGAAGTCGGGGTTGTCCATCTTGCGCATCATGCCGCCCCAGTTCCTGGTCGGGTTCTTCAGCCGTCCTTCGGTCGTCAGGTCGGGATTGAGGTTGTAGGCACCGCGCTCAGTGGGGTAGTAGGCCAGGTTCAGCACGTTCAGCGAGGCCGCTTCAGAGTAACTTGTCTGCGACTTGTTGGGATAGAGCTCACGCTCATAGACCTCACGTACATAGTGGTTGGAGAGTTGTTGGAGGTCGTTCTTGATATGCGAAGGAGTGATGGAACTGCTGCGACGCGTGAAGATGGGGTCGATGTAGTACCATGCCAGACGGGCACGCTGGTAGCCGCTGCGCACGTCGTTGCTCAGCTTGGCACCCTCGAAAGGCTTGGGCACTGAAGACAGCATCCACGCGGTGGGCTGCGAGATGCTGATGCGGTTCTTCGTGTTCTCAAAGTCGTCCATGTAGGATGCGCTGCCCTGAACCTGATGGTTCTGACCGGCTATGAGCTGTGCAAAGTCACCGCTGAAGGCTATCTGTGAGGGAGCCGTGAAGTTGAGGAACGGAATGGCATTCAATATGTTGGTGAGCCACTGGCTCTCCTTCTTCCAGTCGATGTGAACGCCCCAAAGCAGGTTCTTCAACGGTTCCTGCCCCATATTCACTTTCGTGGTCATAGGCTGCTCGTTCAGGTACTGCAGGGTACCGCCGATGACGAGGTTCTTGGAGAACTCATAGTCCCAGTTCAGGCCGAGGAACATCTTGCGCTGCATTCCATAGACATCGTTGGACTCCACGCTGGCATTGATTTTCGTGCCGGCATCTATGAGGCTCTGGTTGAGAATATGCACGATACCCATCGAGTAATCAACACGGTAATCGACATTCTCGGTGAGGGTGACGCCGCCGGCTGTCACGTGGACGGAGCCGGGTGCGATGTTGGTTGCACCCAGGTCGATTTCAGAGCCACTGGTGCCCTTGTAGCGTCCGGTAAACATGAATTTATTCTGCTCGGCAATCTGCTTGGCAATGGTCTTCGTGCTGTCGTAGAGGGCATCGAAGCAGTAGCGGTCGGCCACATCATCATTGCCGCCCTGGCTCTTGATCCAACTGCGCAGATGGTCACCGAAGGGCTCTGCCACGGCAAAGAAGATGCGCCCTTTCTGAATCGTGTAGCCCTCGACATAGTCGAACTGTCCGTCGGAGTTGGCGCGGTTGTTATTGTCGAGGCGGTCCATGTTCAGTGCACGCAGAAGCGGGGTGCTTTTCAAATAGGTCTCAGGCAGGTAAGTGAGATAGGTTCCCGTGGAATCGCTCTGGTACTTGACATCGAGACGGAACTTCTCGCGCTGGGTGCTGGTGGCGCCTAAAGAATAGACGTTCTTCATCATCAGCGGCCAGTTGCCCATGCGGGGGGAGCTCGTGGTGCTTTTCAACGCTTTCAGGAACAGGCACTGGCTGTTGTCCTGCAAGTCATTGGCAAATTCACCCACCTGATAAGTCTGCCCGCCGAGCGTATATTCGTAAGCCACAGCCAGCACCTCGTCGGGCTCCAGCTGGGTACTGAGTGAGATGTAGCCGAGAGAGTTGTTGACGGTGTATTCGTTCGGGGACAGCAGGCGTGCGCTCTGCACTTTCTCATAGTCGTTGCCGCCCTGCACTTCGCCACCGGCAATGCCGTCGAGCGTCGGTGTTGTCTGACTGATGTCGCGCGCCTGCGGGTACTGACTCACAATCTCCTCATAGAGCGTGTTGGCGCGGTTGTGGGGATAGGCTGTTGTCCCCTGTCGTTTCCAGTGTGTATTCTTGATATGTATGGATTCTCCCAAGTCAGTGAAGGCCACGAGGTTGCGGTTGTTCTGTGTCGAGGGGTTAGACTTGTTCGTGATCCACACCTCGATACGCTTGATGACCACTCCGCTGGCCACGGTAGGGAGCGTGCGCATCCATCTGTCGTAGTTGTCACGGAAGTAATGGCCGAGCCAGTAGTGACGGTTCTCTTCGTAGTTGACAGCTGAAATCTCAAAGTTCTTCGTCTGGGAACCGCCCTTGCTGCTCACGCTCTTGGAGGCAGAGTTCTTCTGGCTCACCACAGCCTGCAACTTCAGCTTGCCGAACTGCAGGTCGGTGCGGATGCCGAAGAGACTCGATACGCCCGGGATGAGCGTTGAGTTGGAGGGCATAGACACGTCGCCGGCTTCAATGAGCTTGATGATTTCGTCCTCTTTGCCGTCGTACTTCAACTTCATCTGCTGAGCATCGGCTTCGAAGGTGGCCTCGGTGTTGTAGTTGAGGTTCATGTTCATCTTGTCACCTACCTTACCTGTCACGGACAAGTTGATCTTCTCGTCGAAGTCGAAAGCCGTCACACGGCGGCGATTTTCTGCCAGAGAGGGGTTGTCGGTCTTCTTGATGTTCGCGCCTACCTTCACCTCGGCAGAACCTTGTGTCTTGATGTTAATGCCGCCTGGACCGAAGATTTTCTCGGCAGGACCAAGGTTGAAGTGCATATCCGTGAAATCGAACTTGCTCTTACCGGCTGTCTCGTATGCCTCGCGGTTCTTCTCGCGGTAGTAGGCTCCCATGGACTGCTTGAGGGTCCACTGCTGGTATTCTTCTGGAGTCATCAGAATCGGCGTGTTCAGGTAGCCGCCTGTGCCCAGTTTGGTTCCTACACGGTAGTTGCCCGTGATGGAGTCGAGTTCTGTCTCTTGCTTCAGGTTATCTGGCCTGGGAAGCGCCACCGATGTCGTGTCCAGGTCCTCATAGGTTTCAGGGACTGTGCGCTGGGGGCGCACACGAAGAGTGTCAGGAGGGAGGGCTGCGGACTCTCCCCCCGCCCTCCCTGTTAGGGAGGGAGCAGTCGCTTTTGCAAATAGCATACCGTGTCCGGCCATCAATATGACGGTCAGCAGCAATATGCAATATGCAAAGTGTTTTCTCTTCAAGGCTTTATATATAATCTCTTCTCGGTCTGTATTATCTTCCTCCCTGCAGGGAGGGAGGAGGGTGGGTCCCCCTACAGCATCTTTAGCGCCAACTTAATCACTCTCTCCACGGTGGCATCGGGTTCGGCACGCAGGATGCCGATGGCGGCTTTCTGCGAAGGCGCTGGGGAGAACCCTAACATGGTTAAGGCAGCAACAGCCTCTTCCAGGACCTCCTTGTTGGCAGCCATGATTCCGGATGTCTCTCCCGAGGAAGAACCTGCTGATGCATCGACGCCCAGAGCCATCACCTTGTCCCTCAGTTCTACGATGATGCGCTGTGCTGTCTTGCCTCCGATGCCTTTGGCCGACTTCAGCAGACGTTCATCGCCACGGCTGATGGCATCGCACAGTTCAGGAACCGTCATGGAACTGAGAATGACACGGGCGCTTTGTCCTCCGACACCGCTTACAGCTGTCAACAGGAGGAACAACTCGCGCTCTACCTTGGTGGCAAATCCCCACAACTGGTAGGCGTCCTCACGGATGCTTTCATAAGCGTAGAGCTTCACATCGCCGCTCAAACCTTGGATGGCGGTATATGTATTGAGGCTGATATTCAGACCGTAGCCCACGCCATTAGCGTCAAGCACAGCGAGGGTGGGAGAGAGTTCGGCAATCGTGCCGCGGATGTATTCTATCATGTTCTTTACGCGTAAAAACCTTATATTAAACGCGCGCGACAACATTTTATTGTGCTGCCGCGCGTTTTATTCAACGTTTCAACCTTTTAGTCATTCAATGATTTCATCATAAATCTCCAACTTTCAATAAAGAAACTCAGCGAGCTTGCTGCCACAGCGACGCAACCCGATGGAAATGCCGAGGGCATTCAGACGTGCACCACGAAGCGAGGTGTGGGTATGGTCTCCGCAGTAATAATCTTTCGCAGCCTCCTGACCAATGCCGTCAAGTGCATCTGCTGTGATGTTGTGGAGATCAACAAAGTCACATCCTGTCTCAGCTGCTACCTCACGATACCACTTTCCATACGAGTCATTGCGGCGCTCTATCTTACCATTAGGCCATTCGTTGCGAGGCGTCAGGCTGACGATGATGGGCGTGGCACCTTTCTGGCGACAGTCGTCTATCATCTTACGCAGATACCAGCCAAAGGAATACACGACCTCATTATAGGCTTCATCCTTGAGAGTTACACGGCTCACAACACTCGTGTCAGCCACACCTGGAATGTCGCCGCGATGCTTGCCCCGGCCAAGCTCTCCGATGTCATTATGCCCAAACTGGATGAGCACAAAGTCACCTGGTTGCAGGTCATTATACACCTTCTCCCAACGGCCTTCGCGTAGGTAGGTGCGACAGCTGCGTCCGGCTTGTGCACAGTTGATGTAGGTGATCTTGTTCTCGTCAAAGATGCGCCAAGCCTGTGAACCCCAACCCCACATTCCTGTGGAGTCTTTGTCGGTATTTTTCACAGTAGAATCTCCTGTAATAAACACGACAGGTTTACCCTTTTCGCGCTTCACGCCTGTCGTTGGAAGCGCAACATTCTGCATCATTTCCTGAAGCGGTTTAAGCTCGGGATGCGTACAAGTCATCAGACCTTCTGCAGCGCTGCGTGCGTTGAGTTCTGCACCGAACTTGGAGGTGTGAATATTGTCGAGATAGAAGTGATAATTAAGCTTCCACGAAGACATGGCATCGTACTTGGCAGCAGAGAGTTCGTTGAGATCGATGAAGGGGACGTTGAGTTCCTCTGCCACTTGGCGTGCCCAGCCGCCGAACCCGTCTGCCACGCGTACAGCTTCCCAACGACCTTCTCCCGCTGATGCTTCAGAGGCATTGAGACGCTTCCTTGGCGTGAGGCTCATCAGGATGGGGTGTGCGCCCAAAGCACGTGTCTCGCGCACGAAGCGACGCATATATTCGCCATAGCTATAGACGGTCTCTTGTTGCCCCTGACGAGGGCCTTCCTTGAGGGTGACGACAAGTGAATCAGTGGGTGAGATGCCTTTGATAGTAGCACGGCAACGCCCGCTGTCGAATGGTCCGTTGTCGTTGTGACCCAGTTCGATGATTACCCAGTCGCCAGGACGGATACCCTTTTTCACATTCGGCCATAGCTGATTGTAGAACGTGCGTGAGCTGGTGCCGCCGAGGGCCTGGTTCTCAACTGTGATGAGCTTCCCGTCAAAGTAGTTGCCGGCAAAGAATCCCCAGCCCCATTGGCCGTTATCGCCGTTGCCCTTTGTGCCTGTGCGCATTGTGGAATTGCCTACCAGGAACAGCACGGGGTTATTGCCAATGCGACTGCTGCCAGCTACAGGGCGCGCAGTCTTCACCTTTTCCAAACTGTCCAAGGTGAGATCAACGACCTTATTCACGTCGTCCATTGGCTTGTAGTCTGTCTGCTGGGCATAGATGCTCTGAGAGCCAACGACCAACAGTAGCAGAGATAGCAATCTTCTCATGTTGTATTTCATGATTAATATTTACATTTGCTTTCAAGTTCATAACGCCGATGCTCGCGGGAGTGCGGACATCGGCGTTGTTCATGAAGGTGAGAAAGGTCGGAGTACACTCACTTCTTGTACTCCACAGCAGCCTTCTCGATAGGCAGGGCACCCTTATAGTTCTCAATGTAGCGGTTGAAGCCTTCAACATCCTCCTTAGTGGGGGCAATCTCAACGCCGGTGTTGCCTGCAAAGACAACTTGGTCGAGATAATCGGGCAGGGTGAGTTTCTGCGGGTTGTTGACCATGAAGCCTGCCAACAGAGCGATGCCCCAGGCACCGCCTTCGCCTGCAGTCTCCATCACAGAAATGGGGGAGTTGAGGGCAGCAGCAAGCATTCGCTGACCCACCTTAGGTGTGGTGAAGTAGCCGCCATGACCC
>CACZSQ010000093.1 GCA_902783885.1 uncultured Bacteroidales bacterium
CTTAGCTACACTCTTCAATCCCAGTGTCGGTACAATCCTCTCATGGCCGCGACACGTCAAGGACTACGGCGGTCATAACACCATCATAGACAATATGATGAACCTCGAACTGCTCTTTTGGGCGAGTCGGGAAATGAAAAATGATAGAGTGAAAAGCGAAAAATGGCGAAAGATTGCTGTTCACCATGCAAAGACCACCATGAAGAACCATTTCCGCAAGGATGGCAGTTGCTATCATGTGGCCGTTTATAACCAAAAGACAGGGCGTTTCATCAAAGGCATGACGCATCAAGGCTACAGCGACGAGTCGATGTGGAGCCGCGGACAGGCGTGGGCTATCTATGGTTACACCATGGTCTACCGCTTCACCCACGACAAGCGCTTCCTCGATTTCGCCCAAAAGGTAACGGACATCTATCTGAAACGACTCCGCGAGACAAGCGACGACTGGGTTCCCATCTGGGATATGGACGACCCAAGGGGAACGGAAGCACCAAAGGATGCTTCTGCCGCGTGCGTCGTGGCCTCCGCCCTGTTGGAACTCTGTCAATTCGTAGAAAATGAGAAGGGCAACACCTATCGCGAGGCTGCCATCTCCATGCTCCGTGACCTCAGCACCGACCGCTACCAAAGCCGCGACAACAACGTGGCCTTCCTTATGCACTCTACAGGTCACCACCCTGCCGGGTCAGAAATCGATGCCAGCATTATCTATGCCGACTACTATTATATGGAAGCTCTATTAAGATTATTGAGATTGCAATGAAACCGTATAAATTCTCTCCATATTTGAAGACCACCATTTGGGGGGGCTATCAGATAGCCCCGTTCAAGGGCATCTTCACCGCCCAGCCCAATATCGGTGAGAGTTGGGAGGTGAGCGGTGTGCCCGAACATGAGAGCGTGGCCGTGGAGCGAGGTCTCGTGGATGATGTAGATTTGGGACTGACACTCACACAGCTGATTGACAAATACAAGGAATTATTGGTTGGCCGCAAAGTCTATAAGAAGTATGGCAACAAGTTTCCCCTGCTCGTGAAGTTCATCGACTCGCGTCAGGACCTCAGCGTACAGGTCCATCCCGATGACAAGCTGGCAATGCAGCGTCACGGATGTGCTGGCAAGACAGAGATGTGGTATGTCATCAAGAGCGATGTGGGCAGTAAAATCTATGCAGGTCTTAATAAGAGCATCACGCCTGAGGACTACAAACAGCTTGCCACAGCTGAGGTCGTGAATGGCCATTCGCCCATGCAGGATGTAATAGCTGCGCACGAGGCCCATGAGGGCGACCTCTTTTTTCTCCCTGCTGGTCGTCTTCACGCCATCGGTGCAGGCAACTTCCTTGCCGAGATTCAGGAAACGAGCGACATCACCTATCGCGTATATGACTACGGGCGCAAGGACGTTCACGGTCAGCCGCGTGAGCTGCACATCGAAGAGGCCAAGGATGCCATTGACTATCAGGTGTGGCCAGAATATCGAAGCAGCTATGACAGCACTAAACCCGTCTCTCAGCTCATCAACTGTCCTCACTTCACGGTTCACCGCGTCGTAGTGCAGGTGGCTCAGCAAGTGGATTTCCACTGTGACTCATTTATCGTCGTCGTTTGTCTTTGGGGCGAAGCCAATATCAACGGTGTTCAGATCCGTCAGGGCGAGACAATCCTCGTGCCAGCAAGCGAGAACATCCTTTATATCTTTGGCAATGCTACCTTCCTAACAGCCAACCTTTGACAGGAAACGCCATTCTTCATTTACCCATTCGCCTCGTGTGAGTGGGCTTTTTGTTTGGGGTGACCTGTTGTAGTCACCTCCTTTGCTTCTGTGCTCAGGCTTCGTTTGCCGCTGGCGAGCTTGGCAGCGGGCTACTCCTCGATGGCCTCCATTGATGTGGCCTGTTGAATGTGACTTGTACCGAGCTTGCCGTTTCACGTTCTCTTATGGCGTTGTGGCCACTGCTCTGGTGTGCGCTTCGCTGGTTATGACCTCCCCACGCACCTCAGTTCGCCAGTCCCAAGGGAGTGGCGAACTGAGGGCGTTTGATTGGGGAGGTCTTATCTCTGATGTGCACAGTGGGCTTGGAGGATGCAACTGCAAAGCTGCTTCTTGATGCCGAATGTACCCATAATCTTATGTCGTTGTCGGGTCGCATCCGTGTGTTCTGCCTTCACGATAGCGGAACAGATACCACTGATGGCATTGTCCGCACTTTTTGTTACGGCATTGAGTATTGAGGTTTATATGAGTCTATAAGATTGTTGGTTTTTGAGCATACGTCTTGGAGTTTCGAATAAGACACAAAATGAAAACGTGGACTTTACTTCGTCTACGCTTCCCAGGTATCGGCAAACACCATGCAATCATATCCGAGTAAAAGCCCACGCCGTCAGCGTGAGCATCCGTGCTTTTACTCCTGCTTGCTTCTATGATTTTTGCCGAAATTTCAGAAACAAGAATCTAAGCGGACGCTTCTGTCTGTATGTTAATATTGTTTATTTCATAAACGGTTCAAAGGGGAGTATACACCTTATATTATTTTAATTATTCTGTAATAGTTGCTTTTTGAAATAGTCAACAGCTTGCTTAAGAGGTTCCAAGTCGTTTTTGATGATACTAAAGACTTCATCTGCATCAATCTCGAAGTAATGATGAGCCATGATATCTCGCGCTCCCATAACCTTTTTCCAATCAATAGAGGGGTAAGTGGGCAAGAGTTTCTTATCCGTTAGCTTGTCGAGTGTTTTTACTGCTTCTCCCAAAGCGATGATAACCATACCTGCAGCATCCAGTTTTTCCATTCCAAATGGCGATAAAAGGAAATCATCAACTGTATGGATCTGTACAGTACGTTCCTGAAGACGGGTAATCGCTATGTCTATATTCTTCAATGTCTCATAGACCATCTGAAGTTTCTCAGTAGACTCGAATTCCATACTTTAGTATTTGTTGTTTGAAAACTGGGTTCATGTTCTCTCTCATTCGAACCACATCAACCTGACAACCTAGAAGTTCCTCAAGATAAACTTTCACTCCTGCCCTGTTGAACAAATTGGGCACCATCTCAACGCAAATATCGACATCGCTACCCTCATGCTGTAGCCCTTTGGCAAGAGAACCAAAGAGCATCATAGAATGTACACCATAGTGCTCGTCAAGATATTGGCGTGTGGAACGTAGTTTCTCTATAGTTTGAGTTTTGTCTAACATAAACTTCTATTAACTAGGCTAAAGGTAGTCATAAGGAGAATTCACAGGGCAAAAATACAGAGTTTCCGCTGAACAGCCAAAAGAAAAGCTACCTTTTTAATGTTTAGACATCAAAAGGGACAACGAAATGCGGGCAAAGCCTCCAAAGAAAAAGATCAGATGACGACGGCAGTTCCGCTGGTAGCGACCATCAGCATGGAGCTAGATTGACCGATGGTCTCATAGTCGAGGTCAATGCCTACAACGGCATTAGCTCCAAGGGCCTGAGCACGTTGCATCATCTCTTTGATGGCACCGTCCTTGGCTTCGATAAGCACTTTCTCGTAGGAACCGCTACGGCCGCCGAAGAAGTCGGTGAGGCTGGCCATAAAATCTTTCAGGACGTTGGCGCCGATGATGACTTCACCTGTTACAACGCCTTTGTACTCACGAATGGGACGACCTTCGATGGTCGGAGTTGTAGTTAGTAACATATCAGTTCAATTTAAAGATTTCTCGTAAGAAAGTAGAGGTGAACCCCTCCTTGCAACGTGCCACTTCCTCGGGTGTACCACAGGCCAGAAGCTGTCCGCCACCACGACCGCCTTCGGGTCCCAGGTCAATGAGATAGTCGGCAGATTTGATAACGTCAAGGTTGTGCTCGATGACAAGAACGGTGTTGCCCTTTGCCACCAAGCGCTGGAGGACGCCCAAGAGGACACGAATGTCCTCGAAATGAAGGCCTGTCGTGGGTTCATCGAGGATATAGAACGTGCGGCCGGTATCGCGCTTGCTCAGCTCTGTGGCCAATTTCACGCGCTGGCTTTCGCCGCCAGACAGAGTCGTGGAGGACTGTCCAAGCTTGATATATCCAAGCCCAACGTCCTGCAACGTTTTTATCTTCTGTAAGATGTTCGGCTGGTTCTCGAAGAACTCCACGGCACGATTGATAGTCATGTCCAACACATCTGCAATGCTCTTACCCTTGAAACGCACCTCCAGTGTCTCCCGATTGTAGCGCTTGCCATGGCAATCCTCGCAGGGCACCATCACGTCGGGCAGGAAGTTCATTTCAATGGTCTTGTAGCCGTTGCCGCTGCATGTTTCACATCGCCCCCCCTTCACATTGAAGGAGAAGCGCCCGCTCTTATAGCCTCGGATGCGAGCCTCGGGCAGCGAGACAAAAAGGTCGCGGATATCGGAGAATACGCCTGTATAAGTGGCCGGATTAGAGCGTGGTGTGCGCCCGATGGGGCTCTGATCCACATTTACCACCTTGTCAATATTCTCCAGTCCCTCCACGCGGTCATAAGGGAGCGGGTCACGCAGAGAGCGGTAGAAGTGCTGCGAGAGAATGGGTTGCAAAGTGTCGTTGATGAGAGAACTCTTTCCCGAGCCGCTGACTCCCGTCACACAGATGAATGTGCCCAAGGGAAAGCGGACATCCACATTTTTGAGGTTGTTACCGCGTGCGCCGAACAGTTCCAGGAACTTACCGTTGCCCGTACGACGCTCAGCCGGAATCTCGATGGAGCGGCGGCCAGTGAGATAATCCCTAGTCAGGGAGGAAGACACGGGCTCTCCCCCCGGTGAGTCTTTTACCAATTCCTCATACGAGCCTTGAAACATCACTTCCCCACCCTTGCGGCCTGCGAGAGGGCCTATGTCCACGATATAATCTGACTCTCGCATCATCTCCTCGTCGTGCTCCACCACAATGACCGTGTTGCCTGTGTCGCGGAGTTCCTTCAGCGATTGAATCAGGCGACGGTTGTCACGCTGATGCAAACCGATGCTCGGCTCATCCAGAATATAAAGGACATTCACGAGTTTGGAGCCAATCTGCGTAGCCAGGCGTATGCGCTGACTCTCGCCTCCACTCAGGCTCATGCTGGAACGCGACAGACTAAGGTATTCAAGTCCCACATCGTTGAGGAACTGCAGACGCGAGCGAATCTCCTTGAGAATCTCAGGAGCTATCTGACGCTGACGTTCGGTGAGCAGCGCAGGGTCCGTCCCCTCTTCTTTGGGAGAGCCTTCGAGACATTGTTCATGCAACGCCGTTATCCACTGCAGCAGATCCTTGATGTCCATATCAGCCAGCTCGGCAATAGTCTTGCCAGCGATGCGGAAGTGGAGAGCCTCGCGATTCAGACGTGCGCCGTGGCACTCCGGGCAGACGTCTGTTCTTGAGAACTGTTCAGCCCACTTCTGCGCCGTTGCGCTGGTCTCACCATCCTGCATCATCGTAATATATTTCACAAGGCCATCGTATTCGATGTAGTAGTCATTGGTCGTGTGAGCCGTAGCAGCAGGGATTCGCAGGCGCTCAGGGCTACCGTTGAGGATTTCGTCAATCGCCTCTTCTGGGATATCGCTCAAGGGCGTTTGCATCGTGACGCCATAGCGATCCAGTATGGCCTCCATCTGCCAGAAAATCATCTGGTTCTTGGCTTTGCCCAAAGGCGCAATGCCTCCATCTCGGATGGAGAGGGAGCGATCCGGGATGACCTTGTTGACGTCGATAAGGTTTACGTAGCCGAGTCCCTTGCAACGAGGGCACCATCCCTGCGGCGAGTTGAACGAGAAGTTGTGCGGCGCGGGGTCGGCGTAGCTCATGCCTGTCGTTGGGCACATCAGGCGGCGGCTATAGTGCTTGACACTCCCGGAATCCATATCGAGCACCATCATCAGCCCCTCGCCCATTTTCATGCAGAGGTCCACACTCTTGCGAAGGCGGGAATCCTCCTCTCCCTGGCGGGCGGAATCAGAGGTGGGCTTTAATCTGTCCACCACGACCTCTATCGAGTGGTTGCTGTAGCGGTCCACTTTCATGCCGGGCTGCACTTCCATCAGTTCTCCATCCACGCGCACCCAGATGAAGCCCTTGCGGCGCACGCTGTCAAAGAGCTCACGATAGTGTCCCTTACGGTTCTTCACGAGCGGAGCCAACAGCTGAATCTTGTGACCGGCATAATCGTTGGTTATCAGTTCGACAATCTGCTCCTCGGTGTATTTGACCATCCGCTCACCCGTCTGCCAGGAATACGCCTCACCCGCACGCGCATAGAGCAGGCGCAGGAAGTCGAAGATTTCCGTGGTCGTGCCTACGGTGCTTCGCGGATTCTTGTTAGTGGTCTTCTGTTCAATGCTGATGACGGGCGACAGGCCGGTTATCTTATCTACGTCGGGTCGTTCCAGTCCTCCGAGGAAGTTGCGGGCATACGCAGAGAAAGTCTCTATATAGCGTCTCTGCCCCTCGGCATAGAGCGTGTCGAAGGCCAGCGACGACTTTCCCGAACCGGAGAGGCCCGTGATGACCGTCAGGCTGTTGCGCGGGATGTCCACATCAACGTTCTTGAGGTTGTGGACACGGGCACCTAAGACAGAAATGACCTCTTTATTTTTCATCCTTCTCCTTGTGTCTTGTCAGGATATTGATGTCCTTGCGGATTTTGTATTCAACGCCGTCAGCTCCTTTGGCAACCACATTGACGAAGAATACGCCCGACTCCACCGTACGTCCGTTAACGGTTCCGTCCCAACTGCCGTTGACATCGTCCCACGAATAGATTTTCTGCCCCCAGCGATTGAAGATGGTAGCCTTGAACTCCACGATACTTTGGTGATTCGGTTTCGCACGATAAACGTCGTTGAAGCCGTCGCCGTTGGGCGAGAATGCGTTGGGCATCTCCAGCTTTGACTCCTGAACCGTGACGGTGAACAGGTGCTCTCCCGGATCTGGGTCATCGACCGTCGAGCCGTCGGTGGTATTCGTGAAGGTAACCTTCAGGGCAACGGTGAAGGAACCGCTCTGCATGAAAGTGTATTCCATTTCTTCGTACTGGGCACCGGAATAGTGTGCCACGTACTGCTCCTTGCGACTCGACGAGGGATAGATCCACCACTCATAGACAGCCGTAAAGCTCTCATTGCCAGTGGGGTTGGCACTGAAATGCCCTGTGACAGGCGCCGGCCCGGAATACGCTTTGGTCGTTTCCTCGGTGGGCTTCCCCTCCTTCACATAAGAGAACACAGCTACGGGCGCGCATGATTGTGCAAAGGCAGTCTGTGCAATGGTCACCGTCAGCAGGAATGCTGACAGGATGGATATATAGACTCGTTTCATCGTATCGTTCTTGGTGTTATTTTGTCAATTCCGAAGGCAAAGGTAACTAAAAAAACGCAAAACGGACCGTTGAATTGCTTCAACGGCCCGATTATTAAGTATAATTAATGTTTGCGCGTGTGAGAGCGGGTGCAGATTACTTGCCCTGCTCCAGTTTTGCCTTCAGCTCGGCCAGAGCGTCGATGTCGCCGAGGGTTGTGGAAGCAGCCTGATTCTGAATAGCGGGCTGCGCCTCCTTGGCAGGACGCTTGGCAGCACGCTCCGTCTTGCGGGCTTCACGCTGCTCGTTGCGGGTAGCATCCTCGAAGATGCGGCTGTGGCTGAGGATGATGCGCTTGCTGTCCTTGTTGAACTCGATGACCTTGAAGGGGAGCTTCTCGCCCTGCTGA
>CACZSQ010000094.1 GCA_902783885.1 uncultured Bacteroidales bacterium
CTCTGCCTCGCTGCCGTTGCCCCACTCAGCGTTGGTGAACGTGTTCATGCCGAAGTGGAAGAAGGCGTAGAACTCCGTTTCCTGCCAAAGCAGCTGACGCTGGCTCGGCACTGGATGAACGGGTGCCGGCTCGTTGTCGGGATTCGGCAATGTCTCTTCGTACATCTGCCCGTTGCTGGCAGTTCCGAATGCCAGCAAGGCCATCATAGAGAATACCAATCTTTTCATGTTCATATTTGTTAGTTTTGTAAGTCGTTTGCCAAGGATAAAGTTACAAGACAGTACGGCTCCATGGCGGAATTTTTAAAGCTTATTATCTGTGCAATAGTTCTAAATAATAGCATTTATTGCATTATTTTGGGGCAAATGTACAACTTTTCTTGAATAAATATGCGTTTGAGTGCGTTAAAAGAGGTTTATGGTTATGGATATTCCTCGTTTAAGTTTTGCCTTCATCGTCTATATCAAAATACCTGTTGCTCATATTGTACTGTGATTAAATCCTTTATCCCGTCCATCGTTACGATAAACTTCGGTAGTGCCATTCAATATTTGTCAGAATCTCTTCTATTTCGGATTCGTTGCTGATGGCACCTCGTCGAGGGTGAAGCAGGGCTTGTAGATGGCGGGGTGCTTGTCGAAATCGTTGCAGAGAACCTGCTTCTTGCCTTCGAGGTTCTTGTGCTGCCAGTCGAAAGCCTCTTCCATGCACTCCCACTGCTTTCTTTCAGGCCACCTCTTGAACTCAAGATATTCTTGCTCTGTTAGTAGATAATACTCATAATCATCAGAGTTGCGCCTCGGATAGGCAAAGGCGATGCTGTAGATTCTATCTACTTTTTTTTCTCTGCTGAGCTTTGTTTCGAAGTGCCCTAACAGCAGGCGGATGCCCTCGAAGAGCACCTTTTCGCATTTGAAATCACGAGTGCCGAACTGTATGCAGCCGATGCCCTTCTCCTCAACCAGCTGCTGCTGCATCTTGTCCTCCACTTCGTCTATCTGATTGTCGCAGCAGCAGTCTATGGCTGTTGTGAGCAGTCGGCAGAAGCGCTCAGCATTGTGGTGCTTTCCCGAGATGGTGCGCACGAGGTATCTGCTGTCTTTGACGAAGCCCTCGCACTCTCCGGGGTTGAAGGCGTTATGGATGAATGCCACCGCCTTCCCGTCCTTTTGAATAATGGCTATCGGTTCGTAGGGCTGACAACCGAAGGTGTAGCGTTCGCCCTTATAAATCATCACGGGTTCGCTGCCCTCGAAATAGAGCCTGCGCTCCTCGTCTTGCCACACCTGCTTGCCGTCTATGGAATCACATGTCTGACTCATCTCTTCTGTGTTTAGCAATGATACTTGTTATGAATGCGCATATCGCGTTATTCAAAGTGTGAGAAGTGAAATCATTTGGGCTCAAAAGTAATCAAAAGTTCTTGTTTATAAATGAACTGGCGCGAGAAAAAAAGTTAAATCGGGGTAAAATCGTTGTCTTAGCTCATAAAACGGTTAAAAATGTCACCCCATAACGCTCGGAATGCCGCCCGAGAAAACCGGCCGTTTCACCGTTTCGCCGTTTCGCCGTTTCTTCAAGCGAATTTCATGTTCCGGTTACAGTCATTTCATGGTTACATTTATATATATTATTATATTAATAATATATATAAATGTAAAAGTAAATTCACTCATTAAGTAACTCTGGCCGTTTCGCATTAGAAAGCGGTTCATGAAACGGCGAAACGGCGAAACGGTGAAACGCCATCAAGAAAAAGCGGCGTGGTTACGAAAAATGTAAAAGAAATTCGCAGATTTGTTTGGATGGGGTAAATATTTTTCGTACCTTTGCAGCGTCGAAAGGGGACAGAAGACGCAGGTCTTAACGGCCGAAGACCTAAGTCCTAAGCCCCGAAGACCTGGGTCTTAGCCCCCAAGCCCCTAAAGGGGAGTGTTGGGAGGCCCACGCCTTCGAAGGCGGCATCGTTTTTTGACACTTCCATGTTTTAATGCCGCAAATATACCACTATCGCATGATATCGAGCACCATTATCCGTTAAAAATACTGAAAAAGGAGATAATAACACGGCGTAAGATGGTGGCGGGGGCGAGATTTGGCACTATCTTTGCAGCGTTTTGGTGGAATACCAATGATATAATTATTGTTAGAAACATGAACGACTACATCGAAATCAACGACAATTACGATCGCGGCTCTTACGTCCGCTCGACAACAGGCAGCGCTGCCACCACCTTCTCCGGCGTCATGACGCGCGTCTATCTCTGGATGACGGCAGCCTTGATGCTCACCGCAGGCACGGCCTTCTTCACGGCCGGCAGTCCGGCACTCCTTCAGATCATCGGCAACTCTGCCTCCATCTGGATTCTCTTCATCCTGGAACTGGGCCTTGTCATGGGTGTCTCTGCTGGCATCAGCCGGCTGTCTCCCACAACGGCAACGGTGCTCTTCCTGCTGTACTCTGTCGTGAACGGACTCACGCTGTCCGTCATCTTTTTCTACTACTCGATAGGCACCATCTATCAGGCGTTTGCCGCCTCAGCGCTTACCTTCGGGGCCATGAGCCTGTTCGGCTACACCACGAAGAAGGATCTTAGCGGCCTGGGCAGCTACCTGTTCATGGGGCTCATTGGCCTGATTATTGCCAGCGTCATCAACATCTTCTGGGGCAACTCTGTGATGGATGCTATCATCACCTACATCGGCGTGTTCCTGTTCGTAGGCCTCACCGCCTATGACACGCAGAAAATCAAGCAGATGTGCTATGCTGTTGACCAGGGCTCTGCCATGGGCTACAGCGACGCTGCTGCTCCTCGTCGCATCGCCATCCTCGGTGCCCTGACGCTCTATCTGGATTTCATCAACCTCTTCCTCTATCTCCTTCGCCTCTTCGGTCGCAACCGAGATTAAGAAGAAGGAGGCTGAATCATAATCATTACAATCTCGAAAATACGATGAAAAAGTCAATGAACTGGTTGATGTCTGCTGCTCTCGTCTGCAGCGCAAGTCTATTGATGTCGTGCAAGAACGCGCAGGTGAAGGACGAAACACCTGCCGAAGAACCCGCCGCTAAGGTGGTGAGCACCGAGCTGATTCGCACCTCGCAGAGCTGGGACGGCGTGGAACTGCCCGACTACTTTGAGGGCCGTCCGGAACTGGTGGCTGTGAAGTATGTCTTCCCTGCCGGTCAGAAGCTGGGCTGGCATCATCACGTGGCCATGAACTACGGTGTGCTGGTTCAGGGTGAGCTGACCATCATCGGCCTGGACGGCAAGACGAAGGTGGTGCACGAGGGCGAGGCGGTCGTAGAGATGGTGGGCACCGTCCACCATGGCGAGAACCGCGGCACGAAGGACTGCGTCCTTTATATGTTCTACCTCTCGCAGAAGGATATGCCGCTAGCCGTTCAGCACCCTGAAATCCCGCTGTAGTAATGTAAAAAAATGCGCCATCCAGTATTTGATTGCTGGGTGGCGCATTGTTTTAGGGGCTTTATGATTTAGATCTCGTAGTCGATGTACTTGAAGCGCTTGATGCTCTTCTTGGGGGTCTTCTCGAACTCCTCGGGCATGAGCTTGATGCCTTGCACGCGAGCGTAGGCGGGAATAATCTTGTTCAGTTCTATGAGGTTCTGCTCCATCTGCTCAGCAAGCTGACTCTGCGTGAGGCCGCCCTTGCGCACCTCGTCGGGGTCGGCATAGACGAGACCGTAGAGTTGCTCGCCCTTCTGAATGACTACGCACTCGGTCACGTAGGGGAGGGATGACAGCTTGTCCTCAATCTCCTCGGGGTAGATGTTTTGGCCGTTGGCGCCCAGAAGCATGTTCTTGGAGCGGCCCTTGATGAAGACATTGCCCTCTGCATCCATCACGCCCAGGTCGCCCGTGTGGTACCAGCCGTCCTTGAGCGTGGCAGCGGTAGCTTCGTCGTTCTTGTAGTAGCCCAGCATCACGTTCATGCCGCGTGCCAGGATCTCGCCTGGGATGTGCTGTGGGTCGGGGCTGTCGATGCGCACCTCCATGCGGGGTGCTGCCTTACCACAAGAGCCCTGCACGAATTTGTTCCAAGGAGCATAGCAGATGATGGGGGCACACTCGGTGGCACCGTAGCCGATGGTGTAGTTGAAACCGATGCCCTTGAGGAATATTTCGATGTCCTGGTTCATGGCGGCACCGCCCACAATGATCTCGAAGAAGTTGTCGCCGAAAGCTTTCTGCATCTTGCGGCGGATATTCAACTTGACGCGGTCGCGCAGCAGCGGCGTCATCAAGGCCAGACGGATAGCGGGAGCTTTGATCTTGGGGAAGATGGCCTTGCGGACAATCTTCTCGATGAGCAGGGGAACGGCGATGACCACCTTCGGCTTCAGCTCCTCGAAAACGTGTAGCATGACGGTGGGCGAGGGAGTCTTGCCGAGGAACGTCACGTGGGCACCGCGTGTCATCTCATAGAGGAACTCGAAAGCCATGCCGTACATGTGTGCGGTGGGCAGGATGCTCACTACGTTCTCGCCGGGCTTCACATGTTCGTCGTAAACCTCGGACGCAAACTTCACATTGCTCCAGAGTGCGCGGTAGGGAATCATGACGCCCTTGGAGTTGGAGGTCGTGCCGCTGGTGTAGTTGAGCACGGCCATCTCCTCGGGGGAGTCCTGATAGTAGTTGATGTCGCGGGCGCGGAAATTCATGGGGTAGCGCTCGCCGAAGAGGCGGTTGAGGTTCTCACGGGCATAGCGCACTTTCTCTGTGCGTGCCACGAGAATCTTGTATTCATCGTTAGAATTGGAGAAGATACCTTCCAGCCCCGGCATCTTGCTGGCATCGAGCTTGGGCCACACCTGATCGCCCACGAAGAGCAACTTGGCGTTGGAGTGGTTCACCAGGTCGTGGATCTGTTCGGGATGGAACTCATGCAGGATGGGCACTGCCACGGCACCATAGGTGATGGTGGCCAGGAAGGCAATGCCCCAGCGTGCTGAGTTGCGGCCGCAGACGGCCACCTTGTCGCCTTTCTGCACGCCGGATGCTTCCAGAATGATGTGAACTTTCTCGATGATGCGGGCTACATCCTTGTATCTGAAGGTCTGAGCACCGTAGTCTGTGAGGGCATCGAAATCCCAGTAATCTTGAATAGCTTTTTGTATGCAGGCATTAAAGCTTGGACATTCCATATCTTATGAGACTGTTTTAAGGTGCATTTCTTGCACATTTATTGAAATCGTGTGCAAAGGTAATGCGTTTTTTGCACACTCCCAAATAAAATGAGCAAAAAATCAATATTGTCTCTGTCCAAAGATGGTTGTCCCTATACGAATGAGGGTGCTGCCTTCCTCGATGGCGATGTGCCAGTCGTCGCTCATGCCCATGGAAAGCTCTTTGAAGGCAGGAAGGTCAGCGCTGAGCGACGCTTCTTCAAAGAACCTGCGGGCACGACGGAAATCATCGCGGATGCGGCGGGTGTCGTCGGTGTTGGTGGCCATGGCCATCACGCCGGCCAACTCTACGCCCTCCAGCTGTCGCCATTCTCCGCTCTCGATAAATGCCTTAGCCTCGTCGGGCGTGAAACCGAACTTGGTCTCTTCCTCTGCCACGTGCAACTGCAACAGACACGGAATGCGGCGCCCAGCCTTCAAGGCCTGCTTGTTGATTTCAGCCAGCAGACGAGGGGAATCGACAGCGTGGATGAGCGACACGTAGGGGGCGATGTATTTGACCTTGTTGGTTTGCAGATGGCCGATGAAATGCCATTCTATGCCCTGCAGGTCGGCCAGTTCGCCATGCTTCAGCTGCAATTCCTGGGCATGGCTCTCGCCGAAGATACGCTGACCGGCAGCGTAGGCCTCGCGTATAGCCTCTGCAGGATGATACTTCGAGACAGCCACCAGCCGCACGCCAGCTGGCAACTGCTCCGTAATCTGATGTATTTCCTCTGCAATCATGCCTGAGCGCTTAACTCTCCACTTTCTTGTAGCGGTACACATCCATGATCTGAGTCTCGGTAATGCTCACCAGCACCCATTCGCCCAGCGTCCCTTCCATGGCCTTGTCCAGAGTCTTCACGGCTTCGCGTATGTCGGTTCCCTGGATGAGCACTTGCTGATTGCTGCGCTTCTCGGCACCTGTCTTCTCGTCGAGGCTGATGTATGCCACTTTGGCTTTGAACCAGCGGTCTGCGGCAGCATCGTTGCTCTCGAAGATTTCTGACAGGCTGGCGCGCTTGATGTCTTTCACCGTGAACTCGCCGCTGATGCGGGGAGTCATTTCCTCGATGAAACGGCGCTCTGCCTCTGTGAAGCTGAGGGCATCCACCAGGTATGTTTCCGTCACTTTCTTCTGTACACCCGTTTCCATCGTCTTGTCGAAGCGGGCCTTACATTCAAACCAATCACTATTCATAGTTGTTCGTTTTTATCGTTTGTTTTAATAATGTTCGTTTTTATCGTACGTTTTATCTTTTGCGGCTGCAAAGGTACAACAATATGAATTAAAAACGAAAAGTGAAAAGTGAAAAAATCAATCTTCACTCCTCATTTTTCATTTATTGCTCTCAACTCTCAACTCTCAACTCTTAACTCTCAACTCTTAACTCTCAACTCTCAACTCTCAACTCTCAACTCTCAACTCTCAACTATTTCCTCTCACTATCTCCAGCAACTCAGCCCCGTACTCTTGGACGGTCTTGTCGCCGATGCCCGGAATGACCAGCAGGTCCTCCTTGGTCAGCGGTTGTGTGTTTGCGATACCGATGACTGTGCGGATGGGCATGATATACGATGCGGGCAGATGCTTCTCTGCCGATACCCCCTTACGCCAGTCCAGGAGTCGTCGGTAGAGCGCTTGGTCGTGGATGACCTCGTAGTCGATGGCCACCTTCGAGCTGCGCTTCCGTGAGGGCTTGATGTCGCTCGTCGGGATGTCGCTGCCGACGGCCGTTGTGGCACCACTCTTGCGTCTGCGTGGTGCACGTGTCTTCTTGGTCGTGTCCTCTGTCATGGCAGCCCGTGCCTTGGCATCCCAATAGGTGGTGAGCGAGAAATCCGTCATGCATCCGATGTATATGGCCATCTTCTCGTCATAGTCGGTGTGCAGCAGTTTATGCTCGTTCTCGATCATCTCGCGGGTGCGGGCATTGTCTATCTCGGGAATCTCCTGTTCGAAGAGTTCTCCCAGCGTGCGTGCCGTAGTGGCTGAGAAATAGGTCATCGCCTTGCGCACACGTTCGCGCAGGGCGCTGTTGTCGCTGTAGCTCTCGGCCAATGGCATGAGCTGGCGTATCTGCTGCTGGAACTTGAAGCCTACAGCCATTAGTTGGCTGTCCACCTGTGTGGCCGTCTCTGCCACCATGCGGGCGTAGGCGGGGAAGTAGTCGGACAGATGCTCTGAGGCCAGGCGTGCATAATAGCGCAGGCGCATGGAGATGGCGCTGAAGTCGAAGATGTCACACAGCACCTCCTCGATGTAGGCACGACGGTCGCGGATGAAGGTCTCCAGGGTGGGCGCGTGCTCGGCTGCAAAGTCGTTGAACTGTATCACGCTGGGGTCGCTCGTGATCACGTCAGCGGTGATGGGTGTCGAGAGCACCATCCCCTCCAGCGTGCGGCAGCGGGAGAGTGCCACATATACTTGCCCGTGAGAGAACGCCCGACCTGCGTTGATGATGGCGTGGTCGAAGGTCAGACCCTGACTCTTGTGGATGGTGATGGCCCACGCCGTGCGCAGGGGAATCTGTTTGAAGCTGCCCACGGTCTCTTCGCTGATGGTGCCCGTGGCAGAGTCCGTGACATAGCGCGTGTTCGTCCATTCTAAGGGGCCCGTCTTCACGCGGCTGTTGCCGCAGACCACCGTCACCTCGTCACCCCGGATATCCTCGATGCGCCCGATGAGTCCGTTGTAGAACATCTTCGCTTGCGAGGGGTCGTTCTTGCAGAACATCACCTGAGCCCCCACCTTCAGCGTCAGCTGCCCGTCGGTGGGATAGGAGGTCTCAGGGAAATCGCCGCTCACGGAGGCTGTGAAGGTGACAGGAGCGGTCTTCAGTTCCTCAAGTCGTCGGGCATTGAGCTGTGCGGCCTGGTGGTTGTGTGTGGTCAGGGTTATCCAGTCCTCGCCGTCTGGCGGACGGAACTGCGGCATGTAGCGGGCGTTCAGTGCCTGCATGGTCGCCGGTGTGAGGCGGTTGTCGCGCACGGCATTCAGCAGCGCCACGAAGTGGTCGTCCAGCTGGCGATAGACATGCTTGAGCTCGATGCAGACGAAATCCGTCTGTGCCAGAGCCGTAGAGGAGAAGAAATAGGGCGTGGCATAGAACTCCTGCAGCAGCGGCCACTCACTCTCCGTGGCCACAGGAGCCAGCTGTTGCAGGTCGCCGATGAGTAGCAGCTGCACACCGCCGAACGGCTTCGAGCGGTCCTGATAGCGGCGCAGCACATCGTCGATGGCATCGAGCAGGTCGGCGCGCACCATCGAGATCTCATCGATAACCAGCAAGTCCAGCGACCGCAGGATGTTGATTTTCTGTTTCGAGAACGAGAACCGGTGCTTGGCATCGCGCCCGGCCATCATCTTCCCTGGCAGGAAAAGTCCGGGTGCCAGCTGGAAGAACGAGTGAATGGTCATACCGCCGGCATTGATGGCCGCCACACCCGTGGGGGCCACCACAATCG
The DNA here is from genome assembly GCA_902783885.1 of uncultured Bacteroidales bacterium. Taxonomy (GTDB): domain Bacteria; phylum Bacteroidota; class Bacteroidia; order Bacteroidales; family Bacteroidaceae; genus Physcousia. The sequence continues at coordinate 8,664 of CACZSQ010000094.1, forward strand.
TACGTTTCTTCGACTCCTCGCGCAGTCGGCGCAGGAAAGTAGTCTTGCCCGTGCCGGCTTTTCCGGTGAGGAAGATGTTCCGATGGGTGTAGAGCGCATAGTTGCGCGCCAGCTCCAGTTCGTTGTTGATGATTTCCATGTGTGCAAAGGTACAGAAAAGTTCATAGTTTTTCACTTTTCATTCTTCATTTTTCACTTTTCCCTTTTCATTCTGCACTTTTCATTCTGCATTTTTCATTTTTCATTATTTTTGCCGTACCTTTGTGCCACTTATAATTTATAATAAGGTATGGAAAGATTTTCTGAACTCGTTCGTCTGCGCCGCTCGATGCGTAAGTTCACAGACGAACAACTGACTCCCGAAGAGGTGCAGACGCTGTTGAAGAGCGCTCTCATGGCACCTTCAAGCAAGGGCAAGCACGCCTGGCACTTCGTGGTTGTTGACGACCGCTCGATGCTGGAGAAGCTTGCGCTGTGCAAGGCGCAGGGCGCTGACTTCCTTGCCGGTGCTGCGATGGCCATCGTCGTCGTGGGCAACCCCGAGGAGAGCGATGTGTGGATTGAGGATGCCAGCGTGGCCTCCACGATTCTGCTCTATCAGGCCGAGGACTTAGGGCTTGGAGCCTGCTGGATTCAGGTCCGCGAACGCTACACTGCCGAGGGCGAACCCGCCGACAATATCGTACGCTATCTGTTGGAAATCCCCGAACCACTGCGCGTGGTCTCCATCATCGCCATTGGGCATAAGGGCATGGAACGCAAGCCCTTCAATGAGGATCGTCTGCTTTGGGACCAAGTTCACGTGGATAAGTTCTGAAGTGAAAAGCCCCCGAGCCCCCTAAAGGGGAGCGTAGGGAGTGAAAAATAAAAGAAAGATTGTTGCTTTAAGCACTGAACGAAACAACTGAACGTGAATCGAAAATCATGAAGGTAGCGTTGATAGGTGCTGGCCGCGTGGCCACGAACCTCGCTCCAGCGTTGCAGCGGAGTGGGGTAGAGGTTGTTGAAATCTGGAGCCGCAGTCGTGCTTCGGCTGAGGCTCTCGCGAACCGTCTGGGCTGTCGCGCTGTGTGGGGCAACTACGATGCTGTCACCCGCGATGCCGACCTTTATCTCCTGTCCCTTAAGGACGATGCCCTGACGGAAGCTATCAGGCAGTTGCATACCGGCCGTGAGCAGGCGCTCTTTGCTCATACTGCCGGTTCCATGCCGCTGTCGCTCTTTGCTGATGCGGGTCATGAGCGTGGTGCCGTGTTCTACCCCTTGCAGACGTTTTCCAAAGAACGCAGTGTGGATTTTGCCACTGTGCATTTCTTCGTCGAGGCCTACAGGGAGGCTGACGCACAGTTGCTGTCGAGCTTGGCTGCATCGCTGACAGGCAGTGCACAGCTCGTGCATCGCTCCACCTCGGCGCTACGCCGACAGCTTCATCTGGCAGCCGTCTTTGCCTGTAACTTCGCCAACCACTGCTTTGCCATCTCCGACGAACTCCTGCGAGAGTGTAATCTCGACTTCTCTGTCATGCTTCCGCTGGTGGAGGAGACGGTCGCCAAGCTTCACGACCTCTCACCTCGCGATGCACAGACGGGTCCTGCCGTCAGGCATGACGAGCAGGTGATGGGACTCCAGCGTGCCATGCTCCTCAACCGCCCTGACCTTCAGCGACTCTACACACTCCTCTCAGAGGGGATTATGAGAGAATGAGGCCTATAAGCCCTATGTGCCTATAAGCCTTATGAGCCCCCCAATTAAAAAACTCATTAGACAATGATAAACTACGATTTAACCAAGATACGCGCGTTGCTGTTCGACATCGACGGCGTGCTGAGTGCCGAGACCATCTCTCAGGGACCTGACGGGGAACCCGTGCGCACGGTGAACATCAAGGACGGCTATGCTCTGCGTCTGGCGCAGATGAGCGGTCTGCATATCGCCATCATCACCGGTGCCCGTCCCGAAGCCATCCGTCGGCGCTATGAGCTGTTGGGCATCGAGGACATCTTCCTCTCCTGTGCCGTGAAGATGGAAACCTACGAGTTGCTGAAAGCAAAGTACGACCTCAGCGATGATGAGGTGCTCTACATGGGCGACGATATCCCCGACTATGAGATCATGAGCCGTGTGGGCTGTCCTGTCTGTCCGGCAGACGCTGCCCCCGAGATTAAAGCCATCTCTGTGTATATCAGTCATCTCAAGGGCGGCTACGGCTGTGGGCGTGATGTCGTGGAACAGGTGCTGAAAGCTCAGGGCAAGTGGATGAGTGACAAAAAAGCTTTCGGGTGGTAAGGAGGGCAAAATGTGGCTTGTCCACATTTTAGAAATGACTGAATGTCATTTCGGCCCGACTGACCGAGTCAGACCTCTTCTGACGAGGACGGGGAACAGCGGAACGCTGTACTTTAACCATTGGCTTTTGGCTCTTGGCTTTGGCCGTTGGTTCTTGGCTGTTAGCTCTTGGCTTTTGGCTTTTAGCTTTTAGCTCTTGGCCGTTGGCATAAAACTCTTAACTCTCCACTCTCAACTCTCCACTCTCAACTCTTAACTCTCAACTCTTAACTCTTAACTCTTAACTCTTAACTCTCAACTCTTAACTCTCCACTCTCAATGCGTCTTATACTTGCCAGCAATTCCCCTCGTCGCCGCGAGCTGTTGAGCGGCCTCGGCCTCGATTTCGAAGTCCGTGTGCTGCCGGGCATCGACGAGAGCTACCCTTCCAATCTTCAGGGTGGGGATATACCACTATATATCAGTCGTGAGAAGGCCGCAGCCTATCGTGACAGTCTTGCTGCCGACGAACTTCTCATCACCGCCGACACCATCGTGTGGCTCGACGGTCAGGTGCTCGAGAAACCCAAGGGCGAGGCCGATGCCTGTCGGATGCTACGCGACCTCTCTGGCAAGACACACCAGGTGTTCACGGGCGTTAGCCTGACCACCACCGAGAAACAGGTGTCGTTCTGTGCGTGTTCCGATGTCACCTTCAGCGAGCTCTCCGAGCAAGAGATTCTCCACTATGTCCGCCACTACCGTCCGTTCGACAAGGCTGGTGCCTACGGCATCCAGGAGTGGATAGGCTACGTGGGCGTTGAACGCATCGAGGGTTCCTTCTTCAATGTCGTTGGTTTGCCTGTGCAACAACTCTATCGCAACTTAAAGCAACACTTTAACATCGTCGTAAAATGAATATTAAGGTTAAGGGAGTTACGCTCGGAAGCATTGCGGCTGCAAGCTATGGCCTGAACCCATTGTTCGCCCTTCCGTTGTATGCCGACGGCATGACTGCTGACAGTATGCTCTTCTATCGCTACGGCTTCGCAATCCTGATGATGGGCACGATGATGTGGGCGCAGGGCAAGTCGTTCCGTCTGCGTCTGCGCCAGCTGTTGTCGCTGGCCTTCATGGGACTGGTGTTCAGTGCATCCTCGCTCCTGCTTTTCCTCAGCTATCAGTATATGGATGCCGGCATCGCTTCCACGATACTCTTTGCCTATCCGCTGCTTGTGGCGCTTATCATGTGGGTGGTCTTCAAGGAGCGTGCCGGTCTGCTCACGTGGCTCTGCATTCTCATGGCTCTCGTGGGCATTGCCTTGCTTTATCGCGGTAAGCCCGATGCACCGCTCTCGGCTGTGGGTGTGGCATTGGTGCTTCTCTCGTCGCTCAGCTATGCTGTCTATATTGTGGGTGTCAACCGTTCGGTGCTCAAGAAGATGGATTCTGCCACGCTCACGTTCTGGGCACTGGTCTTCGGCTCCATGCTCTATGTCGTTCGCCTCACGGGCATCGATGCCGAGGCGGGCTCGTTCACTTTTGCCCTGCAGGTGCCTCATAACCCATGGCTGTGGGTGAACCTCGTCTGCCTGGCGCTGTTCCCCACCATCATCTCGCTGGTGACCATGAATCTGAGCATCCACTATATCGGTTCCACGTCGGCGGCTATCCTCGGAGCCCTGGAGCCCATCACGGCCCTGGTCATCGGCGTCTTTGTCTTCGGTGAGGTGCTCACACCCCGCATCGTTCTCGGCATCGTCCTCATCCTCTCTGCCGTCACCCTCCTTGTTGCCGGCAAAAAGCTCCTTTCACTCTTTACGCCCTTCGGGCGGAAATGATTCTGATAGATTTCCTGCCATGGCGGCCAACCAAATAAAAACTCTCGGAGACACCGCATAGCGGCTCCGCAAAAGCAAATAGTTATGAAAAAAGTGATTCTTAGTCTTCTCCTGTTGGTGATGCAGAGCGGCATCCTGTGCGCCCAGCGGCGCCACTTGCCCACTTACCGCGAGAATGTCCCCGTGGACAGCATCCTGCTCAGCGACCCGTTCATCCTCACCGACTCAGCCACCCAGACCTACTACATGACAGGCACCGGCGGCCTGCTGTGGACCTCCAAGAACCTCCGGACATGGAACGGACCCCGCAAAGTCATAGAGATCGACACCACCTCATGGATGGGGCCGCACCCTGAAGTGTGGGCCGCTGAGATTCATCACGTTCGCAACAAATACTACTACTTCGCCACCTTCACCAACAACGCCATCTGCATCGACTCCCTGAACGGGCGCCATATCCCGCGTCGTGCCTGCCACGTGCTCGTCAGCGACCGCCCCGACGGCCCCTACCGCCCCATGGCTGATGCCGCCTATCTGCCCCCGCATAAGCCTACGCTCGACGCCACCCTCTGGTACGACACCGACGGCCATCCCTATATGGTCTATTGCCACGAATGGTTGCAGAACGGCAATGGTACTGTTGAGAAGATACGCCTCACCGACGACCTCACCGGCACCATAGGTTGGGAACAGGTGATGTTCCGCGCCAGTGACAGCCCCTGGAGTCGCAACGACGAAGGCACCGCCTTCAATGCCGTTACCGACGGCCCCTGGCTCTTCCGCACTCAGACGGGTCGCCTTGGCTGCCTCTGGACAAGTTGGGTTGGCAAGGAATACACCGAGGGTGTGGCCTACAGCCTCAGCGGCACCCTCGACGGCCCTTGGGTGCAGGAGGAAAAGCCCATCACGCCTCCTAACTACGGTCACGGGATGCTCTTCCACGACTGGCGCGGCCGTCTGATGCTGGTGCAGCACAGCCATGAGGAACGCAATGGCCGTTACATTCGCCGTCCCCATTTTTTCCTCATGGACGACGAGGGCGACCGTCTCCGTCCCATTGCCAACTTCGTGCCGTAAAAGCCCCTCTCCCCGCTCCCCCCCCGTGGTGGGCTGGGGAGAGTTAATAGTTGAGAGTTAATAGTTGAGAGTTGAGAGACAGTAATATGAGTTAATAGTTCTTCGCAGAGCGCGCTCGGCCCAAAGGGACGCTTGACACTTCAAGAGGCTCGCAAGCGCCGAGCGGAGAGTTGAGAGTTGTTCGCAGAGTGCGCTCGGCCCAAAGGGACGCTTGACACTTCAAGAGGCTCGCAAGCGCCAAGTGGAGAGTTAAGCGTTAATCATAGATTTTTCTGATATTAATTCGCATAATTCGCTTAATTAGCCGTTATGATTTTCCGCATAGCCGTTGGGGTATTTGTCGGCGAATTGTGCAAATGAAGCGAATAACATTCGTCGTTGCATACTTGGCCGGCCCTCAACACCTGCGTAGCGTGTTGCCTTGATGAATATTTGACTATTGTGGGGCAAAGGTACTACATTTTTCATTTATGTTTGCAATTTTTGCCCATTTAATCGCGCTTTTTCACATGATTCCGGCGTGATTGAACATAAATGGCATAGAATAATGGCATATGATAGACCTTAATCTATATTAAGAATTTTGTTTTCGTTGCACAAAAAGTTCACCTTCCTATTGTTTAAGTCGCGTTTTTGTACTACTTTTGCGACCGTTTATTAAGAAGAGACCCAAAAAGAAATGAATGCTTTACAACATACGACAAAGAAGACAATAAAATAAATCAATAACAAACTAAACTTTATCAAAATCACAATGAAACAAAAACTACTCAATTCATTCAAGCTACGAGTATGTCTGCTCGTGGCAGTCCTTTGCGCAGGGTTCACTAGTGCGTGGGGAGAGACAAAAACCCTGACGTTCGTTCAGACATCAACAAGTGCAGGAACATTGTCTGGTGATGTTCCTACTGGTGTAACTGCTACTTTTAGCAACACTTATACAAACAACAAAGAGCAACTGACAAGTGGGAATAGCATGACCTTGACCCTTTCAGGTTGGAATGAAAATGCTACTATCAAAGGCGTAACACTAGAAGTAAGAAATAACGCATCAAAAGGAAATGGTACGGCTACTGTCATGATTGGTAGTACTACTCTTGGCACATTATCTATTACTGGATTGGGCGCTACGTATCAAGAGAAAGCCATAGAAATCACAGAGACAAAGACTACTTCTGCTTTGGTTATCACCATATCGGCAACAGTGAATTCTGTATATTGTGACAAGTTTATTATCAGCTACGAAGAAGGTGGGTCTACTCCCGATCCAACTTTGGAAGAATCAAATCTTGCACTAACAGGTGCTCCAATTGCTCTCAACTTCGACCTCTATAATAATTCATCCGCACAGGTCATTAACTATACAACATCCAGTACCGGTGCCGTGACCATCGAAGACAATGACTATGCGACCTTTGTTGTTAACGAAACTGCTAAGACCATCACCGTCACACCGACAGCAGTAACTCCCAGTGCTCAGACCATCACCGTGAGTCAGGCCGCCGATGAAACCTACGCTGCTGGCTCTAAAACTTTCACCATAACGATTGATGATAGCACACCTATTCCTACCCACACAGCTACATTCAGCGTCAACGGCGTTACAAGTACTGACAATGTGGAGGAAGGGGCTGCAATCACCTTCCCCGCTGATCCTGCTAACCAAGAAGGAAAAGTCTTCTGTGGATGGACGACCTCTACAATCACAGGCACGACCAACGAAGCACCCACTATGGTGACTTCTGCCACAATGGGTAATGCAGATGTAACCTACTATGCTGTCTTTGCTAATAAGATTGCTGGAACAATGGAAGAAGTAACGGACGTTCTGACGAATGCAAATACGATTAATAGTACATCCAATTCGTATTCCAATTGGACAACTTCCGACACCTCCTTAGCTGCTGTCTATAAAGGTAACAGTGGAGGTGACCATAGTAGCATTCAACTTCGCTCCAATAACAACAACAGCGGAATTGTAACAACCACCTCTGGAGGTAAAGCTACAAAGATTACTGTAGAATGGAACTCCAATACAGGAAGCGATCGTGTTCTTAACATTTATGGAAAAGGATCTGCATACGAATCTCCTGCAGATCTGTATAGTGGAGACCCTATTGGAACAATTGGTAGGAATAGTACTTCATTTACTCTCCCGTATAATTATGCCTTCATTGGTATTCGTTCCAACAGTGGTGCTCTTTACCTCGACAAGGTGTCCATCACATGGAGCAATGGTGGCACGCCCGACAGCTATTCTGACTACTGCACCACAGTCGCAGCCGACACTCGCGACGAAGCTGGCATCAGCTTTGCAAATGAAACTGTTACAAAGGGAATCCACGATACATACACAGGTGAGGTCTTGAACAATCCCAACTCCCTCACTGTCAGCTACACCAGCAGCGACGAGGACGTTGCTACTGTGAATGCAGCTACGGGCGCGGTAACGATTGTTAGTTCTGGCGAAACCATTATCACAGCTTCTTTCACAGGTAACGAAGACTATAAGGCTGGCAATGCAAGCTACACGCTTACCGTCAAGGGCGAAGCTAGCATTCTTGTTGTAGATGATAACGTTGTATACGGCTCTACATACACTGTAGATGACAGCGTGATTGAAGGTGGCAACATCACGGTGACCTCTAGCAATACCGCCGTTGCTACTGTCAGCGGTCTCACCATTACTCCTGTTGCTGTCGGAACCACTACTATCACCGTGGCCACGGCTGAAAATGCAACTTACCTGGCAGGCAGTGAGACATTCGAACTAACCGTTACTGCACCCGAAGGAAAGACTACAGCTGCTGCTGCAACAGAAACCGTGTTCGAAGAGACGTTTGCAGATTGCAATGGCACAGGTGGCAATTCTGAAGGTTTCGCAACAGCAGGTAGTACTGTAATTTCAAATCCCGACAATTATTCAGACATTGATGGATGGACTTTAGAAAATGGTTATCCAGCTGATGCATGTGTAAAATTCGGTGGCAGTTCCAAAAAAGGCAGTGCGAACTCTCCGGACATTACAGTCGAAAGTGGAAAGACTTATACTTTGACCTTCAAGGCTGCTCCATGGAACGAAGAAGCTGATAAAACTATGACTATCTCTGTTAGTGGTGGTACAATAAATAGCGAGGTATCAGTCACCACATCCAACATGACTATTGGTCAATGGAATGAATTCGAATACGATATTGTGGCTAACTCAACAACCCTTTCGCTCGGTTTTACATGCTCCGCAAACCGCTTCTTCCTTGACGATGTGAAGGTAACGACTGCTGGTGATCCTCTTTCCGTCACCCTCAACGCCACAACTGGTTACGCCACCTACTGCTCTGAGTATCCTCTGGACTTTAGCGACGACAGCGAGTTCAGCGCATGGGAGATTACAAACATCGAAGGCACCACCATCACCTTCAACCAGATTACAGGTTCTGTCAAGGGTGGCACTGGCTTGTTCCTGATGGGTACTCCTGGAGCTACTGTCACCTTGACTTCTGCTGCCAGTACAACAGAACTGGGCGACAACCTTCTTATTGGTACGCTTGCTCCTACATACGTGGAAGAAGGTGCAGCCTATGGTCTCTCGGGTAACCAGTTCGTCCAGAGTAGTTATGCAGGCACAATTCAAACTGGCAAGGCCTATATCCCTGCAGATGTTGTTCCCACAGAGGTGAAGTCCTTCACTTTCAAGTTCCAGAATCCGGCAACGGGTATCACCGAGACTCGCACAGCTACCCGCGAAGAGGTGGAAGGTATCTTCAACCTCGCCGGTCAGCGCATGAGCAAGATGCAGAAGGGCATCAACATCGTGAACGGTAAGAAAGTATTGGTAAAATAATTCAAATCAAGAATTAGAGAATTAGAGAATTTCTTAACACATGGCAATTCGCAATCCAAGAATGTGAAAAAGCATGGTTCTCTAATTCTCAAATTCTTGACATTGATAAATAGAAAGTAATAATAGAAAAGATATGAAAAAGACATATATTATTCCTGCAACACAGATTGAGGTTGTACAGCAACAGACTATCATTGCTGCTAGTCCGAATGTTACGTTGAATAGGTCATCAGAAGCAGGTGTTAGACCTGAAGACTTTGAAGTCAAGGGTGACCGCGGTAGCCGCACCGACTACAACGTCTGGAACGACGACTGGAGCAATAATTGATGTAAGATGTAATATGTAAGAAGGAAGATGTGATTCCTTCGATGATCATAATCCTCGCCGTTGGGCCTCTAGCCTGGCAGCGAGGATTTGTTTGTGGCCGAAATAGCATGAATAAGTGAGTTTTTATTTGGCGGTTCAACGTAATGTTACTATCTTTGTGGCGTAAAACAGAAGAAAAGATAGAATTATGGAAGCTACAGCTTATCATTTTACGCAGGAAGATTGGCTCGAACACGAGAGGTTCGTGCAAATGTTCCGTGCTGCTAAGCGCAGGAAGCGCGAATGGCAAGCACGAATGGAAGTCAAGCTGGCCAAGGAAGAAGAAGAGATTCGCAAGCGCCGTGCCGCTGTCAATGCACTTTTTGATGACTGAGTCTTGAATCCTCTGGACTTGCAACGTGTCAAATTGGTGGACGAAGATGAGGAGAACTATATTGCCATCATTGTGAAACGGTCTCATCCACAATTGCCTCTTATCATTGAGACCTTTGACAAACAGATAGCTCTTTTCAAAGCCAATAAGCCATAAGGAACAGACACCACTACGGCCTATTATTCAACAAGCTCAACGGGCTCATACACCGAGTTAACGGGGAGTGGGCGGGGCAGGAGCTACAAGCTTCGTTACACGTTCATATTCCTTGCCTGCTGCGGCTCAGGTTTCTACTCTTTATCTGAAGATTGTATGGAACACCTCCAACACTGGTGCTGTCATCGACGAGGTTCAGCTAACAGGTTCTTCCGCGGGTTCTCCCGCAACGTTCGATGTCACCCTCAACGGCTCTGGCTACGCGACCCACTGCTCCGAGTATCCGCTGGACTTCAGTGACTATGCAACTGCCGACTACAGCGCATGGTATATTACGGGCATTAGCGGCTCGACCATCACCTTCTCTCAGATCACAGGCTCTGTGAAGGGTGGTACTGGTATGCTCCTGTGGGGTACGCCTAACGCGACTGTCACATTGACCTCTGTTGGAAGCTCCAACACACTTGATGACAACTTGCTCAATGGAACACTGGCTCCCACGTATGTGACAGCCGGTGGAGTCTATGGTCTCTCTGGTAACCAGTTCGTGCCGAGCAGCGTTGCTGGCACCATCCCCATAGGTAAGGCTTATCTCGATGCCAACGTCGTTCCAGAAGTCTCAGAAGTGAAGGCCTTCACCTTCGTATTCAAGGATGCAGATGGAATTGATACAATTGCCAAGAGCCAAGAGCCAAGCGCCAACGGCAAAATATTCAATCTCGCTGGGCAACGCATAGATAATTCACAATTCACAATTCACAATTCACAATTACGCAAGGGGATCTATATTGTGAATGGCAAGAAAGTATTGGTCAAGTAAATAATTCAAATCAAGAATTAGAGAATTAGAGAATAAAAGCTTTATACAGTTTACTCCATCATTAGGTTGTGAGAGAGTTCTCTAATTCTCGAATTCTTGATAAAAAGAAAAATATCTAGAAGATGAAAAAGATATATACAATTCCCACGACACTGATGATGGCTGTGCAGCAGCAGATGGTTATCGCTGGTGGCCCTAGCGTAACTGTTAACCGGTCATCTGCTGGTGTTAATCCTGGCGAATTTCAAGTCAAGGAAGACCGCAGCAGCCGTTCCGACTACAACGTCTGGAACGAAGACTGGAATAAATAAGACCTAGATCTTACGTGCATAAGATGCAGGTCTTCGGCGCTTAAGACCTAGGTCTTCAGGACTTAAGACCTGCATCTTATTTTTTTACGTGTGGAAGCTCAAGGAATAATTTATTTATGGTAGTTCGAACAGGGTACATGCACTCGGTACTTAACTGAGTGATTCCCTGTTGATTAAATACCGATGAAGGGTACACTCAGCCTACACTCAGGGTTCACTCCTCGTGTATTCTTAGTGTACCCTGAGTGTACCCTATACGCTGCCTTTTCTGCACTCAAATTGTTGATATACAACAAAATACATTGCTAGTGTATGTAGGCAATTGCAAGTGCTATAATTTTATATTGGTGTCCGCTAAAACTTATAATCCATAAAAAATTGAGCCATACGCCTAATTTTCGCAAAAAACTTGTAAGAGGGCTTCTCCGTGCGAAAAGATTGCAAAAATTTGGTCGAATACGTGAAAGAACTTATCTTTGCAGCGAGAAATAGATATTATGATGAACATTTCATTCCAACAGAGAGCACAACTGGAGTTGCTGAATGTAGTGAACGGTATTCAGACAGAGAGGGAATTTAATGAGTTCCGTGATGTCTTAGCGCATTACTATGCAACCAAGGCACAACAAGGTATTGATGCCTTATGGGACAAGGGCGTAATCAATCCAGAAACTATTGAAGAATGGGGGAATGAGCACATGAGAACCCCTTATCGTAATGCAAAGAATTGTTCTTGATACGAACTGCTTGCTACAGGTTCTGCCATCATGTAGTCCTTACCATAAGGTTTGGGAAGATATTTTGTCAGGAAAGATTGTGTTGTGCGTTAATACCGATATCCTGGCAGAGTATGAGGAAATCATTGCCTTAAAGACAACTCCGGAAATAGCCTATCATGTGGTTGAAGCTATTGCCCGTTTACATACTACTTTTTTTCAAGATGTTTATTATCATTTTGGACTAATTGTAGATGATGTCGATGATAATAAATTTGTTGATTGTGCTGTTGCAGCCGGGGCTGACTTTCTTGTATCTAATGATAAGCATTTTGATGTTCTCCGTACTATTTCATGGCCACGGATAGTTGTCATTCGCCTTCGTGATTTTATGATGCATATATAATTGCATATTCGGTAATTTAGAATAAATTATTAAGCCCTGCAGACGAGGTGGTCTGCAGGGCTTCTTCGTAACTCCAGAGTTAGTGTTTGTCTGTGGGCTTAGAAAGTCTTACTTCTTAGCGGGAGCTTTCTTGGCAGGGGCTTTCTTGGCTGGAGCCTTCTTTGCGGGTTCTGCCTCCTTGGCGGCGGGCTCTGCAGCAGGCTTCGCAGGCTCTGCCTTCTTGGCCGGTGCCTTCTTTGCGGGTGCTGCCTTTGCTGGGGCAGCCTTCTTCGCAGGCGCTGCTTTCTTGGCAGGTGCTGCTTTCTTGGCAGGTGTCTCGGCCTTGCCTTCGAACTTCTGCAGACGGGCTTGCAGGCGGGTGATCTCGGAATCCTTCACGTTGATCTCGTCGGCCTGGTTGCGGATGGTGGTCAGCAGGGCGTTCAGCTCGTCGTTCTCAATCTCGGTGGGATAGAGGGCGTTGACGCGGTTGATGAAGTCGCCGAGGATGTTCATGTAGTTGGTGAAGGCATCGTAGGGGCTGTCGTAGATGCCGCGGTAGAAGCCGACTCCCACATTCTTAGTGGTCATGAAGCTGAAGTTGTTGGAAGCCTGGATGCGGTCCCAGTCCTGGGTGATGCGACGGTCCTTGCAGATGAGCACGCGGTCGGCGATGCTGTAGAGCTTGTGGAAAGCCTCGCGCTGCATGACATTACCAAGCCAGCAGCTGGTGTCGCGCTCTTCGTCGTTCCAGCTCATGGGATAGGGCACCTCGATGGGGGCTACGCTCTTGGACTTGGCGATGATCTCGCTCGGGGTGGCGAAGGTGATGCCGCGGTCCTTGGCTACGGCGGGCAGCGCCTTGATGAACTCCAGGATGTTGGAGCTCAGCGGCTGGTAGATGCCCAGTGCGCACAACTCCATGAAGATGTTGACAATCTTCTCCTCCTCTGGCAGCTGGGCAATCCAGTCCATATAGGTGTCGGCAAAGAGGGGATACTCGTTCCACGAGGAGTCGTTGAAGCGGAGTGAGATGTCGTCGCTGAGCTTGTAGTCGCGCAGGAGCAACTTCAGGTTGGGGTTCTGGGCGCAGTGGTAGAGGAAGTGGGGACTCTTCCATCCGAGGATGTGCTTGGCGCCCTCGGCAATCATGCCCTTGTAGCCCATGTCGGCCACGAGGCCGCCGATGTCGTCGCTGTAGATGAGGGAGCTGTTGCGGAGCACAGTGGGCTTCTTGCCGAAGAGTTCCTTCATCTTCTTGGCCTGGCGCTCCACCTCGTCGCGGAAGACGTCCTCGTTGATGAGTGAGCTGAGGCCGTGGCTGTAGGGCTCGGCGAGGAACTCCACGCAGCCGGTCTCATTGAGCTCCTGCAGCAGCTCGATGACCTCGGGAGCGTACTGCTCCAGCAGTTCGAGGGCGCAACCGCTGATGGAGAAGGAGACCTTGAAGGCTTTGCCATAGGTCTTGGCCATCTCGAGGAAGGTCTTGATGGCGGGGATGTAAGAACGCTCTGCGGTCTCGGTGATGCCGCGCTCGTTCTCGTAGTCATCGAAATAGTAGTGATCCTTACCTATCTCAAAGAAGCGATAGCGCTTGAGATGTACGTTCTGGTGGATCTCAAAATAAAGACAGATGGTCTTCATATAGTTTAATGTTTAATGATTAACGTTTAATGTGAATACTTTTCCAGGCACTGGTCATAGAGCTTGCGGATGCGCACGCCCACCTTCTCCCAGGTGATGCCATCGACTTCCTTCTTGCCTTCGACCTGTAGGTACTCGTGGAGGGCGTCGTTGGTGCAGAGACTGTACATGGCATCGGCCATGGCATCGATGTCCCAGTAGTCGGTCTTGATGCACTTGTCGAGAATCTCGGCGCAGCCGCTCTGCTTGGAGATGATGCTCGGCACGCCGCTCTGCATGGCTTCCAGAGGACTGATGCCGAAGGGCTCGGAGACGGAGGGCATGACATAGACATCGCTGTCGCGGAAGATCTCGAACACCTGCTTGCCTTTCATGAAGCCGGGGAAGTGGCAGCGGTCGGCGATGCCGTAGGCGGCAGCCATGTCGATCATGGCGTTCATCATGTCACCGGAGCCGGCGAAGCAGAAGCGTACGTTTTGGGTGCGCTCGAGCACACGCTTGGCGGCTTCGATGAAGTACTCGGGACCTTTCTGCATCGTGATGCGGCCGAGGAAGGTGACGACCTTCTCCTTGCGGTCCTTGTAGGGCAGACGCTTATCGACAATCTCCTGCAACTCGGGTGCGAGGGGATAGACGGCGTTGTGCATGGCGAAGCACTTGGCGGGATCCTGACCATAGTGGTTGATGACCGTCTGGCGTGTGAGCTCTGACACACACATGATGCAGTCGGCATTGTCCATACCGTTGCGCTCGATGCCATAGACCGTCGGGTTGACGTTGCCGCGTGAGCGGTCGAAGTCGGTGGCGTGGACGTGGATGACGAGGGGCTTGCCGCTGACCTGCTTGGCATGGATGCCGGCGGGGTAGGTGAGCCAGTCGTGGGCGTGGATGATGTCGAACTGTTCCGTGCGAGCCACGACACCGGCGATGATGGAGTAGTTGTTGATCTCCTCCGTCAGGTTGCCGGGATAGCCGCCTGCGAACTCCATGCAGCCGAGGTCGTTGACGTGCATATAATTGAAGTCGGCATAGAGGTGGTCACGGTAGCGGAAGTAGTCTTCCGGCTGCATGATGTTGCCGAGGCGCTGACGGACATAGTCGTAGTTGACGTCGCGCCAGACAATGGGCACCGAGTTCATGCCGATGATCTTGCAGGCACTCTGATCCTCATCGCCGAAGGGACGAGGCAGGCAGAGGAGCGTCTCGATGTCGCCCTGTGCCTTGAGGCCGTGCGTAATACCATAATTGGCGGTGGCGAGTCCACCGAACACATGAGGAGGATACTCCCATCCGAACATTAATACTTTCATAGTTGCTTCCTCCTTGTTTTATTCCATAATATATTTATCAAGTAACTTGACGACGCGCATGATCTCGGCCACGTTCATGGCGAAACTCATGGCACCGCGTCCGTGGAAGGGCGGGTTGCCGTCGAAGACCTCGGGCAGCGTGCCGATGCAGTGGTAGAAGAGTTCCTCCTCGTAGCCTACGAGCTGGCGCTCCACGAAGCTGACGCGTGAGTAGCCGAAGACCTTCAGGCACGCTTCGAGATAGAAGCCTGCGAGCCAAGGCCATGCGGTGCCCTGATGGTAGGCGTAGTCGCGTTGCACCTGAGGACCTACGTACATGGGGTTGTAGCCTCCGCTCTTGGGCGAGAGGGTGCGGAGCCCCTTGGGCGTGAGCAGCTCCTTGGTGCACATGTCGAGCACACCTTTCTTCTGCTTGGCATCGAGGGGTGAGTAGTCAAAGGCGCAGGCGAAGATCATGTTCGGGCGGACGCTCCAGTCAACGTTGGTGCCATCGACATAGTCGAGCAGATAGCCGAAGTCGTTGAGGAAAGTCTCCAGGAAGTTCTTCTTCGTCTTCTCCGCCATAGCCTCCAGAGAGGCGGCTTCGTCGGCATCGTTCATGTGGCGGCAGACGTTGGCACTGAACATGAGTGCGTTGTACCACAGTGCGTTGAACTCAACAATGTAGCCGGAGCGCGGGACGATGGGGTGGCCGTTCTGGCTGGAGTTCATCCATGTGATGGCTTTGTCGCGTCCGTTGGAATAGACGAGACCGTTCTCGTGCATGTACAGGTTGGGGTGCTTGCCGGCAATGAGCCATCCCATGATGTCGCGCAGCAACTGCCCGTACTTCTGGATGCCCTTGTCCATGCCCACGAACTTGCAGTACTGCTGGATACACCATACGGCCCACAAGAGCACGTCGGGATGCTCCATCTCGTAGATCCTGACGCTGAGAGGCTTGTCGTTGATGAACTGGCGGATGCCCTTCTCGGCGGTGGCCATCACCTTCTCGAAGTGGTCAACCTCATCGTTGGTCAGCGTGAGGCCGGGCAGGGAGATGAACATATCGCGTGCGCGGCACTTGAACCAAGGATAGCCGGCGAGGATGTAGGTCTCGCCCTCACGGTAGTTGAAGAACTGGTGGGCGCTGTTGACGAGGCAGTGGTAGAAGTTGTCGCGCGGGGTGCGTATGTTGACTTCGAAGTCGGCGAGTTCCTTCAGTTTGGAAGGATTGCACTCCTTGATGCCGGCAGAGAAGACTACGCTCTCGCCCTTCTTGATGTCGAACTCGAAATAGCCGGGGACGTAGAGATCCTCATTCGAGGCGTAGCCGCGCTCGGTCTCCTTGGGGTAGTCAACGCCGCGGTACCAGTCGGGGCGGAACACCCATTCGGCCTTCTTGTTGAGCTGCATGTAGAGGTCGGGATAGCCGGGGTACATGCAGGTCTTGATGCCGTTCTTCACTTCCTGATAGTCGCGGTTGGCACGGGGATTCTCATGGGTGAACTCGCGCACGCTGCGGAATGCGAGCCAGGGCTGCAGGCGGAGCGTGGTCTTGGAATGGGCGTCGAGTAGCGTGTAACGGATGAGCACGCGGTCCTCGAAGTGCTGGAACATCAGTTCGCGCTTCAGGAAGACGCCGCCGACACGGTAGATGGTGGTAGGAACTTGTTGACAGTCATACTCGCGGATGTACTTGTGGCCGCGAGGACTGAAGTTGTCGCCTTGATACTTGTGGAGTCCGAGGTTGAATTCTGCGCCGTGCTGGATGACTGTGCAGTCGAGCGACGAGAGCAGGACGTGGTTCTCATCGTCCAGCTCCGGCACAGGCACTACAAGCAGTCCGTGGTACTTACGCGTGTTGCAATCCAGGATGGTGGAACACGAATAAGCCCCCGAGCGGTTGCTTCGCAGGACTTCTTTTTTCAGAGCTTCCTCCAGATTGGTCATCAAGGTCTTGTCAAACTGTAAATAGCTCATAAGTTAGTAATGGTTATTTTTAGGTATGCAAATACTCATTAAAATAGGCATAAATAGCCGATTTTGTCCTCAAAAATAGCCATTTCTTCTGATACACAAAAATATTTTCCACAAAAGTTACGCATAAGTTTGCTGTTTTTCTTGAAAAGTTGTATTTTTGTGCCGTATAACATATAAAAGAGGGAGTAAAAAGAAGGTTATGGCACGTAAAAGTTTGAGTATAGAAGATGTTTTGCCGCATCTGTCATTGTTAACAGGTTTGTTAACTGCTGAGCAGCGTGTCAGTTTTATGCGCCACGCCTCAGTGCATGTATATAAGAAGAATCAGAAGATCTACGAGGAAGGCGATATGCCGACGCATTTGTTGTGCCTTGTTTCCGGAAAGGTGAAGATTCACAAGGAGGGCGTCGGCGGACGTTCACAGATTGTCCGCGTGTTGCGGCCTGTAGATTACTTCGGCTACCGTGCTGCATTTGCGAGCCAGAATTATGTGTCGGCAGCTACGGCCATTGAACCTACGATTGTCGTGCGTGTACCGGTCGGCACGGTGATTCATCTCATCCTGGAGAACGCTCGTCTGGGGTGGTTCTTCATGGAGCGGCTGGCGAAGGGACTGGGCACTGCCGACGAGCGCGTGGTCAGCCTCACGCAGAAGCATATCCGCGGGCGTCTGGCCGAGTCGTTGCTGTTCCTGCGTGAGAGCTATGGCGTGGAGGAAGACGGCTGCACGCTGAGTATTTATCTCAGCCGCGAAGATTTGGCAAGCCTCTCAAACATGACGACATCCAACGCCATCCGCACCCTCTCAGCTTTTGCCGCAGAGAAGATGGTGGCTGTAGATGGGCGCAAAATCAAGATTCTGGAAATCGGAAAACTGGAGAAGATCAGCCGTGTAGGTTAATCGGACTCTCTGCCTGGGCGGTGCTGTTTCAGTCGGGGATGATGAACTGAATATGCTCTGCCATCAAGCCGACCTCAAAGGGACCTTTAGGCGAAGGTATCGTGAGGCCGTCGGCGCTGACAGTGGCATTGCGGATGTCCTCGAACAGGATGGGGCGGTTGGTGCGATAGGCCGCAACATCTTTGTGGCTGATGAACTTGCCGGTGACCAGGAGCCACATACCTTCAATAAGCTTTGTGATTTTGGGATGCGAGACAATGGACACATCCAGCATCCCGTTATAGGGCACGGCGCGGGGCGTCTGCCCGTAGCCGCGGCCGTTGCCCACGCAGACGGTCATCACCTTGCGCTCCACCAACTCCTCGTTCACGTGGAGTCGCATACGGGTCGTGAAGCGTTGGAAGAGCAGCATAATCATGCTTGAGAAATAGGTGAGGGTGGTGAGACCGAAGATGCGGCGTGCCTGGTATTTCAGTTTCATGATGTTCGCGACAAGCCCTATGTTCACGCAATTGAGAAAGTAGTAGGGCTGGCTGTAGATGTCCTCTTCTGTATGTTGGCCATAAGAATGGATGTAGCCGACATCAACCTTCTTTACTCTTTTGTTAATCAGTTGCTTGACGGTCTTTGCATCATCTTCTTCTGTAATGCCCCAGAAGGTGGCGAAGTCATTGCCGCGACCGTTGGGAATCACTCCGAGCTCGACACGCTGGCGCACCTCGTCGTCGAAAGAAAGCAGTCCGTTCAGAGCACGATTCAACGCTGAATCGCCGCCCACGATGATGAGGGTGGTATAGCCGTTGTTGATCAGCATTTTCGTCAGGCGCCCCACAGACTCAGGACCCTCACTCTGAACGAAATCGTAGGCTACCTGCTGTTCATCGAGCAGCCTCTTGATATGCTCCCAGCGCTTGTGGGTCCGTCGCACGCCTTGTTTCGGACAGTAGATGATTCCCCAACGTGATGATTCCATTCTTGGTCTATGTTTATAGTTTAATATATAAGGTTTAATGCTTAAAGCACGCTGTGCGCTCTATCTCTTGGACAATGTCAGCGGTTGGACGTGTGGCATCTACCCAGCGAATCGCCACACCGCGGCGCTCCATGCCACGGAAGTAGGTCATCTGCCGTTTGGCGAACTGGTGGATGGCGATTTCCAGTAGGCGCACCATCTCCTCGTAAGTGAGCTGCCCGGTCAGGTAGAGCGTTAGGTAGCGGTATTCCAGACCATAGCTGATGAGGGCTTCCGGCGTTACACCCTTGTCGAGCAAGCGCTGCACCTCTGCCACCATTCCTTCCTCCTCCAACCGCTTGTGCAGGCGGCGGCTGATGCGCTCGCGACGTAGCTCGCGCGGGATGCTGAGCCCAATGGTCAGGGAGTTCAGCGAAGGAAAGGGATTCGTCTCTTCGATGCGGTGCTCGCGGTAGAATTCCTCAATCTCAATGGCTCGGATGGCTCGACGCGAGGTATCGACATCCGTGGTATTGTGGAGACGCTTGTAAGAAGCGAGTAGCGCCGTCAACTCGGCGAGGCTCTTGCCCTCCAGACGTTCGCGCAACGCCGGATTCACGGGCACTTCAACCAACCGATAGGCCCGCAGCACACTCTCGATGTAGAGTCCCGTGCCACCGCATAGAATGGGCATCCGGCCGTGAGAAATAATATTATGGTACGCGCGTAAGAAGTCGCGCTGAAACTCAAACACCGAGTACTTCTCGCCTGCTTCGCAGATGTCGATGAGGTGGTAGGGGATGGCGCCGTATTCACCCAGATCTTTGCCCGTTCCGATGTCCATCCCGCGGAATACCTGACGCGAGTCGGCGCTGATGATTTCAGCGGGCTCGCCATGGCTGTTTGTCAGGCGGGCGGCCAACTGCGTAGCCACTGCCGTTTTCCCGCAGGCTGTAGGGCCAAGAATGGTGATGATGTCATACATACTGCGTGCAAAAGTACGAATTTATTGTTTCCCTGCAAAAAAAAGGCTCAAAAAAACGAAGAAGACAGATGTTGGCACGTAATTTGCAGTATGTATTGACAAATTAAATATGATACAATTATGGCAGAAAACAAGAACGTTCAAGACGAAATGTCAGAGAATGAAGAGAAAATAGCTGACCCCGAGATGGCAGCAGACACGGAACAGACGGCAACTACCCCAGAAGGCGAACAGGCTACCGGCGACGAGGCCCAGGCTGAGTCTCAGGAAGAGAAGACGCCCGAGGAACTGCTGGCGTTGGCCAAAGCCGAGATAGAGGAACTCAAGACGCAGGCGCTCTACAAGCAGGCTGAGTTCGAGAACTACCGCAAACGGACAGTCAAGGAGAAGGCAGACCTGATCCTAAACGGCTCTAAGTCAGCCGTGATTGCGTTGTTACCTATTGTGGACGATCTGGAGCGCGCACTGCCCTCTATGAAGAAGGCAGAGGACGTGGCCGCCGTGGCTGAAGGCGTGGAGCTGATCTATCAGAAGTTCCTGAAAGCGCTGGCCGGACTGGGCGTGAAGCAGATAGACACTGAGGGTAAGGACTTCGATGTGGATATGCACGAGGCTATCGCCCAGGTGCCAGGTGTCCCTGATGAGCAGAAGGGCCGTGTCATCGACTGCGTGGAAAAAGGCTACACTTTGAACGACCACGTCATCCGTCATGCCAAAGTGGCAGTAGGGATGTAAGCATGTCCCTCAGTAAAATCATTAATCTTAAAAAACAACGGCTAAGGCCGTACAGGATATGGCAGAGCAGAAAAGAGATTACTACGAGGTCTTAGGCGTGGCGAAGAACGCCACTGAGCAGGAGATCAAGAAGGCCTATAAGAAAATGGCCATCCAATACCACCCTGACCGTCAGGGTGACAAGTCGGAAGCTGAGAAGAAGGAGGCTGAAGCCAAGTTCAAGGAGGCTGCTGAAGCGTATGATGTGCTGCATGACCCGCAGAAGCGTCAGCGCTACGACCAGTTTGGTTTTGCCGGTGTCGGCGGAGCTTCAGGCAGCTACCAGAATATGTCGATGGACGATATCTTCTCGCAGTTCGGCGATATCTTCGGCGACCTTTTCGGCGGCGGAGCTTCGTTCGGCGGCTTTGGCGGCTTCGGCGGCGGCTTCGGCGGTGGGCGTGGAGCACGCAAGCCCCAGCATCGTGGCGGCGACCTGCGTCTGAAGGTGCGCCTGACGCTGAAGGAGTGTGCCACGGGTGTGACCAAGAAGTTCAAGGTCCGCAAGAAGGTCACGTGCAGCCACTGTCACGGCAGTGGTGCTGAAAGTGGCAACGGCGATGTGCAGACGTGTCCAACCTGTCACGGTACAGGTTATGTGTTGCGTCAGCAGCGTTCGATGTTCGGGATGATGCAGACGCAGAGCGTGTGCCCCGACTGTCAGGGCGAAGGCACCATCATCAAGAACAAATGCCGCCAGTGTGGAGGCACGGGTGTTCAGTCGGGCGACGAAGTTGTGGAGGTGAAGATTCCCGCTGGCGTACAGGACGGAATGGTTCTGACTGTGAACGGCAAGGGTGACGCCGCTATACACAATGGTGTCCCGGGTGACATCCAGGTGTTCATTGAGGTGGAGCAGGACAAGGAGTTTGTGCGTCAGGACAACGACATCATCTACAACCTGCTGATTGATGTGCCGACGGCTGTGCTCGGCGGTAGCGTGGAAGTTCCTACGCTCGACGGCAAGGTGATGCTGAAGATAGATCCTGGAACACAACCCGGCAAGGTCCTGCGTCTGCGCGGCAAGGGACTGCCGGCCCTGCAAGGCTATGGCTATGGCAAGGGCGACGAGATTGTGAACATCTCGGTCTATATCCCCGAAACGCTCTCCCGCAGCGAGAAAGAGGCTTTTGAACAGATGCGCAACAGCGAGAATGTCAAGCCTAATCAAAGCGCCAAGAATAATTTCTTCAATAAGTTCAAGCGAATGTTTGAGTGATGGACTATCAGCAAACGATAGATTATCTTTACCATGCAGCCCCGTTGTTCCAGAACATCGGGGCTGGTGCCTATAAGGAGGGACTGACGAATACTCACGTGCTGGACAAGCATTTCGGACATCCACACCGCCGCTACCGCACCATCCATATTGCTGGTACAAACGGCAAGGGCAGCGTGTCATCTATGCTGGCTGCCATCCTGCAGGAGGCCGGCTTGCGCGTGGGACTCTACACCTCGCCCCATCTTGAAGACTTCAGAGAACGCATCCGCGTGAACGGGGAGATGATACCCGAGGAGCGCGTCGTCACTTTTGTGGAGCAGGAACGCGCTTTCTTCGAGCCCTTGCATCCCTCGTTCTTCGAACTGACCACAGCACTGGCTTTCCTCTATTTTGCAGAACAGCAGGTGGATGTGGCCGTTGTGGAAGTGGGGTTGGGCGGCAGAATGGATTGCACGAATATCATCCAGCCGGACCTCAGCATCATTACCAATATTTCTTTCGACCATCAGCAGTTCTTGGGCGACACGTTGGCTCTGATTGCCGGCGAGAAGGCCGGCATCATCAAGGCGGGTGTCCCTGTCGTGGTCGGTGAGACCAACGGACATGCAGATGTCCGCGCCGTGTTTGTTGAGCGTGCAAAAGCGCTCGGTAGTCCCCTGCGCTTTGCTGACGAAGAAGCATGGCAACCCATTGAAGGTGAGCTGTCAGGTCGCTACCAGCGCGCCAACAGGGCGACTGTTCAGTGTGCTGTGGATGAGCTGCGCAAGCAACCGTTCTATAGCGAACGGATTAGTGATGCAGCGCTGCGCGACGGACTGCTCCACGTGTGTGAACTTACAGGGTTGCGCGGTCGCTGGCAGGTGGTGGGGCAACAGCCCACGACCATCTGTGATGTCGGTCATAACGCAGCCGGCATAGAGCAGGTGGTGCAGCAGCTGTCAGAGCAGCCCCATGAGCATCTGCTCATCGTCTTTGGGATGGTAGGCGACAAGGACTACCGCAAAGCGATGGAACTGATGGCGGTCCTGCGTGACAGAGCCGATTTTTATCTGACGCAGCCTTCGTCGGAACGTGCGCTGCCTGCTGAGACACTGGCAGAAGCGGCACGACAGAACGGGCTACGCGTGCGCGCATGTTTTCATACAATAAAAGAAGCCGTCGAGGCGGCACACGCTGATGCTCGTCCCGACGACTTGTTGTTTATCGGCGGCTCCTGTTATCTGGTTGCCGACTATTTCTCAGGAGCCAGATAACGTTCGCCTGTAGTTTCAACAATGGCCCGACGGTAGCGCTCGGGATAGCCTGGGCGGATGACAGGAACGTGCTCGCCGCCGGCTGTACGTTTGTAGCGGCCGTCGGCCTCGGGCTTCTCAGCCATATCATTGTACTTGACAATCAGTCGCTCAAACAGCGTGCGCCAACGGTCCATCATCAGGCCCGATGTGCGTGCGGTGTAGCCTGTCAGATAGCGTACGGCTTCTGCCTGTGAGAGGGCGGCAGCTTCCTTTTCCACCTGCGCTTGCAGCGCTTCGAGTTCACGGTCCAGCGTGTCGCGTGCCTGCATCACCTCTGGAAAGAGCTGACAGTAGCGTGGATAGACAAAGTTCGAGAGCGCATTCTGCAACCAGTAGGCGCTCTTGACAGAGAAGTCGAAGGGGCCTGCCGTCTGTTCAGCATAGGGCTCAGGGCATAGCGTTGAGCAGCCATAGACAGGTGTGAAAGGCACCATGTTGGCATCGTCGAAACCCACCCAAAGCAAACCGCCTATATAATCGGGTAGCCATGAACGCAGCTGTGCCAGATAGGTGACAGCTGTCTGCTGGGTGGAGATGGGGCGTTCGTTGAAGTACTTCTTACCGTCAACTTCAAAAAACAAGGGCGTCGGACGGTAGGGGGCTTCGTAGGGGCCGGCTCCGAGGTCGGAGGCCATCTCCAATGGAGTGCCCTCGAAGTGGTCGCGCATGGCCTGCTTCAGATCGTTGAGCGTGACGGGCTTTTCGGGGCGGATGCACCAGGGCAGCTCTTCGGTGCCGTCTTCCTTGCCGAGAATATAAGGAAGATAGCGTTCCATGCCGCCGGCATGGCGGTTGAAGAAACTCCACACGCGGGCATCGCAAATGCGTCGGCCGCTGAAGTCGTTAGGAGCATAGGCGTCGCGGAATGAGAACTCTGCGTCCTTCCCTGAGAAATAGCCCTTTTCACGGGCGAACTTGATGACATCCTTGGCATAGAGGCAGTTGTCCTTGTCTTTGAGAGGGAAGGTGGTGATGCGGGCCTGGTTGGCGTGGCCTGTGATGCAGTCGTCGGGCAGGCGGCGTGCCACCCAGACGATGCCTTTGCGGCCAGGCCCTTTGCCCACGAATTCCAGCACCCACACCTCGTTGGGGTCGGCCAGCGTGATGCTCTCGCCTTCGCTGCGGTAGCCGTAGGTCTCGCAAAGCTTGACCCACACATCGATGGCCTCGCGGGCGGTCTTGGCACGTTGGAGGGTGACATACATGAGCGAGCCGTAGTCAAACAGTCCCGTGGAATCAACCAGTTCCTCGCGACCGCCGAACGTCGTTTCCATGATGCTGAGCTGGTGATCGTTGATCTGCCCAATGACGCCATAGGTATAAGGTGCTTCGGGGATTTGGCCTAGATAGTTGTTCGTCTCGTAGTCGTAGAGCGCACGCATCTCACCTGGCTTGTGCTGTCCGGCTGGGTAGAAGTGGAGATAGCCGTAGGAGCCATAGTCATCAGACGAGTAGGTGATCATCACCGACCCGTCAGCCGATGCCTTCTTGCCGACGATGAGGTTCGTGCAGGCCATGCCGGCGAAAGCAACGAGCCAGGAGAACAGGAATAAGGTTGTTCGTTTCATAAGGGTATATTGATTCTTTAGTTTTTTATTGCTGACTGGCACGTGGACGGAATAAATCACGTAGGCTGTTGAAGTCCTTTTTCACCTGAATGCCGATGCCTTGGGTGGTGAGGGCAGTCTTGGTGAAATAGCGGTCATTGGTCTCGCTGTAGGCTTTCAGACGGACATTTCCGGAGGGTGTGAGCAACCATTGGACATCGAAATCGCCGATGAAATTGGTATTGGCCATGGGCGTGTCGCGATAGCCGAAGGTGCCGTTGATGAGCAGACGGTTGTTGAGCAGGCGGCCACTGAGCATTCCCTCCACATCGACTTCATCCCAACCTTGTGTGCCTGTAGCAAGGTTGGTTCCGAAATTCCAATTGCCGTTCCCTATCATATTGGATAACAGCTCATTGACTTGCCCAGAAAGGGTCGTGGACAGGAGGCTGCTCATGGCGGCATTGGTCTGACTCCGACCAGGGTCGATATCATAGGAGTAGAAGCGTCCGATGCCGAGAAGATAGACAACTTGCATATTCCGTTCCTCCTCGGTGGAGATAAGCGAACGTACCATCTGTTTCTCGTCCTCGTTGACATTCGGAATGTCGAAGTCGAATGTTACCTGTGGCTGTTCGGCGCGACCGCCGATGTTCATCAGACAGTTCACGCGGACATTGGTATTTGAGATATTGCTCCCTGATGCTAAGTCGTTCAGGGAGACACTGGGAACTGTATAGACAGCCTGCATATTGAGGTCGGCTTTCATCGGGCTGCCGCCGAAGACAATCGTTCCCCCGGGATTGAAGCTGAACTCCTTGCGGATAACTTCCTGAATGGAGAACTTGTAGTTGCCGTGATCCACACGGTAAGTACCATACATCTGGAAGCGTCCCTTGTTGTAGTATGAGGCGCGTATGCGTCCGTCGCCATAGAGAGTAATGTAGTCTTCTGTGCGGGAATCCATGAGGAGCCGCATCTGTGCCGCCGGTGTGACGTTGATGTCAAAATCGATATAGATGTTCAGCGGTTCATCACTATCCTCTGATTCCTGCTGTTGGACGTCGGGCTTTTCAATCATTGGGGCTTGAGGCGTCACGAATGTGATGAAGGCGTTGTCCATACGGCTGTCAGTGGCTGAGGCATTGTAGGTGAAGGAGGAGCCGGCAGTAGGCGTGCACTGTACACCGACTCTCAGTGTCCCCGGTTCTCCGGAGAGGGTGACTTTGCCGGAGCCGAAGACGGTGCCGTAGAACAGTTCGTCGCCGAAGTCGTGGAAGTTGTAGCCAAGGAAGTCCTGTGCCGTCATCTCGAAATTATAGCTGATGTCTTTGAAATGGCGATAGCGTAGCTCGCCGTTGACCTGTGCGGAGTGGTCGTCTCTCTCCCAGTTGCTTATGCCGTGTGTCTCATCGCAGGCGATGAGGTTCCTGAACTCTATGCCGGAGTCGTGCAAGCGTACCTGGCCTCCAGGCTTGAGGTGGTAACGGCTGTTCAGCACATCGATGGTCAATGCTGCATCATCGATAGTCAGGTTTCCTTCCAAGTCGAGTTCGCTGAAGGGACCGTGCAGGTAGGCGTGGCCCGATGCGTGACCTTGCACATCAGAGAAGAAACTATCCGTAAAGGTGTTGATGAAATAGGCATTCATGTGGTGAGCCTCTACCTCCAGTTCCATTCCTCTTCCGGGTGCGCGACCGGGTTTGATGAGCGCTGTCACATGGCTGATGGCTCCTTGGTCGGGCTCTGTGATATATCCGTCAAGGTCTATGGCATGATCATCCTTACGCCCGAATCCTCCTGTGACGTTCAACGTGCCAAGAAGTCCTTCGTTCATCGCAAAATCTTTTACTTGAAGCTGGGCGTCGATTGCCGGATCGTTGAAGGGGTCGTGGAGTTGCAGGGTACCTGTAGCAAGACCAGCAAATTCCACATCGTGAAAATCGATGAGGTTGAAGACATATTCCAGATTGATGCCGCGAAGCTCAGCGTGAATGATGTCATTGGGCTTTCGTGACGCGCGCCCGTCAATACGAAGGTGACGCCCTTCCTGAGAGACTTGGAATCCACGGATGTCGGCGTAGTCTTTGTGGAAACTGATATGCGATTCGTGAACATCCCACAGTGTGTCAGAGATGACGATGTGACCAGACTGCACCTTCGTGTCGAAACCTATCTCGTTCTGATCATCGGTGTAGAAGTGCGTGAGCGTTTGCAGTCGTCCACGCTGAGCAGGCTGATGGTGGTCATCCCAGGACATCTGTGCGGTATAGCGGTCGTTGCGACCTTCGACATTGACAGCCATCTCAACAGGACCTTCCTCCATCATGCGCTGCAGTTGAAGAGCCGTTCGCAGGCTGTCACCCACTTGCTGAAAGGTTAGGTCGGCAGCTTGAAATTCCTCGGATTCATACTGCAGATGAGGAATTTGGGCATGGAAACTCATAGATTGGCGCGGCAGATTGACGACACCTTTGACATAGCTTGACTGTTGGAGTTGAATGGGAATGTCAAAGAGGTTTGCGAGTTGGCTGCAATCCCATAGCTGGGCAGAAAATGAGAATTGTCCATCGGTGGCTTTAACCTGTTGATGAGGCATTCTTACCAACGACGGTATAGCTTGATGCAAAATCTGTTGCATCATAGGAACTAACTGCTCGTAGCGAAAGCGGCCATCAGCATGAGCATCAATGAAATCACCGCTCAGGAGCAGATGCTTCCCGTTGTCGTCGGTGTTTATGGACAGTCGTAGCTGTCGCAGGTCGAAGGTTTTCTCTTTCTGACGCACATACAGCTTTTCCAACTTGCACTGCCCTTGCAGGTCGTTGAGGCCGGAAAGCGTAGGCTGGAAGTCCTTGGTGCTCTGCATATTGGTGGTCAACAGTCCGCCAAATTCGTCGTCAGATAACTGGGTGCTGGTGACAAGCTTTTGAGGCGATATGGTGAAGGTCGATTCAAGTCCATTGAGCAGGGTGCCGAAGGCTTGAATGTCGTGGGCTTGCGCTGTTCCCTGCACAAGGCGCTGCCGAAGGCTTCCTTTGGCTTGGATATCAGCAGACAGGCATTTGACGGGGAATGGTTGCTCACCGTTAAGCAGTTCTGCCAGCTGGAAGTCCTGAACATTGGCTTGGAGGTTGAACAGATCCTGACGGGTGAGTGCTCCATTGAGCCGTACAGCACCCAAGGTGCTTGCCAACTGAAGGTCTGCATGTATTCCCTGGTTCTGTGAAGTGTAGTCGGCATTTCCTTCGATATGAATGTTCCCTAAACGGGAAAGTTTTTCTGCTAAGGAGGGAGAGAGTAGGGGATTGCTATCTTCTGAGACTGGCTTCGCGAGACGTTCGCACACATATTTCAATAAGGGCGCTTGTGCGTTCAGTTGCTGCACTCTCACTTTCGCGCTTCCGATGCGAATACTATTGGATGAATCGGATGTCTCAATGGTTAGGTTGCCGTCAGAATCCAGACGCAGTCCATCGCTGTCTGCATGTAGCTGAGTGAACGAGATGTCATGACCGGTCTTCTCAGCGTGCATGATTATGGTAATGGGTTGACTGAAATTCTTGAAGGCCGGAATGACGGCAGACAGGTCGCGTGGTGTCACGAGGCTGTTGATATCGGCCGTGGCATCAGCTGTTAGCCAATCGGAAATAGAGCCTTTTAAGTGTATGGAGGGAATGGCAATTTCAGAGTTCTCCAACAGGATGTTGACGTTGGAGAGCTGGGTCTCGTAAGGTGTAGTCCTGAAGGCGGCTTCTCCATCTTTAACGATTAAATCCTTAGATGAATCTTTAAGATTTAAGCTATTGAAAGAAAAAGAAATAGAATCTTCTGTTAAATAGTTTATTTGACCTCGAAGTCCAAACCCTTCGAGCTTGAAATGGGCGGGCGTGAAATGCTCTTGACGTGGCTCGTAGTCGAGATGGTGAGAGATAGAACCACGTCGAATGAGAATGCTGTTAATGCTTAAATCTATGGGAGCGCTGGTGGTGTCCTCGCTGGCAAAATAATCGACGAGGAATTGGAAGTTGTAAGGGCGGTCTGATTGTGGTCGGTGCAGACGAACGTCGTACCCGAAGAGTTGTATGTTTCCGATACGTACGCTTCCATTCAAGAGCTGCCTGGGATCCATTGTTACGCTGAGGCGAGTAGCTGACAGCATAGTGTCGGCTTCCTGATCAGTCACTAAGAGGTCGTCAATCACCACTCGATTGAAAAGTCCTATGCGCACCTTACCGATGTGTACGTTCGTCTGCCACTCATCGGATAGCCACAAAGCAACTTTCTCAGCCGTCCAGCGCTGTGAACCGGGTAGGGCCGTGAAAAGGAGCAGTCCCAGGTAGAGAGCTATGACAAATACTACCAGGAATCGGACAATATAACCAAGCTTTTTGATGGTGCTATAGCATTTTCAGAGAGCAAAAGTAGTGTTTTTTTACATCGTAGGCAAAATTGTTGCCCATTTATGCACGTTTGTTGTCCTTTTTTCTTTAATTTTGCGCAGATTTTAGCTAAATCCATTTTTATAACACTTTTTATATGGCAAATGTAATCAAGTTACGCAAAGGCCTCGACGTGAACCTGAAGGGCAAGGCAAACTTGGAAACAATGCAAACGAAAGTCGAGGGACAGTTCGCTCTGGTTCCCGATGATTTCTATGGCATGAAACCCAAGGTTGTAGTCAAGGAAGGTGACACCGTCAAGGTCGGGGATGCCTTGTTTGTTGACAAGAATCATCCCGAAGTGAAGTTCGTTTCGCCTGTCAGTGGAACCGTGGCTCTCGTGGAGCGCGGTGAACGCCGTAAGGTGATGAGCGTTCGCGTAGATGCCGACGGTAAGCAGACAGCTGTCTCTTTCTCAGAGAAGGACCCGCTGAAACTACTTCTTGAAAGCGGCTTGTTCGGTTTCTTCCGCCAGCGTCCCTATGACGTGGTGGCGAATCCAGAGGACAAGCCCAAGGCAATTTTCATCAGCGCGTTCAACAGTATGCCTTTGGCTGCCGACTTCGAGTATGTCCTAAAGGGACAGGAGAAGGAGTGGCAGGCTGGCCTCTCACTGCTCAGCAAGATTGCCAAGGTGAACCTCGGCGTCAGCTGCAGTCAGAAGGCTGATGCCCTGACCGGTGCTAAGGACTGTACCATCACTTTCTTTGACGGTCCTGCTCCTGCCGGAAACGTTGGCGTGCAAATCAACCATGTGGATCCGATCAACAAGGGTGAGGTCGTCTGGACACTCGGTGCAGAGGAGGTTATCTTCATCGGTCGCCTTGTGTTGACGGGTAAAGTGGATTTCACCCGTACCATTGCTGTCGCAGGCTCCGAAGTCAAGGCTCCCAAGTACGCCAAGATTCTCATTGGACAATCTCTTGCTGCACTCCTTGCAGGTCAGATTGATGAGCAGAAGAGCCTTCGTATTATCAATGGTAATCCTATGGTGGGCGTGAAGACTTCGAAGAACGGCTGGCTCGCAGCTCATGCGACCGAAGTTACCGTGATTCCCGAGGGTGACGACGTCTATGAGATGCTCGGTTGGATAGCTCCCCGCTTCAAAGAGTTCAGCACCAGTCGCAGCTATTTCAGCTGGCTGCGTCCCAAGAAGGCTGAGTACACACTCGATGCCCGCATCAAAGGTGGTGAGCGTCACATGATTATGTCCGGCGAGTATGACCGCGTTTTCCCGATGGATATCTATGCAGGCTATCTTGTGAAAGCCATCATCGCTGGCGATATCGACCGTCAAGAAGCACTCGGCATCTACGAAGTGGCTCCTGAGGACTTCGCCATTGCTGAGTTCGTGGATAGCTCCAAGCTTGAATTGCAGCGTATAGTGCGTGAGGGTTTGGATATCCTGCGCAAGGAAAACATGTAATCAATTCACAATGCACAATTCAAAATTCATAATTGGCTGCGCGGTGAAAACCCAAACGCCTTCAAGGCGTACTAATTGTGAATTGTGAATTATGAATTGTGAATTAAACATCAGTTATTATGAACAGTTTAAGAAAATATTTCGACAAGATAAAGCCGAACTTCGAGGAGGGTGGTAAGTTGCATGCCTTCCGTTCGCTTTATGATGGCTTCGAGACGTTCGCTTTCGTGCCCAACACTACGGCACGTGTTGGCGGAACACACATCCATGATGCCATCGACAGCAAGCGTATCATGTCGCTTGTGGTCATCGCGCTTGTGCCTGCGTTGCTCTTCGGTATGTATAACGTAGGTTATCAGAATGCGCTCGCTGCCGGTCAACTGGAGAATGCCACTTTCTGGGGGATGTTCTTCTTCGGCTTCCTGGCTGTACTGCCCAAGCTGATTGTCAGCTATGTGGTGGGCTTGGGCATTGAGTTCACTGTGGCACAGTGGAAGAATGAGGAGATTCAGGAAGGATTCCTCGTCAGTGGTATTATCATCCCGATGATTGTGCCCGTGAACACACCGCTGTGGATGCTCGCAATTGCTGTTGCCTTCTCCGTCATCTTCGCCAAGGAGATTTTCGGCGGCACTGGCATGAACATTTTCAACGTAGCCCTTATCACGCGCGCGTTCCTTTTTTTCTCTTATCCCTCCAGCATGACAGGTGACGACACTGTATGGGTGGCTCAGAATGCAATCTGGGGCCTGGGCTTCGATGTGCCCGACACCTTCTCTGCGGCTACACCTTTGGGAGAAATCGCAGCTGGACTCACAGCTCCTACCACGAGTTTCTGCGACCAGGTGATTGGCCTGATTCCCGGATCTATCGGTGAGACGAGTGTCATAGCCATTGCCCTTGGCGCTTGCTTGCTGCTGTGGACGGGCGTCGCTTCATGGAAGACGATGCTGAGTGTCTTTGTTGGCGGTGCTCTGACGGGCTGGTGCTACAATGCGTTAGGTCTGTCAACTCTAGACGCCTGCCAGCACATCGTGCTTGGTGGTTTCTGCTTCGGCGCTGTCTTCATGGCTACCGACCCTGTTACCAGCGCTCGCACGGAGGGTGGTAAGTGGATTTACGGTTTCCTGATTGGCTTCGTCGCTGTGACGGTGCGTGTCCTCAACCCCGGTTATCCCGAGGGTATGATGCTTGCCATCCTGCTGATGAACCTCTTCGCACCGCTGATCGACTACTGCTTCGTCAGCCGTAATATCAGTCGTCGCGCAAAACGTGCAATCAAATAGTTACAGATATGGCAAAGAAATTTATATGCAGTCAGTGCGGTCAGACGTTCGAAGCCGCATCCATGCCCGACAAGTGCCCTATCTGCGGCGCTGACACTTCTCATCTCAAAGAAGTGAAATCAAAGGGCATAAACACTAATAGTAATGTATACACCATCTGCTATGCAGCAGTGATGGTAGTGATTGTTGCTTTCCTGTTGGCCTTCGTCAGCAGTGCTTTGAAGCCTGCTCAGGATGCCAACGTGGCAATTGACAAACGCACACAGATTCTGGCTTCACTCAACGTTCGTGGTATTGCCAAGAGCGATGTGGAAGCTAAGTACAATGAATTGATTCAAGAAACATTCGTTCTCACACCCGATGGTCAGAAGATAGACGGTGCAGATGCCTTCGATGTTGACACGAAGGAGATTGGCGAGAAGTATCCTGTATATATGGCAAAAACCGCTGATGGCGAAGACGCTTATGTGCTGCCTCTGAAGGGCCGTGGCCTGTGGGGCGGTATCTGGGGCTACGTAGCCGTGACTCCCGATTGCCAGAAGGTGCTTGGTGCTTTCTTCAATCATGAGAGCGAGACCGCTGGCCTTGGAGCTCTCATTAAAGACGAACCCTTCCAGAGCCAATTCATTGGTCGTCCCGTAATGGGTCAGGATGGCAAGGTCGCTTTGACCGTGGTCAAACAAGGCGAAAGCAAGGCTGAGACCGAGGTCGATGGTGTCACCGGTGCTACGTTAACCTCTAAAGGTGTTGGCGAGATGCTGCTCAGTGGCATTCAACAATATGTTGATGCACTTGGCGGTGGTAAGCCCGCTGGAGGCTGTGGTCGTCAAGAAGGATGTAAGCACGCTGAAAAATGCTGTAACAAA
The DNA here is from genome assembly GCA_902783885.1 of uncultured Bacteroidales bacterium. Lineage (GTDB taxonomy): Bacteria > Bacteroidota > Bacteroidia > Bacteroidales > Bacteroidaceae > Physcousia. Next base: position 41,389 of record CACZSQ010000094.1, read on the forward strand.
GCAGACTGCACCTGCGCTCAGAAAAAGCTCTGCGCATGCAAGGATGGCAGCTGCGGCAACGAAGCCTGCAACTGCGCTGACGAAGCTCAATGCTGTGCACGCGAGGAATGCCCTTGCACCTGCTGCGAGAAGATGACACCCTGTGAGAAGAAGCATGAAGGCTGCGCCAAGGCTCAGCAAGAATGTGGCGGCTGTCCCGAGAAGGATTCATCACCCTGCAAGAGTGGCAACGAATGCTGCAAGAGCGGCCAGTGTGACAAAAGCGGTTCCTGTGGGAAGCCCAGTTGCGATGGTGATAAAGCTTGCTGCAAGTAACTGACCCTAATTAATCATTAATCATTAAAAGAATGACCCTACAAACCTTCCAGTAGTCACATCAATTCCTCACCCTCCATGACAGAGAGGGACTGAAGGTGGGTCTCTTATTATGAGTACATTATTTTCTAAAGCAAATAAGGAAGCGCTGATCAATCCGCTGAACCTGAATAACCCCGTGGTGATGCAGGTCCTCGGTATCTGTTCGGCCTTGGCAGTTACGGCAAAGCTTGAGCCTGCCATCGTGATGGGCCTCTCCGTGACCATCATCACTGCTTTCTCCAACTTAATTATCTCTCTCCTGCGCAACACAATCCCCAACCGCATCCGAATTATCGTGCAACTGGTCGTTGTGGCTGCATTGGTGACCATTGTCAGTCAGGTCCTCAAGGCTTTCGCCTACGACGTGAGTGTTCAACTTTCTGTTTATGTGGGTCTAATCATAACCAACTGTATTCTCATGGGACGCCTTGAGGCATTCGCCATGATGAACAAGCCCTGGCCTTCGTTCCTTGATGGAATAGGTAACGGTATAGGTTATGCTATTATCCTCATCATTGTCGGCTTTTGCCGTGAGCTCCTCGGCTCCGGCACGTTGCTCAACATCCAGATCGTTCCCGACTGGTGTTATGAGCATGGCTATGTGAACAATGGTATGATGACCATGCCAGCTATGTCTCTCATCATAGTAGGTTGTGTCATCTGGGCACACAGAGCGTATAACAAAGATTTAGTCTAATTCACAATGCATAATTCAAAATTCATAATTGGCTGCGCGGTGAACTCCCGACGTTTGACCTTAAACGCCGGAACGGCGTACTAATTGTGAATTATGAATTGATAATTATGAATTAAAACAAAGAATTATGGAACATCTATTAAGCTTATTTGTCCGCTCCATTTTTGTGGACAATATGATCTTCGCGTTCTTCCTTGGCATGTGCTCTTATCTGGCTGTGTCCAAGACCGTGAAGACTGCCCTCGGGCTCGGCGTGGCGGTCACCTTTGTGCTGCTCATCACCGTTCCTGTGGATTACCTGTTACAAGTCTATGTCCTTGGCCCGAACTGTCTGGTTGAGGGCGTTGACCTAAGTTTCCTGTCATTTATCCTCTTCATAGCCGTGATTGCAGCTATCGTGCAGTTGGTGGAGATGATTGTCGAGCGTTTCAGCCCCTCGCTGTATGCCGCCCTCGGTATCTTCCTCCCCTTGATAGCTGTGAACTGCGCTATCATGGGTGCCTCGCTATTTATGCAACAGCGCATCACGATGCCAGACACTAACTCCCAGGCCATCACAGGTGTTTGGGACGCCGTAGCATACGCCCTCGGTTCCGGTATTGGTTGGCTGCTCGCCATCACTTGCCTGGCTGCCATTCGCGAGAAGATGGCCTACACCGATGTGCCACGTCCTCTTCAGGGTCTTGGCATCACATTTATTACCGTCGGTCTGATGGCTATGGCCTTCATGTGTTTCAGTGGATTAAATCTCTAAAGTAGACAAGTTGACCAGTAGACAAGTAAACCAGTAGACAAGTAAACAAGTTGGTACTATCCCAGACTCGACACTAAGTCAAATAACTCGTCAACTAATAACTCGTCAACTCGTCAACCAATAACTCGTCAACTCGTCAACTAATAACTCGTCAACTAAAAAGAAAAATGAATACATCACTAATCTTAACAAGCATTGTGGTCTTCCTCGTGATGATTATCGCGTTGGTCATCATTTTGCTTGTCGCAAAGGCTTACCTCTCACCGAGCGGTAATGTCACTATTACAATGAACGGCAAGGACACCTTGTCCGTTCCGCAGGGCGCGAGCCTGCTCTCCACCTTGGCTGCTGAGGGGATATATCTTCCCAGTGCCTGCGGTGGCAAGGGCTCTTGCGGCCAGTGCAAATGTCAAGTTACAGAAGGTGGTGGCGAGATTCTCGATTCTGAGAAGGGTCACTTTACCCGTAAGGAACAGAAGGATCACTGGCGCCTCGGTTGCCAGTGCAAGGTCAAAGGTGACCTTGGTATCCAAGTGCCCGACAGTGTCCTCGGCGTTAAGGAATGGGAGTGCACCGTCATTGGTAACAAGAACGTGGCTACCTTTATCAAGGAGTACAAAGTGGCTCTCCCGCCGGGCGAGCACATGGACTTCGAGCCAGGCTCTTATGCCCAGATTCGAATACCCAAATTCGATTGTATCGACTATGACAAGGACTTCGACAAGTCCCTCATTGGTGATACATATCTCCCTGCATGGGAGAAGTTCGGTCTGTTCCCGCTCAAGTGTAAGAACCCCGAGGAGACTATCCGTGCTTATTCCATGGCTAACTATCCCGATGAAGGCGACATCATCACCCTCAACGTTCGTATCGCTACGCCTCCCTTCAAGCCGAAGGAGCAGGGTCCAGGCTTCATGGATGTTAACCCTGGTATCGCTTCCAGCTACATTTTCTCACTGAAACCTGGTGACAAGGTTATCATGAGCGGCCCCTATGGCGAATTCCGTCCTCAGTATGGTACAGGTCGTGAGATGATTTGGGTTGGCGGCGGTGCCGGTATGGCTCCCCTGCGTGCTCAGATTATGCACATGCTCAAAGGCCACGGAGTCAAGGATGAGGACCGTAAGCGCCCGATGCATTATTTCTATGGTGCGCGTGCACTTGAGGAGATTCCCTTCCTCGATGACTTCCTGCAGTTGGAAAAAGACTTCCCCAACTTCCACTTCCACCTCGCTCTCGACCGTCCCGATCCCAAGGCAGATGCGGCCGGTATCAAATACACACCGGGCTTCGTTGCTCCAGTGATGGGTGACACCTACCTTAAGGCTCACGAGGCTCCCGAGGATTGTGAGTACTACCTCTGCGGTCCCCCAATGATGGCCAAGACTGTCCTCGACCTCTTGCATTCGCTCGGCGTTGAAGATGATATGATTCGCTTTGATAACTTTGGCGGTTAGTGAGTCATCGAATAAAAAACGAACCTTTGTTCAAGAACTGAAACAAAGGTTCGTTTTTTATTGCACTTTGCTGAAAATGTCAGGGATTCAGTGTGAACATCCGTTGCATCATCTGCCATTTCTGGTCAGAGGTGTCTGAGGAGGCACATTGCTGGAACCTGGAGACGAACGCCTCCCACTCCCTCTGACGAGGTAATGATGCGAGACGTTGCATAGCTGTTCCCCAGTCGAAATCGAGCGGGGTCTCCACAATCATGAAGAGGCGGTTCCCAATGATGTAAATGTCCATCTCTAAGATGCCCACAGCACGAATACCCTCGCGGATTTCAGGCCAGCAGCCTTCTGGACTGTGGTAGTAGCGATAGCGCTCAATAAGTGCAGGGTCGTCCTTGAGGTCTAATGTCTGACAGTAGCGCTTGACGGGTCCCTCGCGAGTGATGATGACGGATTCAGCGTCCATTACTTACTCAGACTGAAACCTACTTTCATTCCTGTGTAGTTCTGGCCCAATATACCAGATATATTACCAAGGGTGGAATTTGTTTTACCAAGGGTCGCGCCAACAGTATTCATGATGGTGAGAAGCTTGTCAGCGTCGTAGAGAAGACAGAGGTTTGTGCCATCCATTCCGACAATGCAATTCTGGCTCATCAGTCCGAGAGTGCTGGTCAGATTCAGAACCTTGGATGAACGGTCGTAAGTATATGTTCCTGAAGCAACGGTTTTGCTGTTAGTTACAATGAGGAACGTCTTATCCTCTTTGAAGGTGAAGCTGGTTACTCCTTTTGTGATGCCGATCTTGGCAAGATAGGTGTCAAGCTTCTGCTCGATAGAACCGGCCACAACTGCACCGCCAGCCTTTGCCAACAGATTCTCACTTTCAAAGCGCACTTGGGGCGCTTGATAGGTCCAAGTTCCAACGAAGCTTTGCTCTGTCAGTGTATTGCTGAGAATGCTTCCGAGAAGGTTCCCGAGGATGCTTGAACCTGCCGTTGCGAGGTCTGTGCCTGCACTATTGGAGGTGGAAGATGTAGTTGTGCTTGTGGTGCCTGGACCACAGGCCGTGAAACTAATTGCTGCAGCCACAATAGCTGCGGAAAGAAAAATCTTTTTCATGTTGGTTCAATGATGATATGATATGTTATTCTGTTATTTCATTGTTTGTTGTAAAGAACTTCATGAATTCACGAGGGAACGGAGTCTCAAAGTTCATTACTTCACCCGTGCGGGGATGGTAGAAATCAAGGCGGTAAGCATGGAGGCAGAGGCGTCCGATAGGGTCGTTGCCGTCGCCGTACTTGCGATCTCCGAGCACGGGGTGGCCGATATCCTGCATGTGTACGCGGATTTGGTTCTTACGGCCCGTCTCCAGCTTCAGTTCCACGAGCGAGCAGCGTGGAGTTGTCTTGAGAGTGTGGTAGTGGGTGATGGAGTATTTTCCGCCGCCGGGGTCTTCGGGCGAGGAATAGGTGATGTAAGCCTTATTGTCTTTGAGCCATGACTCAATGGTGCCGCCTTCGCGCTCCATTTGACCACTTACGACAGCCACGTAACGACGGTCAAAGACAATATCGTGCCAGTTGTCTTCGAGAATCTGTGCAATCTCACGGTTCTTGGCGTACATCATCAGGCCGCTGGTTTCACGGTCGAGACGGTGGACGGTGTGGGCGGTGCACTTGAAATGGCGCTTCTGGAAATACTCGTCGAGTACCTGCTTGGCAGAATATTGTTTGGCTGTGGCTGGCATAGAAAGGATGCCCTCGTTCTTCTCTATGACGATAAGGTCCTTGTCCTCATAAACAATCTTCACGTATTTGTTCAGAAGCATGTTGGAACGTTTGTGCTTGCTCACGCGAACAACCTGACCGGGGTGTAACGGCTCGTCGAAACGGGTGGTGTTTCTGCGGTCCACGGTGATCCCGTGGCCGACGAGGATATCCTTGGCTCGGTTTCGTGAGATGCCACTCAATTCCTTGAGCAGGAATTCCATCAGTGTAGTTTCCTCACGAACGATGTGCTCGCTATATTTCGATGCGGCGTATTCGGCACCAGTTTTATTCTTCATAGATGGACTTAATATTTTTCATTATTTTCATTACTCATTCACTCATGGTGGTAGGGCTCGCCCCGTAGGATGGTGTGGGCGCGGTAGAGCTGTTCCACGAAGAGGACGCGGATGAGTTGGTGGGAAAAGGTCATCTGCGAGAGCGAGATTTCTTCCTTGGCCAGCTTGTGTATGGATGGGTCAAAGCCGTAGGGACCTCCCACGATGAACACAATGCGTCGGGCACCGGTGTTCATGCGTTTCTGCAGCCAGCTAGCGAACTCTATGCTCCGACGTTCGACGCCGTGTTCATCGAGCAATACCACGTGGTCGCCTGTCTGCAACTGTTTTTTGATCAACTCGGCTTCCTGAGCTTTCTGCTGTTCGGCTGTCAGCGCCTTGGTGTTGCGCAGTTCAGGAATCACGTCCATGCTGAACGGCACGTAATGTCCGAGGCGCTGGGCATAGTTCTCTATGAGCGTCTCTACGTGGCGGTCGGTGGTCTTTCCTATGACGAGCAGAGACAGTTTCATGGAGTAAGGAGTTGTGAGGCCACTTCATCGCCGAGGTCAATGGCCTGTTGTAGTGCGGATCGTGCTTCCTGCTCTTTGCCTTGACCTCGGAGGCTGAGACCGAGGATGCGATAGGCATCGGCAAACTGGCTATCGAGGGCGATGGCCGTGCGGGCAGCAGCGATGGCTTCCTCGAATTGTCCGAAGCGGTAATTGATGGCGGCTAGCTCAGCTTGGAAGAGCGGTTCGGCTGGTTCCATACGTGTGGCTTGCTCCATGTCGGAGAGCGCCTGTTGGTACATTCTGCAACGCATCTCAGCCTGCTCACGCTGGTAATAGAAGTTAGCTGTGAGCTCCTTGGATTTCAGATGTTCGTAGTCGTTGAGGTCGATGACGGCTTCGCGGTAGCGCTGGAGACTGATAAGGGTGTTGGCGCGCATGAGCAGGGCTGGAGCTGCGGCCTTGACGTAGGGCTTGGTAAAGCAAGCCACAGCGCTATCCTGAAGCGCCAGCACAGCTGTTGTGTCGCGGAGCATCTGCTGACATTGCGCCGCATAGAGGAAATTATCGGCTGAGCGGAAATTCGTATGGTTGAGCGCCAGAAAGTGCTTGCACGCCTCGGCATATTGTTTCTGAGCATAAAGTAATTGTGCAACTAAAGCGGCATATAATGGCTGATTATTAATTGACTGTGCTGCTTTAGCATCCTGCATTGCCCGTTCGAGGCTCCAACCTTCAGGCATCTTATTGGTTGCCTGTGCAAGGTGGAATATTGCAGCGGCGCGGGCATAGCGTAGCTCGTCCTCCTTGCCTGTGACGCGGATGCCGGTATCCCACGTGGCCTCAGCCTCCGCGTAGCGGCCTTGGGCGGTCAGGAGATCAGCTTTCATGGTGTAGCCGTTGGGTTCAGAAGGGAAGAGGGTAATGTAGTCATCAACATAGGTGGCATAGGTGGCGGTGTCGCGTGTTCCAAGTAGGAAGATGAAGCTATGTGCTTGAGTCGGGTCCGCCGGCAGGGCTTTACGGATTAGAATGTCGCGATAGTCGGAGTCGCTGGCCGAAAGAGCATTGGTAGCGAGGCTTTGAGCATAGGCGGCAGATACGGCATAGCTCTTGGCATCTGCAGGATTAGCGGGCATCTGCGCAAGGGCGAGGACCTCGCCTTCCTGATTCATGACAGGACATGACGCGGATTTCTCATTCAATTGAAGCAGGAGGGTGTAATAGTTGTAGTCACCGTTAAACGTAGAGATGTCAGAAATAGGGGCTGGAGTTGTTAGGCCCGCTTTGTTGGAGAGATAGGGCATAACGTGAACCTCCTCTCCTTTTGTGGCATGAGTGTTGGCGATGGGGAGCGCAGAGTTTTTGGGTATGTTGACCTTAATCTTCAGCACATCGTAGAGCGAGCTGGCCCCGGCGATGCAGCTGACAGGCCATTCCTTGCCTGCCTCGTCGATGGCAACAGCGCGAGCGGCACCGCGGAAGGAGTGGTAGTCGGTGAGCGCTGTCCCTTGATTATCAATAAAGAAACCATTCGTGGCGTGAAGCAGTTGGTCTTTGGTATCGTAGGTAATCAGATTGATTTGTGCTTTGCGAGCCTTCTTGAACCATTTAGGCTGTGCAGAAGCGTACAGGACTGCGGTCAAGAGTAACAGTGTGTATAGGATTCGGAGTCTCATCAGATTCTATGAAGCGTTGTGAGAGTGAACGAGTAGAGCCTTGGCATTCTCTATGGCAGCAGGCGTGAGTTGACTACCGCTCAGCATGTGGGCGATTTCCGTGACACGTTCATCCTCTGCGAGTTGTTGGATATGGCTAGTGGTTCCTTCTTCATCGTCGAGTTTATAAACTCTGTAGTGATGGCTACCCATGGCTGCAATTTGGGGTAGGTGAGTGATGGAGATGACTTGCCGGCCATCGTCTCCCATTTCGCACATCATCTCAGCCATCCGTTCAGCTATGCTGCCGCTGACACCAGTGTCAATCTCGTCAAAGATGATGGTGGGTTGTTTGACAGTCTTGCTGATCATAGCTTTCAGCGAAAGCATAACACGTGCAATTTCGCCGCCGGAGGCTACACTGGCTAATTCCTGAAGTTTCCCGTTCTTATTGGCGCAGAACAGGAAACGCACTTGATCTAAGCCTTTAGGCGACGGCTCAGGACGGCTGTTTACCTCCACGCGGAACTGTACGTTGGGGATGCCAAGTGGCGCGAGGTGCGTGTGCATCTCCTTCTCCACGTTCCTGGCTGCTTTTTCGCGAAGGATGGTAAGTTTCCGGCCCTGCTGGAGGAGTTCCTGATAGGAGGCTTCACGCAGTTGGCGCAGCTGCTGGATATGTTCTTCGCTGTTGTCTATGAGGCTGAGTTTTTTTCTGAAATCGTCAGCAAGAGAAATGAGCTCCTGCTCGGTTTGTACGTGGTGCTTCTGCATCGCGCCATAGAGATTGCTAAGCCAGTCGTTGACAAAATCCAGTCTTTTGGGGTTAAGTTCAACATTTGCTGCTTGGGAACTAAGTTCGTAGGCAATGTCCTTGAGCTCAATTTGGCAGCTGTTGAGGCGCTCTACAAGGTTCTCTGCATCTGGCAGCAACTGGCTGATGGAGGACAGACTATGCTCAGCGCGGTGAAGCGCATCCAGTACACTCATTGACTCGTCGTCAGTTCCTTGCAACAGTTGCTCAGCATCCCAGAGGGCTGTCCGAATCTCTTCGGCATGGGTGAGCGTCCTAGCTTCCTGTTCCATCTCTTCCTGACGGCCTTCTTGAAGGCCGAGTTCCTCGAGCTGTTCCAGTTGGAATCGGATATATTCTTCGTCCTTCAGCCCGTTGGCAAGGGCTTTTTCGGCTGTCTCCAATGCTTGACAGGCGTTGCTGTAGGCGTCATAGCACGCACTGTAAGCCTGAAACTGTTGCTGTGCATGAGCCATGATGTCAACGACCTGCAGTTGAAAATCCTCTTGTGCGAGCAAAAGGTTTTGATGTTGTGAATGAATATCAATGAGCCTGTTGCCAAGTTCGCGAAGTTGGGTTACTTGTGAGGGCGTATCGTTGATGAAAGCGCGACTTTTGCCTGCAGTCGTGAACTCGCGACGTATAATGCATGTGTGCCCGTCGAAGTCAAACTCGTTTTCATTGAAGAAGTCATCCATCCCGCAGTCGGTGAGGTCAAATTCGGCTTCGATGATGCAGCGGTTTGCTCCATTCTTAATCATTCTTGATTCAGCCCGTTGTCCTAACAGCAGGCCGATAGCTCCGAGAATGATACTTTTACCGGCACCAGTCTCGCCTGTAATCACGGAAAATCCGCGATAAAAGCGGATGTCCAGCTCAGCAATAAGAGCGTAGTTCTGTATGGATAGTGATTGTAGCAATTGTCTTGTTTTATCTTTCGACCTATTTGATTTTTTCCCAGTGGTTGTTTTGCGAAGGGTTAATTCGGAAAAGGATATCATAAATGTCCTGACGTTCCTTCGGAGTTCCTTGTCCACTGAAAATGCTGACAAACTCGTCGCGTTTGAAATCCGTAAAGATTTGCGGCAAAGAACTGAGGGTCTTATTATCACGTGCTTCCTTCAGCAGTGTGATAGCTTCGGCAGTAGCTTTCCGCCCCTCTTCGATGTTCTCGCTCATCTGATCCAGTCCCTTACGGTAGTAGTTGTACTGCATCTGGCGCAGAGGTTCCATGGCCCCATCAAGATAGTCATTGATGATGGCATAACGGTTTTTGGTGTCATCGAATGCTTTCCAGCCAGGAAATCCCAAACTTTCTGCATTGTTGCAGATGTCCTGTGCCATTTGAAGAATTGCCGTTCCACCCATCGGAGCCATGGAGTCCATATCCAACCCAATAATAACATAAGCCCAATAGGCCAGCATTGCTGTGAGGTTGTTGTCCACCTGTTCCGGATGCCACTCAAGCTGGTCGAATTCCTGGAAATTGAAGTTAAAGTCCTTGTCGTTCATATTGAAGACCGTCGTGGTGTAGGCAGAGCCCCACACAGGACGGCTACTGGCAACTAATAGGCTCCCTGTGAACGAGTTATCGGTTTCGCTATAGGTGTTGATGGTGATGTTAAAGGAACACTGTATTCGTTCTACTTCGCGGAACTCCATCTCTGTCCATTGGCGCTCATTGAGAAAGCGTGTAATGGAGTTTTCCAGCGCATCAAACACGCTGGACTTGGTATTTGACACCTGTTGCCGGTTAATACTGACCTTTGCATTCAACTCCTGAGCTTGCATAGCACAGGTGGATAATAGGATGAAAAGTATCGAAAACAGATGGCGCATGGCAGTCGTGAATCAATTTGGTAAGATGTTCGCAAGTTGGTCGATGATGTCGGCGGCCACCTCGGTCTTTGACTTGAGCGGGTAGGGTATTATCTCGTTGGGCGTGACGATGGTGATTTTATTGGTATCGTGTTGGAAACCGGCACCCTCGTCCTGCAAAGAATTGAGAACGATGAAGTCGAAGTTCTTGCGGGCAAGTTTTTCCTTGGCATGAGTCATTTCGTCATTAGTCTCAAGGGCAAAGCCCACGAGGCGTTGATGGCTCTGTTTCATCTCTCCCAAACCTTTGGCAATGTCGCGTGTAGGTTTCAGGCGAAGATTGAGGTCGTCCCCCTCTCGCTTGATTTTCGTGTTGGCTACGGTGTCTGGAGTGAAATCAGCCACGGCGGCACAGAGAATGCCAGCATCAGTTGCTGGGAACACCTTGCTGGCTGCTTCCCACATCTGTTGAGCGCTCTCTACGCGGGTGATGGTGATATTGGGAACTTGTGTGGTGCGTTGTACCGGGCCGCAGACGAGTTCCACCTGTGCTCCTCGGCGGGCACACTCCTCAGCCAGGGCAAATCCCATCTTGCCACTTGAATAGTTGCCGATGAATCGCACAGGGTCAATGCGTTCGTAGGTTGGTCCTGCGGTGATTAGAATGCGACGACCAACCCATTCTTGAGCTTTCGCTTCATGAACGGTTTTTCTTTCCAGTGCTTCGAGCACCTGCCGAGCAATTTCCTCTGGTTCCTCCATTCGGCCTTTGCCAACTAAGTGACTTGCCAGTTCCCCGCTTGTTGGCTCAATAATGGTAACGCCCCGTTGACGCAGCAGATGGAGGTTTTCCTGCGTAGCTTGATGCTTCCACATATCCAGATCCATGGCAGGTGCAACAAACACGGGAGCTTTCATGGACAGATAGGTGGTGATTAGCATATTATCAGCGATGCCGTGAGCCATCTTTCCTATAGTAGAGGACGTGGCAGGTGCAATCACCATTGCATCAGCCCATATCCCCAATGCCACGTGGCTATGCCAGGTGCCGTCGCGCTGTGAGAAGAAATCACTGATGACAGGCTTGGAGGTCAAAGCCGAGAGGGTGATAGGAGTGATGAACTCCTTGCCTGCGGGAGTAATAACCACTTGCACTTCATGCCCCAGCTTGACGAACTGACGGATGAGAGTGCAGGCCTTGTAGGCTGCGATGCTTCCTGTGATTCCTAAAACGATGTTCATGAAGGAAATGGGTTTATTTAGTACTCTTGCTGCGAAGGGCAATCTCGGTGAGGACCTGTTTGGTATTTAATGTGAAATCGCCCTGCATCATCCAGCTGAAGTATCCAGGGTCGCGGCGAAGGACATCTGCCACAGGCATCCCTTTGTACTTACCGAAGTTAAAGAGCTCTACGCCTTTGTCATCTTTGATTATCCGTCCTGAGAAATCGACGTTGCGATTCATCTGAGAATAGTCAGCGAGGAAGTCAATATTGTTCTGCAGCGTTTCAGGGTAGTAGTCGAGTTGTGCGCAGAGAACCTCGTAGGTGGCACGAGTGTCGGCCAAAGCAGAGTGAGCGTCCTCGAGATTCTTATGGCAGTAGAACTTGTAGGCGGCGATAAGTGTGCGTCGTTCCAGTTTGTGGTAAATGTTCTGAACATCAACGCGACGGCATTTGCTGAGGTCAGCCTTGACGCCGGCCCGTAGGAACTCCTCAGCCAGCATCGGTATGTCGAAGTGGTTGGAGTTGAAGCCTCCGAGGTCGCATCCTTTGATGAACTCCCAGATGCCGGGTGCGGCTTCAGCAAACGTTGGACAGTCAGCGACGTCCTGGTCATAGATTCCATGCACCTCGGATGCCTCCTTGGGAATATGGATGCCTGGGTTGATTCGCATTGTCTTGGCCTCTTCATTGCCGTTGGGGAACACTTTCAGGAGGCAGATCTCTACAATGCGATCCTTGACAATATCGACGCCTGTCGTTTCGAGGTCGAAGAATACGATGGGATAATCTAAGTTCAGCTTCATGTTGCTGTCGTGGCGTTAATCGTTGAGCATCATAGGCATGAGAAGCATTAGGATATCCTCGCCATCTTTTTGCTCGGCAGGGGTGATGATTCCAGCGCGACCGGGGTCAGCGAGTTGGAAGACCACTTCAGAGCCATCGAGGTTGCCTAATATGTCCAGCAACAGAGTGCCCTTAAATCCGATGTTGATGGTCGGCGAGTCGTATTCGCACATGATACGCTCTTCAGCACTTGTACTATAGTCAATGTCTTGTCCGCTGACTGTGAGTGAGTTGTCCTTAAATGACAGTTTTACCTGTGCGCTGCTCTGGCTGCTGAACACCAGCACTCGCTTGAGCGTGGAAATCAGGGCTGCGCGGTCGATAGTTGCCTTGTAGGGGTTGTTCTGTGGAATAACGCTGTTGTAGTTGGGATAGCGTCCGTCGATAAGACGGCAGGTGAGGACAAACTCAGGCGTCTTGACGCATGCCATCTTTTCATTGAAGGACAGTTCTGCGGGGGCATCGGCTTTCTGCAAGAGGCTCTTGAGTATGTTGGCAGGTTTCTTAGGAAGAATAAAACCAACTTGTTGCTCGCTCTTGACAGTGTTGTCCGTCATGCGGACGAGCTTGCGGCCGTCAGTGCCCACAAAGATGAGGCTGTCAGGTGTGAAGTCGAAGTAAACACCAGTCATGACGGGACGAATCTCATCGTCAGCAGTAGCAAAAATAGTGTGGTTTATGCCGCTCAGCAGTGTGCTTTGTGCAATATTATGAACAACTGTATCACCGTCTAAGGCGTGTGGCGCGGGGTACTCGTCAGCTCGTTCACCAACAATGTTGAATTTACCATTCTGGTATTTGCCGCGAATCTCCATGGTGTCAAGGTTAATGTCGAAAGTGACGGGCTGGTCGGAAATCTCCTTCAGGGAATCCTGGATAGTCTTTGCCTTGATACAGAAGCGTGCATCGGTGTCGCTTTCAATGAGTTCCACGGTGGTGACGAGTGTTGTCTCGCTGTCGGAGGCTGTGACAGTCATTGTCTGTCCCTGTGTCTCGAAGAGGTAGCAGTCGAGGATGGGGAAGGAGTTCTTGCTGTTAAGCACGCGGTTGATAGAGGTTAGTCGGCTGAAGAGGGCCGCACTGGAAACTTTAATTTTCATAGAGCCTTGTATATTTTGATTGTTTCTTTGTCTTTTCCTTGACTAAAATCGAGCAAATTTAGGAACTTTTGCGCACACTGGCAAAAAAAACTGCTTAAAATTAGTGAAAGTCGCGGAGAAAGGACTATATTTGCATCGCTTTTCCGAAAAGGGATGTTGAAAAGCTCCTTAATAAGGACTTGTTTAACGACCAAAAATAGACTAGATATTTCAATATTCACATTAATATATTATGGAAATTTCAGGAAAAATTATTCAGGTTCTGCCTGAGCGTGGTGGAGTCTCACAGCGCTCTGGCAACGAGTGGAAAGTAGCAACTTATTTGCTTGAGACGATGGAACAGTTCCCCAAGAAGTGTGCTTTCGAGGTCTTTGGCTCTGACCGTATAGCTCAGTTCAATATTCAATTAGGGCAGCAGCTGACCGTGAGCCTTGATATTGATGCCCGCGAGTACAATGGCCGTTGGTACAATCAGATCCGTGCGTGGAAGGTGGCCCCCTATGATCCTACAGCAGCTGTTCCTGCTGCCGGTGATGCTGGTCTCGGCGCTACACCGCAGACTGCACCATTCCCGCCTGCTGATGCCGCTGCGCCTGCAGCCGCACCGTCTGCGGATGTCGCTCCCATGCCTGCATTCAATGGCGAGAGCAACGATGATCTTCCTTTCTAAAACAAATTGAATTACCGGTTTCGGGCTTCAGCTGTCGTCTCTTCTTCTTCAGAGCCAGCTGTCCGAAGTATCATAGTGGTGGCACCAATATTAATGATGGTGCCATCTTCTATTCTTAGGCGGTCGTTGCCGCGTAAGATGGTGTTTCCGACAAATGTTCCTGTGCCATCTGGCGTAACGTCACGAAGGGTGTAAGCAAGTTCTCCAGCGCGGTTGCGACTCACATTAATAATACAATGTGTCGTATCCACGCTGGGATCAACGGTCTCTATTGGCGTGCTGATATGAGAGCCCTTGACGTAACGTCCGATGGTGTTGTCGCCTAAACGTAATGGGAGCGTCTGCTTGAAATGAAATACGTTCTCAATAACGATGAGTGACCCATAGTCCATCTGTCCTTCGCCATCGTTGTCAGTCAGGCCGGTGAATATGTCTTTTTGGGTATCCTCTTCCTTTTGGCGGCGTTCGTCTTTGCGTGTCGCGAGAAATTTGCTCACGCCAATTCGTGCGCCAAACTGGCGATGGCACTCGGGACATTCAAACACGATAGTCTGACCCTCTGTGTAGCGGGTCTCGTCAAAGGTGAGGTAATTGTCGCATTTGGGGCAGCGAACTCTCTTCATAATTTCATGACCCACGTGCTCGCAAATTCGCGGCTCTTGTGGTGCATTTCGCTGTTGAAAGTGTTAGCTTCCTCTTCGGTTGCAAAGCCTGGGATGACGACACGCAACATCTTCCCGTTGTCGTGAATGGTCGCATTGCTGTATCCCCGAGCTTGTAAATCAGACTGATAACGTTCTGCGTTCTTCTGGCTGACGTTGCTGGCCAATACGATGCAATAGCCTTTGGATGATTCCGCTTTGGCCGTTGTCTGAGAAGGTGTAGCTTTTGTCTCCGCAGCTTTGGGTTCAGCGGCCGTCTGCTCGGCAACGACGGGCTGTGCACTAGTCCTTGCCGGCTGTATTGTCAGCGTCTTAGGCGTGACCGTTTTCTGTGACGGCTCCACCTTCGTCGTGGGTACAATGGAAGCTTGCTCAGCGCGGTTTGTCTTCATGAGATCGAGAGGACTTGCGAAGAGCACGCATACCAGGATGGCGGCAGCGGAGAGCATTGCATAGCGTATGGCACGGCGGCTGATGCGTATGGTGATGTGCGGTTCATGGTCCGCAGTACGGTGCCTAAGAGTACGAAGATGCCTCCCTTTGGTAGAATCCTGACGCAGCATTGATGAAATCTTCTTCATCATGAAGGGGTCGAGACCATAGAGTGAGGGCGTGACAGCTCCAGCCTCGCAGGGCTCGAAGGTCACGTGCCCGTCCTCATCCTGCGTGAACACGCCGATGCTCCCGAAATCCACCTGGCCGTCGGCCAATAGCTGTTGGCGCAGGTCCAGCACCAGGGCTTGTACCATCCTTTTAGCTTCGCTGATGGGACACTGGTGCAGGGCAGAAAGAACGCCCACCAACAAGCCATCATCCTCTAAAACGTCTGGATTAAATCGCACTACACGTTTGGGAGGGAAGAAAAGATTCTCAGCCTCCGTGCGGCTGGCTTCATTCATTCGTGTAACGAAGGCGCCGAACTGAGGGACTACCACGCAGTTATGCGTCAGTAGCAGGTATTCAATGTGTCGAGATAGATTATTCATCGGGACAAAGGTAGTGCTTTTCGTTGGAAAAAGATTCAATTATAATCAAAAAAATTATTAAAGTTTGAAACTTTTTGTGGTTAAGCAGATTCTTCCTATATTTGCACCACTTATATATAAATTATTAAGGTGTCATGAATCCATTGGTTGTCTATAAGGCCTCAGCAGGCTCTGGTAAGACGTTCACGCTCGCTGTGCAATACATCAAACTGCTTGTGATGGCTGAGGAACCGGGCGAATATGCTCGTGTCCTGGCTGTTACCTTTACGAATAAGGCCACGACGGAGATGAAGGACAGAATATTAAGCCAGCTCTACGGCATCGGTCACGGATTGCGCAGCAGCAAGGTTTATTTCATGGCTCTCAAGGTCGCATTGAAGGAGTCTTCGGCTCCTCCTCTTTCCGACGATGAGATCCGTCGCCGCTGTCGCGAGGCGCTTCATCAGATACTCCATGACTACTCCCGCTTTCGTGTGCAGACGATAGACGCTTTTTTCCAGATGGTGTTGCGCGGATTGGCTCACGAGCTTGGGCTGACGGCGAATCTTCAGGTGGAAATCAGCGACACGGAAGTTCTCTCTAAGGCTGTTGATCGCATTATTGACCGTTTGCAAGACGACCCTCAGATTTTTGAGTGGATACTGAGTCTCGTGCGCGATCGTATCGCCGGCGACCAGCGATGGGACGTGACGCGGGAAGTAAAGGATTTTGGACGAACCATTTTTAATGAAGATTATCTGATGCGTGGTGACCAGCTTCGCACCGTGCTCAGCGACAGCCAGTTCATGCGAAGTTTCATGCAACAGCTGAAGGAGCGCGAAGAGAATGCGATAGACATCATTAAATTGTTGGGCAATCAGTTGGAAAAGACTGTTTATGACGCAGGTGTCAGCTATAGTGATTTTTCTAATGGCAATACATTACGTTCCTTTGTTGAGAAACTGAAGGATGGAGACCTGACCGTCGATGCCGGAGCGCGAATCCTACAATGGATAGATGATCCCCTAAAACTGGTTCGCAGGGCAGATCAGGCGCAACATCCAGAACTGATGGCCATCGCCGATGAAATCAGCGGTCAGCTCGACAACGCAGTCCGTCGGTTACAGACGGCTCTCTATTCCGTCAATAGCGCGCGTTTGGCACAAGCCCATTTGAAGCCCCTCTGCTTGCTTGACGCCATCGATCGTGAAGTTGCTGCCATTAACGCTGAGACATCTCGCTTTAATCTTGCCAAGACTCCGATTCTGCTAAGCCGGATGATTGGTGAAAGTGATGCTCCATTTGTCTTTGAGAAGTTAGGCGCTCTCGTGAGACACGTGATGATTGACGAGTTCCAAGATACTTCGCGTCTGCAATGGCATAATTTCTGTGCACTTTTGTTGGAGAGTTATGCCAAGGGAGGCAGCAACTTGCTAGTGGGTGACGTCAAACAGAGCATCTATCGATGGCGCGGAGGCGACTGGCGTGTGTTGGGTGATATCCAGCATCAAATCACTCCCCAACCCCTTATCCGGCATCTGGACGTGAATCGTCGTAGCGCGCGTAACGTCATACAATTCAATAACGTTTTTTTCAGAGCAGCAGCTGTTGAGTTAGACCATCTTTCAGAGGCCGAGGAGAAGGCCATGGAAGGTGACTTCTCTTTTGCCTCAGCCTATAGCGATGTAGAACAACGCATTCCCGAAGAGCGGCCCTCAGAAGGCTATGTAGGGCTTCGTGTTCTCAGTCCCGAAACATACAAGCGGCGCGAGGATTGGCAGCCAGTAGTTCTCGATGAGCTCAAGGAGCAGATTTGCTCTCTTCACGAGCAAGGTCTCCCTTACTCCCAAATGACGATACTCGTACGCAACAATTTTGAGATGGAATCCATCATCGATTGTTTTGCGGATGCTACAGATTGGGCCGATCGCCCCGCCATCGTCAGCGACGAGGCCTTCCTGCTTTCTGCCAGCCCGGCGGTCAGCGTCCTCATAGCCGCCTTGCGGGTTTTGGTAAAGCCCGATGATCCAGTGGCGTCATACTACCTGCACGCTACAGCACCCCACCTGCCAGACGACGGCTTGGATGCGAAACTCGCCGAGCTCCCGCTCTACGAATTATTGGAAACGCTCTATGCCCTGTTAGATCTCTCCAGAATGCCTCTGCAGGACGCTTACCTGTTTGCTTTCTTCGACGCCGCTGCAGATTTTCTCTATTCACAAGGAGCTGACATTCATGCTTTTCTTACCTATTGGGATGAACACCTATCTCGTCAGTCGATACCTGCTGATGCGGTTGATGGTATCCGTGTTATTACCATTCACAAAGCCAAGGGATTGGAATTTCACACCGTGCTGATGCCATTCTGCACGTGGGCTTTTGAGCGTGACCGCTCCAATGACCTGCTCTGGTGCACACCTACCGAGGCTCCTTATGATGAGCTGTCGCTACTGCCCATCACTCCTAATTCAAGGATGGCGCCGAAGTCGGCTTTTGCCCGTGATTACGCACAGTCCCATCTGCTCTCACGCCTGGATGAACTGAACACGCTCTATGTGGCTTTCACGCGTCCGAAAAAGAATCTCTTAGCCTGGGCCGTAGGTAATGCTGACGGCTTGTCGAAGTCGAAACGAACGGTGGGCGACCTGATAGCTTCGATTTATCCCGATGGCTGCGAGATTGGTGATCCCGTGTTGTCTGTGGAGGTTAAGGACGATGAGCAGGACAACCGTTTGTTACTCGATTACAGGCCGTTTCCTGTTCACATGCAGAGTTATCCCCTTCATGCCACATTCCGCCAGAGCAACCGTTCGCAGATGCTCCTGGCTTCTTTTGCCGAAGAAACCGACGATGCGGCAGCCTCCGAACCAGTGCGCTCCCGACAGTATATCGAGATGGGACTTCTCCTGCACAGCGTCTTGCAGCAGATTGCCACCAAGGCAGATATTTCCCGTGTGCTGGACAGCCTTGAGCACGAAGGTGTCATCTCCCGTTTCGCTGATGACGGCTCCTATGTGACTGTGCGCCGCAGCGATGTCGAACAGTGGCTTGAGAAAGGCCTTGAGGATCCGCTTGTGGCTTCATGGTTCGATGGCTCCTGGACGCTGTTCAACGAGTGCGCCATCCTTACGACCGACAAGGAAGGTCGTCCCAAGGCACCCCGTCCAGACCGTGTCATGGTGAGTGCCGACGGCCGTTTGGCTGTGGTCGTGGATTTCAAATTCGGACGCCCTCATGAGGGGTATGATGAGCAGGTGAGTGACTATATGCGCCTGCTGTCACAGATGCTCCCCGAGGCTCGTGTCGAAGGCTACCTTTGGTTTGTATATTCCGGGAAGGTGTCTCCTGTTTCTCCTCAGACAGATGCTTCCCGACAAATAACGCTTGATTTCTGAATCTATGAAGAGCTTCCTTCAACTTGTTGCCGAGTCTCTTTTGGAGCGCTACGGCATTAACCTGAGCCACCTCACAGTTGTGTTTCCTGGCAAGCGAGCCAGCCTGTTCTTGAATCAGGCCCTGACTACGGCCAGCGACCGTCCCGTATGGGCTCCCGCATATAAGACCATCAGCGAACTGTTCACAGAGGCTTCGCCCTATGCCCTCTGCGACAGCGTAGAAGCTGTCTGCCGTCTCTACCGGGCCTATAGCCACCATGTCGAGGAGCCGCAGACGCTCGACCAGTTCTATTCTTGGGGCGAGATTTTGCTGTCCGATTTCGATGATATAGACAAGCATCTGGTCAACGCTCGTCAGCTGTTTGCCAATATCAGCGACCTTCGTGCCATGGAGGACAACAGCTATATTGATTCCCGTCAGGAGGAGGCTCTCCGGGATTTCTTCGGTAAGTTTTCGCTTGAGGAAAACTCGGTGTTGAAAGAGCGCTTTCTGGCCCTGTGGAATCAGATGCCGGCCATCTACGATGAACTCAACTCCCAGATGCGTGCAGACGGTGTCCTCTATGAGGGCGCGTTGCAGCGCGACGTCATAGAGTCCAAGCGTTTGACAGCCGGTGAGCATTCCTCCACGACTTATGTGTTTGTAGGCTTTAATGTCCTACACCCTGTAGAACGTGCTCTCTTCGATGAACTTGTTCGCCGTGGCCAGGCTCTTTTCTATTGGGACTACGATACCTATTATATGAAATCGCGTGGGCGTGAAGAGCATGAGGCTGCTTTCTTCCTGCGACAGAATCTGGAGCGCTACGGCAACGAACTTCCTCCTTCTTGTTTTGACAACCTGAGCCATCCGGGCAAGATGACTTTCATCAAGGCTTCCAGCGAGAATGCCCAAGCCCGTTTTCTCCCTCAGTGGCTGGGGTCTCATCTTACGCCCAGTCATCAGGAGACCGCCGTTGTTCTGTGCAACGAACAGTTGTTGTCACCCGTGCTGCATAGCATCCCGAATGCCGGCCTGCCCGTGAATGTCACGATGGGCTACCCATTCACGGCAACCCCGGTCTATAGCTTCGTGAGTGCGCTGGCCGCTCTTCAGACCGATGGCTACGACAACGTTCACCATCGGTTCCGTCCCATCCAGCTGAAGGCTGTGGAAGCGCATCCTTACACGCGTCGCTTGACCGATGAAGGCTGGCGGCGTCATGTTGAGGGTGGGGTAGAGCTGTTGTCGTGGATTCAGGGCCTTCTGGTGCAGTTGGGACCGCAGTTGTCGGGCGACCTGATAGCATCCGAGGGCGTCTATATCGCTTACACCCGCCTCAGCCGTCTTGCCGACTTGGTGAGCGGCCCTCATCCCTGGCTCTGTGTCAACGATATGACCTTGACTCGACTGATCAGCCGTGTACTGGAGTCGGCCACAATCCCTTTCCACGGAGAACCAGCCACTGGGTTGCAGGTGATGGGTGTCTTGGAGACACGCGCTCTCGACTTCCGCCATATTCTCATGCTGAGTGTCGGCGAGGGCTATCTGCCTCGAAAGAGTTCTGAGAGTTCCTTCATCCCTTACTTCCTGCGTGAAGCCTTCGAACTCACTACACAGCGCCTTCAGGTTGCAGTCTATGCTTACTACTTCTATCGGCTGATTCAGCGTGCTGAGCATATCACCTTTGTCTTCAACGAAAGCAATGCGGGCACACGTCAGAACGAGATTTCGCGTTTCCTGCGTCAGCTTATGGCTGAAACCACATTCCCCATCGAACGCCTCGTGTTGCAGGCGTCCGGCGTGGCTACTCCAATAGAGCCTATTGTTCGCCAGAAAACGCCTGAGGTCATGGAACGCCTGCGTTCTCTTTTCGATAATAGCGGACGTTCAGCCGCCAAACGACGCTTCCTGTCGCCTTCGGCTATGAACGCTTACACGAGCTGCCCGATGCAGTTCTACTACCGTTATGTCAAGGGACTTTTCATCGACCCTGATCCCGAGGACGGTTTCAATGCCATCTTCTTTGGTAATATCTTCCATCGCGCGGCCGAGCAACTCTACCGCCAGCTCACCTCATGCGGAGATGTCATTCGCCAGTCCGATCTTGAGCCCTTCATGGAACAGGGCGGGGTGAAGTTGCAGCCCATCGTCCGCGAGGCTTTCCGCACGGAATTCTTCAAGGAGCGGCCCGTGGAGTACCGGGGCATTCTCTGCATTGCAGAGCGCGTGATTGTTACCTATTTGCTCCAGCTCCTTCGTCATGACAGCCGTCTCACTCCTTTCCGCGTGTTAGCTGTGGAGCAGTCCTTCACGACCTCGTTCATCGTTAATGGTATGGAGATAGACACAGGCGGCATTATCGATCGTCTCGATTTCGTCAGCGACAATCAGGTGCCTGGCGGTCAGGCCGTCCGCGTTGTCGATTACAAGACAGGTGGCCGTCCCGACAGCGTTACATCATTGGACAACCTCTTTGCCGACACTGGACAGACTGAGCACTACTTTTTCCAGACCATCCTCTATGCTTCCATCGTGGCATCCAGCAAGCAGTTGCCTGTCACTCCCTGCCTGTTCTATGTCCATCGTGCGGGTGCAGACGACTATAGTCCTAAACTCAAGCTTGCAGGCAGCTACCTCCACGATGTCCGCCAGCCTTTGGGCAATGGCGACTCTGCTGATACTCTCTCTGCCGTGTTTATGCAACGCCTGGTGGCCCTTATAGAGGAAATCTTCAATCCTGAGATACCCTTCACGCAGACCTCCAATGCCCGCACCTGTGAGCATTGCGACTTCCGTGCGCTCTGCGGGCGTTAGGTAACTCTGTGATAATGTAACACGGGACTATGTCGTTCAAATAGACACAGTCCCGTGATTTGGTATTACGTCTTCAGCTGTTGCTGAGCGTTGTCTTAGTTGTTCTCAGGGCGCAGCTGGCGGACGACAGCTGCCGTACGCCACATCTCGCTTTCGCGCAGGGCGGCGAGTTCCTTCTCAAGCCCTTCGCGGTAGCCGGGTTTGCTGTTGCTGTCGATGCTGATTTGTGCTTCGTGTCCGCTCTTGACGCTGGCGTAGAGCTTCTCCACCACGGGCTTGATGGCATCGTGGAACGGGCCCATCCAGTCGAGAGCACCGCGCTGTGCTGTCGTTGAGCAGTTTGCGTACATCCAGTCCATACCCTTGGCTGCAAAGAGAGGCATCAGGCTCTGTGTCAGCTCCTCAACGGTCTCGTTGAAAGCCTCGGAGGGAGTGTGGCCGTTCTCGCGCAGCACCTCGTACTGTGCCAGCAGCAGACCCTGGATAGCGCCCATCAGAGAGCCGCGCTCGCCGGTGAGGTCAGAGGTGGCCTCGCGCTGGAAGGTGGTCTCGAAGAGATAGCCGCTGCCGATGCCAATACCGAAG
>CACZSQ010000095.1 GCA_902783885.1 uncultured Bacteroidales bacterium
AATCTGAACAACCACAGCGGGCTGACACAGAAGAACCGCAAGCGGTTCATTTCTGGGTTTTTCTTGGCATTGACAGAAACTCTAAGCCTGACCGATATATACTCTCTGGTTGTCGGAAGCCACGACGGCTGATGTCTAATCCACCACCATTTCCGGATCCTTCAGGTCTGGGTCGGACATCACATATAGGTAGCTGGGATGTATGGTCAGGAAGACATTGTATCGTACGCCGGCTCGCATCTCGTCGAAGCGGTCGAAGAGGTTGGTCAGGACAAGGGTATTCGTGGCCTTGCAGTCCTGGCGGACGAGGTTGCCGTCGGGATGTTCCGGTGTCACGTTCTTGTCATAGACATCGTATGTGCAGGTCAGGATGACCTTGGTGACGCCTTTCGGCATGAAGTAGCCCGGGAAGTTCTGGTAGCCTGTGGTCAGCGTGTGCCCGGCCGTTGATTTGAAGATGGAGGTCTTAATGGTCTTGTCCCCGGTAGGCGTGAATACCACATTGGTGATGGGGCTGGTGCTGCCGTCGTTGGCAGCCAGTGTCACAACCACCGTTGTCTTGTCTTTCTTGGGTTCCGTATCGTCGCTGGCCTGCAGTTCGATATTCTTCAGCTTGATGGTGCGCACGGCATCATAGTCGCCATGGACCCTAAAGAAGAAATTCATACCGGAATAGAGATGGTCAAAGAGCAGATAGATGAAGTTGCCTTCGCCGCCATCCTCATCGATTTTCTTGGCTGCATAGTCGAATTTGCCGCGACGGAGGTCTGCAACGGTATAGTCCTCATTGGCCCTGTAGTCTTCCCTGCCGTTCTTAGCTCCGATGATCACGCAGAAGTCGCTGGGCATGATGGCGGGCACATTGGTGAGAGTCATGATAGCTCCGGAACTGAATAATCCATTCGCTAAGACACTGTAATTGATGCCTGTGAGGTGGGGAACATAACCGTAGAGGTAATAGGTCTTTTCTTCGAGTGTCACATTGGCACGCCAGTCAATGCCGCTTTTGAAAAGGTGCCCATTGATGGGATCCGCTGAATTCTCGGTGAAGCTGACGCCAATCACATTCTCAGAGTTATCCATCAGCTCATAGCCAACGGGGGGCTGCCATGCACGCGTCATGGCTTCCGGTGCCCTGTGGACACCCTTCACCTTGGAAATCGGCATCATATCCTCGAACTCGGGGGCAAGGCCCATCACGCCCACGGGGACGCCAGCCTTTTCTGCCGATTCCACCGGTGTTTCGGGCATCAGGTCGTCATCGTTGCCGCTGGAGCAGGCGAGGAAGAGGCATATAGGCCCTAAAAGCCATATCGGGCTCATAAGGCTCATAAGCCTCATAGGGCTTATAGGGCTTATAGGCCTCATCAGCCCCATCAGCTTCTGTGCTATGTTCTTAACCTTTATCATTTATGATTCTTTCGATTACTCGTTACCAGTTATAGACTTCGTGATAGGCATTCACATCGGTCCAGGGGGTGACAGCCGATTCCACCAGGTCGATGACCACGCCGCCCTCATCGAGGATCTTGAAGACGTAGGTGTAGCTGTAACCCGCCTTCCACTGCATGAGGTTGACCGGCACCACGGCGGTGCGGGGCACATCATTGATGGTCAGCGACAACGTGTAGGTACCCTGAGCCATGTTGGGTAGCACGGTGTACCAGCCCTCGGGTGCTTCATCAGGATATACCTTGCTGTCGTACTCGGGGTCGTAATCGACCGTGAACGCGTCTAAGGCTCCGCTGACAGCGGGATCCGGATCGGCGTTCCCCACAACGGAATAGGACTCCACTTTCTCTGTGCCTACCAGCGGGTAGTTGACGGTGACGATGCCCTTGCGGATGATCTTGCTGCCGTCGGACGGCTTGAATTCCTGATCCCTCAAGATGAGCGCCACACGCGGATTCACATATTTATACATAAAGCGCACGCGCGCGTAAGGCTTCAGGAACTCCAGCGTCACGGGATGGCCGAACAGCTTGTCGGGATAGGTGGCCGGCTGGCCGGTGCTGAACCACAGGCGTGAGAAGTAAGGCGTGGCCTCCATGCGGGTGGCTGTTGCATCAGCATCGTACGCTGCTGGGGAGCCCGTGAACACCGCAGCATCAGCCGTCATCGAGACTGCATAGGCGGTGGATGTCTCACTGGCCGTATAGGACTTCGTGGGGTCATACTCGGCGGCTGTCGCGGGAGCGGGGGTCGCAGCATCCCACCCTGTCACGGCGAAGAAGCGATAGGCTCTTGCGCTCCAGTCCCAGAACTTGATGGACTGATTGGGGTGGGAAGAGACGATGTAATCCCAGTTGCTCGAGTTGGTGGCCGAGGTGGCAGCGCTGTTCTCACGCCACTCCACGTAGTATTTCGGGAACACGGTCTGCAGCTCGCCGAAGCTCTCGGTGCCGCTGTCGTAGCTCATGTTCTTGTAGCCCCAGACGTTGAACTGGCTGACCAGGTCGCTCAGGGGTCTTACGGCGCGGGTGCCATAGTCGGTGCGCTGCGCTTTCACCATGTTCACGTTCTGTCCCTGGTCCTCGCTTCCGCCGAAGGTGATGGGCGTCTTAGCCATCTCGGGCTCTGTCGGCTGCACCTCAGTGGGAGCAGTCCAGCCCTCATCGCCGTCGCTGCTGGAGCAGGCGAGGAGGAGGCATATAGACCCTATAAGCCATATAGGGCTCATAAGCCTCATAGGCCATATAGGGCTCATAGGGCTCATAGGGCTCATAAGCCTCATAAGCCATATAGGCCTTATATGCCATAGAACTTCCCTCATGCGTGACCTCCTTTCAGTTGGGCTTCCAGCTCCGCGATGCGGGCTTTCAGTTGGTTGCAATAGTTGTACAATGCCTCATTCTCGTGTACGAGACGCTCTATTTCTGTCTTCTGCCCATTCCGGTAGCCTAGGCGGGCAGCGGTCATACGCTCGCGGATGCCGCCTTGTTCCACAAACACTTTTTCCAGATGGGCAATGTACTTGCCAATGATATTATCGAACTGATGCAGGAGCGTAATCGTGATATTCGCGATAGCCTCATCGCTGCGTCGTTCGATATCACGCATGAAATCTGATGAGCTGTCATGAGCAGTGCAGAAGTCACGCGTTTTACGAGTGCGCTCATCGTCGGAGGACCATTGCTGCAGACCGCGAACACGAAGATAATCCTCATAGTCCACAAGCAGTTCTTTCATACTGGCTTTAGCCACACTGATGAGCTTGAGTTCCGTCTCTGCCGAGGTGGCGGCCGCCGCACAACCCTCGGCTATATTCTGCTTGCCCGAACGCGCAGCCTGCACCATCTGGTCAATGGTGCGGTCGCCTTTTGAGAGGTACTGCCTGGTGAAATAGAATGTCAGGTCATAGATGACCGTGGCCTTCTTATAGGATGCCAAGTCTTGGTAGTTACCTTTCTTTGGAAGGAATGGCTGCGGATCTTGCATAGTTTGCTTTAAATTTCTTTTTTTGCCCTTTTTGCCCTATATGGCCTATATGCCTTATATGCCTTATGAGCCTTATCGGCCTTATCAGCCTTATTGGGCGTTTTCCTTTTGCTACCCTGCAGGGAGTCGAACCCTGCAGGGCTTGATTTAATATCTCACCCCACGCCCTCTCCGTGTGGAGAGGGGAATGGGTTGAGAGAGAGGAGTCAGCTGATTAAGCAACAACCTTGATGACCTTCACAGCGTACTTACCATTGTTGCGGACATAAGTTGTGAAGTAGAATGTGCCGGCAACAGCGTCTGTTGTTCCGTCAACATCTGCAGTGAGGGAAGAAACGGGGCACTTCACCAGACCGGCGGGTACGGTTGCCTTGCCGTCAACGCTGACAAATGAATAGGTATAAGAATACGTAACAGGGTCTCCAGGGTTGACAGGAGGAACTGTTGTCTGATTAGTCTTAGAGAAGTAAATCATGTTCTTATTAACAGCCTCACCCTCTGTAGTGACATTAGCAGCCACACTCGTGTCAATAGCATCCAGAACAGATGTTGCGACAGAGAGGAACTTCTCTCCATCAGCACCGATATCGCTACCAACAGTTACAGCGATAGGCTGGTAGATGGTGGTCTCAACCTTAGCTGCGGTCGAGTAGTCATAGACATAAGCATAGGTGCCAGCAGCAACGCCAGTAATGTCAATCTTAGCAGCTTGGCCGGCAGTAACGGGGATAGGATTGTCATCAACACCATTCTCAATGCTGGTTACAGTTGCATCGATAGTAGCAGGAGTCAGGATGACGCCGTTGCGGCCAGTGATAACGCCAGCAGCTACGCTTGACTGATTCTCAAGAGCATCCATTACAAGGCCCTCGGTAGCAGTAGTGGTACCTGTTACAGCATAGAGAAGTGACTTCTTAGTAGAAGCATCTGTAGCGTTCTCCTCCAGGTCATCCTTCAGCGTAGCGGGATTAACGCTGTTATCCATTACCTGAACATAGATGTTCTTAGCGGTAGTCTTGGAATACTCGTCAGGAACAGCAGTCTTAGTGTGGTTCTGCTGATAGGTGGTGATGGTAGGAGTAGCGACCGTGGTGATGGTGGTCTGCTCGCCAGTAGCATCAGTAGCCTCCGTCACAACAGCATCGAAGGTGATGGGATACAAGCCTGCGGGCTTATCGGCAGGACCTGACCAACCGTTGGTGTTGTCAGCAATCTTGAAGACATAGGTGTAAGCGTAGTTAGGCAGCCACTTGGTGAGGTCTGCAGGAACCACAGCCTTAGCACCCTTCACCGTGATGGTCTCAGCAGCACCGTCGATAGGCACCAGGGTGTAATCAACACGCAGGGTGAGAGGAGCGCTTGTGCTAATGGGGAACACGTTCAGGAAGAAGTCCTTGTCCTTATCACCAGCGAATGTCTTCGTAGCGAATGAACGACCCAGATAGACTTTGCCAGCAACAGCCTCGTCAGCTTCTTTTGCAATGAGCTGATTTGTAAGAGCACCGAACGACTTGTTCATTGCGGGATCTGCACCAGGAGTTACAGTAGCAGCAGCTTTGTCATAGTCTGCCTCACCATCGTTGTTAGAACCAACATGGGGGAAGTAAACAGCAATCTGACCCTTGGTAGGAATACCAGCAGCGGTAATCAGAGCAGCATCAGTGCCCTTGGCATCTTCAAAGTTATGAGTACCATTATCATCTACGGTGTAGAATTTCACATCCTTCACAGAGTAGCCGGGAACGGTCTCATAGAGAGCAACACGAACCTTAGCGCCGAGGCTCTTGAATCTCAAGGTTACCTCCTTGCCAAAGTTAGCATTCGCCACTTCTGTGATGTCAGAGATGAAGACATTGTTAAGAGCGGTCTCAGAGGGGAGGTAGAAAGAGTAAGCGACACCAGAGCTTGCGAGGTTGGCGCCATACTTCATTGCAGTCACACCGATTTCGTCAGCAGCGGGATCTGTCTTGTCCTTCTTAGCCTTGAACGTACCCGTTGAGAAGGCGAGGAAGTCATACTGAGGAACGCTGTAGTCCCAGTACTTGATGGTCTGGCTGTTCAGAGCAGACAGCTTGTCATATTTCTCATAAGGAGATGTACCAGGTGTTACACCTACATACTCCCAGTTAGCGGTGTTGGACTCGGTAGTACCGGCGGTGTTGATGCCGTAGTGTACCAGATAGTTGTCAAACACGAGGGTAGGTGTGGGGCTGGTTTCAACCTCAGTACCTTTGGTACCCACTACATAGAAGTTGTTGCCGAGGAGCTTAGCTGCGGACTCGCCGTAGATGTCGCCACGAGTGGCGCCCTTCAGGTCGTAGCCGAAGCGGATGCTACCGTCGCCATAGGCAGCTACTTCGTTGGGGCTGTTTTCCCCGATGAACTCGCTGTCAGCGCAGCTGGCGAAAGTGAATGTTGCCAGGGCTGCAAGGAAAAAATACTTAGTTTTCATAATTGTAAAAAATTAAAAGTTGGTTTTGGGTTTGTTTAATAATTTGATCTCTGTTTCTTGTGGCGTTCGCGTAGAGCGCCTTCATGCTGCTTTTTCTGTCTGTTTTGTAAAAATCTTGATGTTTAATTTGGTTTATATTCGTATATTATTGTTCTCGTATGTTGTAGTTGATAAAACTCTCGGGATTATGGGGTTTCTTTAAATATAGGAATCTCGTAGGTCACCGAATCTGGTTCCTCGATGACGGGGTCGAAAAGGCCGCCGCCTCCGCCGGGCTCGGGAATCTCCAGGTCATCGACATTGAGTTCGATGGTGAGGACACCTCCCTTGAAATACTTCTTCACCTGATCCGTAACGTCGAAATCCTTCTGCAAGGTGGCGGTGGAGTTGGCGAAGGTGAATGTGAGCTCTATGACATGGTCGTTCTTGTCGATGGTCTCGATCTTTTTCCTGATCTGATCGGGCGTCATCGTCTCTTCGTTGATATCGTCCCACGGTGCCAGTCCGCAGATGCCGAAGGTCAACAGACGTCCGCCTATCACATCCACGCGCTCAGCCGTTTCTGGGTCGGGACTGTCCGGCTTGGGGTCGATGATGTCCGCAAGGGGGATATAGGGGAGGTTCGACTTCATGAAACACTCGTAGTTGACGCTGATAGCATTGTCGCCCGCGCGACGCGTGTGTAAATTAGTATTACGTGCCATACCCGTAAGGTTACACGTGCCTGCTACACCTGTGATGCGCCCCTTGTTGTTGTGGAGGATGATCTGCGTGAGATAGACGTAGGTGACGGGCAGCAGCACCAGCTCCAGCTTGCGGACCCAGATGTTGTTCACCTCGTCGTAGTCGAAGCCCCGGAGGTCGCTGTTGATTTCCTCGGCCTGCTTGTAGCCGGCGTACAGAGGTTCAGGCGCATAGAATGCACGCGTATAGCGCGGTGCATAGTGACGCGAGCTATAGGGCGAGGGGTTGGTGTAGGCGATGATGTTGTCGTGGTCGGACTCATCGAAGTGCACGCTGAGCACGTCCACCTGCGGCTCGTTATAAACGAGGATATCCCAGAAGCCCCAGTCGAAGTGGTCCTGGTAGTGGTTACCGTAGAATGGTGGCGGGTCGTAGTAGCGGAGGTGCGGTCCGAAGGGGACGTTGCCGGTGTAGTAGCGGCGGAGGTAGAACTTGGTAGGATCCGTGGGATCTATCTCACCCCACCTACCACGGTCGGCGTCATCCCAGCCGTAGTACCACTCGGCCTTCCAGTCGTATTTAATCTGATAGACAATGTCGTAATTCCACTGCACCTCCAGACTCAGTCTCGGTGCGGGCAGGCTGATGTTCGTGAGCTCATCGTTGTAGAGGTGCAACGGCGGCTCAGGGGCGCAAGACGTCAAATTGAAAATTGAAAATTGAAAATTGAAAATTGTGAGCAGTGCGAGCATGAACCGCGAACCACGAACCTTGAACCGTGAACCACACAGTCCCCTGCCCCTCCCTTCTTGAAGGGTCAAGCGCCCCTTTGGGTCGAGCGGTAGAGAGGGGAGCAGATACCTTTGTGCTATGGTCCTCAAGTTCTTCATTCCTTTGTCAATTCACAATTTATTTTCAATTCACAATGCACAATTCATAATGCACAATTTCTTTAATCCTTAATCTCAGATCAATCTTTCAATGTTTCAATTTTTCAATGTTTCAATCTTTCAATGTCTCAATCTTTCAATCCTTCAATTTCCATTTTCTCCTTCTTTCCGTGCTCTTGAAGCTGATGCCCGGCTCGTGGTTGCGACGGTAGAGGATATCGTAGCTGAGGGTGACACCTACGCGGGTGGGACCGAACCAGTTCCAGCGGTACTGACGACGCTTGAAGGCCGAGGCGGGACCATCCCACTTGTAGTAGTAGCGGTCGTCGTGGTAGTCGGTGTTGATGAGGTTCTCGTACTGGTAGGGGTCGTACGAGCAGCGGAAGTAACCAACCTGCGCCGCAAACTCCAGACGCCAGTGGCCACGCTTCGTGAGAGGCAGCACATAGCCGGCACCCACGCCGGCACCGCCGCCCTCGCCGACCCAGCCGCGATTCTTATCGAAGCAGATGCCGAAGACACCGGCGTGGGCATAGCCCTGGACGTAGAAACCGCGGAAGGCAGCACCCTGACCCGGAGGATTGTTGATGAGGTCGCCCGAGCGCAGGTAGTAGCGCGCCTCCACCTGCCAGTTGCGAATCTGGAAGAACTTATGCTTGTGATAGTGCTGCCACCAGGGTATATCGAGCGAGGCACCGAACGTGAAGTGGCCGCCGGCAGGATAGTACTCCACGGCGATATTGGGAATAGGACACCAGCGGTTGTAGCCCGGGATGTAAGCGCCATAGAAGAGCAGGTTGGTCTTCACGGACAACAGCTCGCGACGGTACTCGAGGTCAGCAACGGTGTCGATGGACACGGGCTGCGGGAAGGGAAGATTCATGTCAACAGAGCCCAACGGGGGCATCTGCAACGGCGACGGATAGCGGCGGAAGAAGAGCATCACGCGCGCAGAACGCAACGCCGGGAAGTACTCCTTGAAGATGCGACGCCAGAGGCGGCCGCCCTGAGCCTGCTTCAGCTGGGCCTTCAACCCCGCGGGATCATTCTTGGCCAGATAGGCATCGGTGAGCGTCTGCACGAAGGTGTAAGCCGAGTCGTTGTTGTTGCGCATCATCTGGCACAGCGTGCGGTAGTCCTCGATATCGTTGTCCAGCGTAAGAGCCTCCTCGTCCACAGGCACCTGCAGGCGATCGGTCAGGAACGTGAGCAGCGCCTTACCACGATGCTCGCCGAGGTAGCGGTTCCAGCGGTAAGGGCCCTCGGGTGACGCGGCTCCGCGCATACGCACGCGTAGTAGTTGCATGCTGTCGCGGTTCAACTGAGGAATGACGACGTTCTCCAACTCGTGCAGCAGCAGCGAGTTCGTCGGCAGTTTGATCTTGTTCACGGGGAACGTCACCTTGGCCGAAGAGTGGAAAAAGTCGTCATCGGATATAGACGGCAACGAGTCGTTGCCATCAACGAATCGGATAAAGGGATAGGGCTTGTAGAAGGATGCCGTGGAATCTGGGTTCAGAGACTGCGCGAAAAGAGGCATCTTTCCTACCCCAACCAGGAGTAGCAAAAGCGCTAATAGTATCCTTTTTTCACGATGTTTCATGTCTCTAATTCTTTTACGATTCCTTACGTGTACCGTTTCTAAATGCAAAGGTAATACTTTTTAACGAGATAAAACACCTATATATATAGAAAAGCTCACTTCACCCCCCCGTATTTAACTTTTTTTTACTTTTGAGCCCGTTTTTTACCTCTTATTACATAAGAGTAACGACATTTGTCTTTTCACGAGACCACGAAGAAGCAGAAAAATTAAATATTTTTTAACATTATGTTGAAAATTCTTTTTTGAAGCCTTAGGGCCTCCGCCCAACACCCTTAAGGCATATGTCCAGAACCCTTAAGTCTTACGTTCGGAAGACCTAGATCTTACGGCCTGAAGACCTAGGTCTTAAGCGCTAAAGACCTGCATCTTCAGACCATAAGACCGGCATCTTCACGGCATAAGATCCTTATCTTTTTAGCGAAGCCGCTATGCGGTGGCTTCGAGAGGATCTTTATTTGACCGCTTCGCGGGCGCTCGGCTCGAAGAGACGCTTGACCCTTCAAGAAATCCAACAAAATCTAAACAAAATCTTTCAAAATTACTTGTCTTTGATTTATTTTTGAACGCAAAGGTCGCAAAGGAACAAAGGTTTAAGATTCTATCTATTCGGAGGGAACGAAGGAGGACAAAAGGCTTCGCAAGCTTTTGTTCTCTGAGAGGTCGCGAAGATTTAAATCCCCTGCATCAGCCTTTGCGAACTTTGCCAACAGCGAAGACCCGCGTAGCGCTTCGATGGTCTTTGTTAACTAAACAGATATTCTTCGCTCCTTTGCGTCCTTTGCGTACAAAACACAAAAACATTCGAAACCCTAGCGTAGCGGTTTCGCTAAAAATTCGTAAAATTAGTATAATTCGTTGTGTAAAAAAAAACAATAGGCTGTGCGAACACAGCCCATTGCGTAGAAGTGTCGATGAAATGGTGTATTTTTACACTTGTTCGAAGGCAGAACGGATAGCATCAGCCACTGCTTGCATCTCCTCTTCAGGGAACTGAAGCTTGGGGTTGGAAAAGAGCATGTCGCGCTCGCTCTGCATGGGAATCAAGTGGATGTGAGCATGGGGGACCTCCAGACCGAGGACGGCCTGCCCCACCTTCACACAGGGGATGACCTGCTTGATGGCGCGCGCCACATGAGCGGCGAACACCTGCATACGGGCCAGCTCCTCATCAGTGAGGTCGAAGATGTAATCTACTTCACGGCGGGGTATCACCAGGGTGTGACCCTTTACCATGGGATTGATGTCGAGGAAGGCGTAGAACTCCTCATTGGCGGCGCAGCAGTAGCTGGGAATCTCGCCTGCTGCAATCTTACTGAAGATACTCATAATGATAGTTGTTAGAAGATTCACATCATTCGCATCATTCGCGTAATACGCATCATTAGCCGACAAAGAAAAAACTAAGCAGACAAATGAATAACGGCAAATTTTGCGAATGATGCGAATTGTTAGCAGCTAGTCCTCGAAGGAGATGCTGAGGATTTCGAGCTGGATGATGCCCTGGGGAACGCGGATGTCCACCACCTCACCGACCTTACGGCCGAGCAGGCCCTGGGCAATAGGCGTCTTCACGCTGATCTTACCCTCGCGCAGGTTGGCCTCCGTCTCACTGACGATGGTGTAGGCCATCTTGGCATTGTTCTTCACGTTCTTGAGTTCCACGCGGCTGAGGATCTGTACTGTGTCGGCATTGAGCTTGCTGGTGTCAATGATTTTCGCATCAGCGATGACAGCCTTCAGCTGGGTGATCTTCATCTCAAGCAAGCCTTGTGCTTCCTTGGCAGCGTCGTACTCTGCATTTTCGCTCAGGTCACCCTTGTCACGGGCTTCGGCGATGGCTGCAGAAGCCTTGGGGCGCTCAACAGCTTCGAGTTGCTGGAGCTCGGCTACGAGCTTGTCGTAGCCCTTCTGGGTCATGTAAGCCATTTATAATTAATTTGTTTTGAATTTACGTTTTTTCGATGGACAGTGCCAGTCAATGCAGACAAAAGGAAAAGAGCTCCGCATGGCTCACGGAACCCTCTTTCAGTGTTTTGCGAGTGCAAAGATAAGGGCTTTTTCAATTCGCTCCAAACTTTTAAGACAAAATCTTAACGAACGGGACGAAGATTGGACCACACGACAACGCGAAACACAACGCGAATGAAGCTAATGAACCGAGAACAATACGCGAATAGCAAAATTCGTGCTTTTGTACTACGGGCATTTCTTTTTAACCACGAATTACACGAATTAAACGGTCACTAAACACGGATGCGCATTGCACGCGGTTTTGTTCTGTCTTTATTTGTTTACACTGTCAGATTCACCTTTGGCTAGCATACTGTTCTCTTTCTGTATAAGTTCCTTGATGGCACGGTCATAGTCGCTTTCATATTGTAACATTTCCATCTTACGATACTTTTCAAACTCTGCAATAGCCTTCTTCTTGGCCTCCTCATGAGAGATTGCCCCCTTACCAACGAGCAACTGCCTGCCTGACAATGTCATCAAGTCATCCAGTTTCTTAATCCATTCCACCATCTTCATAGGGACCTGCTGCAAAGCTTGTATCTCTGCGAAGTCCAGATATTGCGAAACCAACAGATTCAAGTATGTCAACTCTTGCTCCGTCAAGTAGTTCTTTGCTATCTGCACATCCTCCTTAGTGATATAATCACCCTTGAAGTTGGTCATGCCTACCATCGGCTTTTCTGCATCCACACGCTCATAGATAACCTCTGCGGCAGTATGCTGATGAGCAGCATAGTGCAACTTGTTCTGCACAGTGGAAAAGAACATGCGGGTTAAATTGTCCTGTGGGTCGTAGTCTATACTGGTCGCAAAAATGTCCGTCACCTGCTGATACAAATTGCGCTCACTACTACGAATATCACGGATGCGCTGCAACAGTTCACGGAAATACCTGCTGCCTTTACCTTTCAGTCTGTCATCATCCAAAGTAAAGCCCTTCTGAATAAACTCACGCAAATGGATCGTGGCCCACTGACGGAAACGAGTAGCCACCTGTGACTTCACACGAAAACCAACTGCGATAATCATATCTAGATTGTAGTGGCTCATGTTTCTGCGTACGCTCCTGTTGCCCTCTTGGCGAACTAACAAAAATTTTTTGTGAGTTCGTTCTGGGTCTTGCTCATTCTCGGCATATATCTGATTGATATGATAGCTTACATCCTGCTGCGAAGCATCAAACAGTTCCATCATCTGCTCCACATTGAGCCATACATCTTCACCCTCGAATCGCACATTAACCCGA
>CACZSQ010000096.1 GCA_902783885.1 uncultured Bacteroidales bacterium
CAAGCCCCCTAAAGGGGAGTGTCAAAGCCCCCAAGCCCCCTAAAGGGGAGTGTAAGATTAATGAAGAATGAAAAATGAAGAATGAAAAAAGGGAGAATGAAAAATGGCATAAGGTATATACAAAACTGAAACACGTATATACGTTTTTGCGGATTCGTATATACGTGTTTGGGAACGCTCGCTAACGATATGTTTGCCTCTTTAAGGAGAGTGGGCGAAGAGGGCCTTCAGAGTACTGACTGAATGTCACTACGGCCCGATGAGGGGAGCCATAACTCCTATGGCGACGGAGGGCAGTAGGTAGCCGCCATTATTTACGGGAAGCCCCGAGCACAGCAATGTGTCTCGGGGCTTTCTTCGTAACAAGAATGAATGGTCGAAAGTTCTTATGGGCTTATGATTTTCTTTGTTTGCATTAACTGGTTGTCAGCGTCATAATATCGCAAAAGGAGCACGGACCCTTTATGATCTAGTATTTCATTTGTCTTTTGGAATCTTCCGATAAAGATGCCATCTGATGAAAAGACATCAATATGGTGGTATGCAGAATTGTCTGTGGGTGACTCAACCGCTGAAAACTTGAAGTAAGCAGGGATCTTTATTGTCTGCTTGTCTTCGCCATATTTGTTATTTACAGTGATGTCCACCCAAACATCGTTTCCTAAGCTTAAGAGAGGGATTTGCACATGAGCTATCGGTGCTTCATTAATATGAAATATATCATAGAAAGAACTGTACTCTGATTCTACGCCGATAGTTATGCTTGAAGCTCCAACATAATGGATATTACAACTGAAATCATATAGAGAGACATATTCAGTTGGTATATATCGAGCAGTGTCACTGATCTCCAAAATCTTAGGAGCACAATCTAGAGTCAAATTGTATGATATTGTGTTAAGGCTTCCGTCTTTTTCATAGGTGTATTGTATTCTCCCTTTCATCTTACCGGATTCATTGATGAAAGCTTGGTCTATGGATGGATTGATGGCGAAGGTTAATCCTCCTTCTTGTTGCTTCATACAAATCTCTTTTCCTTCTATAAGATTGAGTAGGAACTGCCATTTGGCTTTTGTTTCCTCCTTTTGTGAGAGCTTAAAGGTATGAGGAAGGTATGCAGAGGCATAGCCCGTCTGAGTAATGCCTTCGCAAATAATCACTGGGCTTTCATCTGTGTTAGATAAGACAGACAACGGAAATGTTAGAACACATAGAATCGCCATGTGCTGTGGCTTTATCAAGTGTCTTCTGGTAAACATGAAAATGAAATTTGGACCTTATGTTTTAAGAACGTGAGAGATAAGGATTTATTGTGTCAAGGCTTTGTTGTTGCAGATTTATTTGAAGAACGAAAAGTTGACACTACCGTAGGCCCGATGGTCAACGAAATGAGGGTGGCTTGAAAAATCTTGCACCTTACCGTGTTCAAGCACAAATAAGCCATCCGGTTTCAAGAGTGATGTGTGCAGAGTGCTGAGTGATGAATCTTCTTCCCGAAAGATGAGGTTGGGGATATCGCATAGCTCGGGAAGTGCATAAGGCGGATCGGCAAAGATAAAATCGTAGGTCATCGGGGTTTTGCGTAGGAAACGTAGTACGTCAGCCCGGATGATGGTGGCTTCCTGTTCAGCGTGCAGGGCTTTCAGGAATTGCTGGATGAAACGGATGTGCAGATTGTCCAACTCCACAGCTGTCACGTGAGAACATCCGCGAGACAATAGCTCTAATGTTATGCTACCGGTGCCGGCAAAGAGATCCAGAGCCTGAGGAGAATCTTCCTCAAAGTCGATATAGGAACGTAGGACGTTAAAAAGATTCTCCTTAGCAAAGTCCGTCGTAGGGCGGGCTTTGAAGGTACGCGGCACATCGAAATGCCGCCCTTTGTATTTCCCTGCAATAACTCTCATCCGCTACAGTCTATTCAGCAACAAGGCTTTCAGGTCAGAGGGCACTTCCTTTTCTTTGGCCAATGGCACGAGGGGGAACAGATCCTCATCAGTTTGTACGTCAATGTGCATAAGATACTCCTCCAGAGCCTTTTTTTCTGAAGTCACATCAGTGGAAGTACATATAACGAGATGGTCGCCCTTGGCATCGAAGCCTAATGTCTGCCAGGTGTTCAGCACGAAGTAGAGGATGTCAGGTGTTGTGCTGGCATCAAAGGTGTTGGCAAATCGCAGATGTCCTTGGGCGAAGGTGAAGAGAGAGAAACCATGGGCTTCCGGAACCATGTATAGCCGATTGTGGTCATCTTTAACATCCTCGTCGTAATGCAAGAGACGTTCCATGAGCATCGCGCGTGAGGCGAAGAAGCGTGCCGTAGGGAAGAATTGGAGGATCGCATCCTCGACATCTCGGGGGATGGTATAGAGTTCTACAGACTCTAACTGAGGCAGGATTGTGTAGGCCACGCGCACAGCATCCTGATTCGTTTCTGTCATGGTGAAGTTGTAGAGAGTAGCAGCCTCGTCACGGCGGAACTCTTCAAGCGGAACGTGAATAGACGGTGAACAGAGCAGCACGTAGGCTTGATCCATCTGACGATTAAAGTAGTCCGGCCGACAGAGTTCCTGTGTCAGTTGCTGTGCCAACGGAATGCTCTCTGTCCGGCGGAAATGTTCGCCGCGCACCAGGCTGCTGGATTGTGGGTCACAGACGAAAAAAGAGAATCCATCCGCATGAATGCGGATGGATAGACTTAGTGGGTGGTAGGATTTATTCCCAGTTGCCGGCATTGTTATTCCAGTTGTTAAGATCCCCAATTTTCAAACCCGGATAGTTGCCCATGTCGTCTGCCAGCTGACGGCGATTGACAATCAAGCGGTCACCGTTGCGTCCCATATTCTTCAGGAAGGACACGTCGGGTGCGCAGCACTCCATCACATACTGTGTTGTGCCAGAGCGGGTGATGGTGAGGAAGGTGGTCAGCTCGAATGTGTCGCCCTCAGCATAAGGGATATAGCGGAGGGAGTCAGCATCGAAACCCTCGCCGAAGAGAGAGTCGGACAGCACAACCCACGTGGTGTCACGGCGGAACCCCTGCAGCCCATTGGCAGCGATAGCGGCGGCATCGCCACTGTTGACAATGGCAGCAGCCTTTGTCTCAGTGAGCCCCTTTTCCATCTGCTCGTCAGAGAGCACGCCTTCTTTCACAATCTTGGGGATTCGTCCGTTACGCACAAATTCCACCAGTTTCCAAAGGCTGTCGCAGTAAGCCAGCTCTGGGCTCTGGAGTTTGTACTCCTCCTGCGCGGCACGAATCTGGAGCAAGCGAGCCTTTACTGCGTTTTCACGAATTGTCACTTCCTTCTGGAAATCGATGTCGTCCTGAATACTGCGCCAGCAGATAAACAGCAGGCCAACCACACAAAGCGCCAAAAGCGCGTTAAAAATCTTTTTCATGAGTTGTATTTGAAGCTTTTTGTTTATATTTGCATCGCAAAAGTAGCAAGAATTATTTGAACACGAAGCATTTTCACTGATTTTTTTCACTCCGAATGACAATAAAAGAGCAAATGAGAGGTTTTATCCTCGATAAATTCGGCTTTTCCCCTACTCCTGAACAGGAAAAAGCGCTCGGAATGATGGTAGAATTCATTTTTGAACGCGATAGCGAAAGCGTCTTTTTGCTCAAGGGTTATGCGGGCACAGGAAAAACGTCTCTTGTCGGTGCTCTTGTTCAGTCGTTGGATGCGTTGAAACAGCGCACGGTGCTCATGGCCCCGACAGGTCGTGCGGCCAAGGTCTTCAGTCTTCATGCCCACCATAATGCCTACACCATTCACAAACGTATTTACCGGCAGAAGACTTTCACCGGTGATATGACAGGCTTTCAACAGAATGTCAACTTGCTGAAACACACGCTTTTCATAGTGGATGAAGCGTCGATGATCAGCAATGAAGGATTGAGCGGCAGCACTTTCGGCACTGGCCGCCTGCTGGACGATCTCATCCAGTTTGTGTATTCAGGCGAAGGATGCCGATTGATGCTCGTCGGTGACACAGCTCAGCTTCCTCCGGTGGGTGAGGATTTGAGTCCGGCGCTGGAACCGGAGATGTTGGCGGGCTATGGGCTCAATGTCTATCAGACGACACTCACACAGGTCGTGCGCCAATTGTCCGACTCAGGCATTCTGTGGAATGCAACCCATCTTCGCCAACTCCTTGTTGACGAGGACGTGTGGTCTTTTCCCAAGTTGCGTGCGGATGGGTTCCCGGACATATTTGTCATTCCAGGAGACAGCCTCATTGAAACTCTGGAACAGTCCTATTACCAATGTGGACAGGACCAGACCATTGTGGTTACGCGTTCCAATTCCCGTGCGAACATATATAATCGTGGCATACGTGCCCGCATCCTCGATTACGACTCCGAGCTTACAGGAGGTGATCAAGTGATGGTCGTCAAGAACAACTACCATTGGGTGAAACCTCAGTTAACGGAAGAGCCTGATACAACTCAGATGGACTTCATCGCCAATGGCGATACGGCAGTCATCAAACGCTTTCGGAATGAGCGCGAGGAACACGGGTTCCGCTTTGCCGATGCGACTCTTTTATTTCCTGATTACGATGACATGGAAGTCGATGCGACCATTATTCTCGACACATTGGCCAGCGATGCACCGGCCTTGACACGCCAACAGCAGGAGGCGCTCTTCAATAGTGTGTGGGACGACTATCCCGAACTGCTCAACAAGCGCGACCGTCTGAAAGCTGTCAAGGAAGATCCTTTCTTCAATGCCCTGCAAATCAAGTATGCCTATGCCGTAACCTGCCACAAGGCGCAGGGCGGACAGTGGCAGCGTGTGTTCATTGATCAGGGCTACATCACCGATGAGCAGCTGTCGCCCGACTATTTCCGATGGCTTTACACAGCATTGACGCGTGCAACCGAAACCGTCTATCTGGTCAACTGGCCAGCCAATATGTGCCTTTAGCCAGCTGAAAAATCCCTTTTCGCTTGGTAGGGTGGGGGAAAATAGCTACCTTTGCACCCGAAAAACCAATGTGGATAGATTTGGGCTGCTTGCAACCACAGAAAAAAATGCTAAAAGAACAACCTTCCGGTTGATGCATGATACCCCAATGATGTCCCATTCAGTTCTTTACACATTGAATATTTAACATTAAATTAAGAAAGAATGGGTTACTTGTTTACTTCTGAATCCGTTTCCGAAGGCCATCCCGACAAGGTGGCCGACCAGATTAGTGATGCTGTGCTGGATCATCTGCTGGCGTTCGACCCGCAGTCAAAAGTGGCGTGCGAGACACTCGTGACGACAGGTCAGGTGGTGCTGGCTGGTGAGGTGAAGAGCCGGGCATACGTAGATTTGCCGGAAATTGCGCGCCAGACCATCCGCCGAATAGGCTACACGAAAGCCGAGTATATGTTCGAAGCCAATTCGTGTGGTGTCTTTTCCGCCATCCATGAGCAGAGCTCCGATATCAACAGAGGCGTGGAGCGCCAAGATCCTATGGAACAGGGCGCAGGCGACCAGGGCATGATGTTTGGCTATGCGACCAACGAGACACCGACTTTCATGCCCTTAGCCCTTGACCTTTCGCATCGTATCCTGCGTGTGTTGGCAGCTATTCGTCGCGAAGGCAGCGAGATGACTTATTTGCGTCCCGATGCCAAGAGCCAGGTGACGATAGAATATGGTGATGATGGCCGTCCCGTGCGCGTTGATACGATTGTCATCTCCACCCAGCACGACGATTTCATCCAGCCCCTTGACGGCGATCAGGCCAAGGCCGACCAGCAGATGCTGGATATTATCCGTCGTGATGTGAAACAGGTGCTGATGCCTCGTGTCATTGCCGAGATTCCCAGCCGTGAAGTGCAGTCTCTTTTTGATGATCACATCACCTACCATGTAAACCCGACGGGTAAGTTTGTCATTGGTGGCCCCCACGGTGATACAGGACTGACAGGCCGTAAGATCATCGTTGACACCTATGGCGGAAAGGGAGCCCATGGCGGCGGCGCCTTCTCAGGCAAGGATCCGTCGAAGGTGGATCGCTCAGCAGCCTATGCTGCTCGCCATATTGCCAAGAACATGGTGGCTGCAGGCGTTGCAGATGAGATGCTGGTGCAGCTGAGTTATGCTATCGGTGTGGCTCAGCCTGTGAGCGTCTTTGTCGATACCTATGGCAAAGGCCACGTGCGCGAAAGCGATGGTGAGATAGCCCGCAAGATTCAGCAGCTGTTTGACTTGCGCCCCCGTGCCATTGAAGACCGTCTGAAATTGCGTGCCCCGATCTATGAAGAGACGGCAGCTTACGGGCACATGGGTCGTGAGCCCCAGGTGATAACCAAGACCTTCCACAGCCATTACGACGGTCCTGTGAGCATGGAAGTGGAACTCTTCACGTGGGAGAAACTGGATTATGTAGATCGCATCAAAGAAGCTTTCGGGATTCTATGAAAATAGCTGTTTATTGCGCTTCCAGCACAAAAGTCCACGCAGATTTTTTCGAGGCTGCCCGTCAGATAGGCACGGAGTTGGCACAGCGCGGTCTGGAGCTTGTCAATGGTGCTGGCAATATGGGTCTGATGGCCGCCACGAGCGATGCCTGTCTGGCAGCTGGCGGTCGTGTGACAGGCGTCATTCCCACTTTCATGATGGAGCAGGGATGGCACCACACAGGACTCACCCATCTCATAGAGACTTCTGATATGCATCAACGCAAGCAGATCATGGCCAACATCAGTGATGGCTGCATAGCTTTGCCTGGTGGCTGTGGAACGCTCGAGGAACTCATGGAAGTGATAACCTGGAAACAGCTCGGCCTCTACCTGAAGCCGATTGTCATTCTGAACACACGCGGGTACTATGACCCGTTGCTCCTTCAGCTGCAACGCGGCATCGACGAGCATTTCATGGGCGAGCGCCACGCTTCGATATGGCGTGTGGCCGAGACACCTGCCGAAGCCGTTGATTTGGTTCTTTCCACCCCTCTTTGGGATCCCAATGTACGCAAGTTCGCAGCCATCTGACATACCTCTCTTTTATCGGCAGGTGGCAGCCGAAGACAGTCTGTGGTTGGGTCGCGAATGGCTTATGCGCCCCACGGAGGAGGTGTCTGCTGGTGTTCACGGGGCGCTGGATGCCCATGCCTTGCCCATGACACCGCGTCGCAGCAGCGGTGTGTCAGCGGGCATTCTCTTTTGCTTTGTATTGTTGATGGTTGTCAGGCGGTGGCGTCATCCCTCTTTCCGCGAGGAGGTTCGCAGATTCTTCATTCCCACGAATCATTCTACGAACCGTGAGGAACGAGATATTAGCAGCCAGGAAGGCGTACGTGTTCTTATGGCACTTTTCACCAGCATAGAGGTGGCTTTGATGCTGTTTTTTTACGCTTATGAACAAGTGGTGTTCACCAGCATTTGGTCTCAGTGGCTACTGATATTTTCAATGGTGTTTGGCTGTGTGTTGTTCATCATCTTAAAACAGCTATTATACCATTTTGTCCACACTGTATTCTTTGAGCTGTGGCAGATTCGATTGTGGCGCAGTCAGTATGCCTTCCTGTTCACTGTGGAGAGCTATCTCCTGTTCCCTGTTATGTTATTGCTTGTATATGTTCTTCCGAATCCTTTATGGGCCCTTTATGCGGGTGTGACAGTGGTCCTTACAGCAAAATTCATGCTACTTTTGAAGTGTTTTTCTACCTTTTTCGGGAAAATATATTGCATTCCGCAACTTTTTGCGTACCTTTGCGCCCTCGAAATCGTTCCACTCCTCGTGTTGTGGCGGTTTTTCAGCATAATAATACATAGTTTGACTATCATATAAGTTAAAGGAAGAACCACCGATGATCAAGAAGATTCTGGTTTCACAACCCAAGCCCTCTTCTGAAAAGTCCCCCTATTTCGACATAGCCGAGCGCCTTGGCGTAGATTTCATTTTCCATCCTTTCATCAAGGTCGAGGGGCTCACTTCACGCGAATTCCGCGAACAGAAAATATCTCTGTCAGACTACACAGCGGTAATCTTTACTTCGCGCCATGCCATTGACCATTTCTTCCACTTGGCCAAGGAACTGCGCTTCAATGTTCCCGACACGATGAAATATTTCTGCATCACGGAGCAGGTGGCTCTCTACATCCAGAAGTATGTTCAGTATCGCAAGCGCAAGGTGTTCTTTGGTGCCACAGGAAAAGTCGCCGATCTTTTGCCCGCCATGATCAAACATAAGAACGAACGCTATTTCGTGCCTCAGAGTGATGTCCATAACGAGGAGATAAAGACACTGCTCGACTCCAAGAAGCTTCAGCACACCGAGGGCGTCATGTATCGCACCGTGGCTAATGACTTTAGCAACGATGAGCCCTTTGACTACGATATGGTTGTGTTCTTCAGCCCCAGCGGGGTGCAGAGCCTGCTGAAGAACTATCCCAACTTTGATCAGGGCAAGATGGCCATCGCTACTTTTGGCCCCACGACAGCTCAGGCTGTCAAGGATGCCGGCTTGCGCCTCGACCTTGAGGCTCCTACGCCTCGCTATCCGAGCATCACGGCTGCTCTTGCTGCTTATATAGAGGAGCAAAACAAGAAAAAGAGATGATTCCAGAGGGAAAGCAATTCCCTAAGAGCGAGCGTCTCTGTAGCCGCAAGGCCATTGAGGCACTTTTCGCGGGCGGAAACCGTACATTCTCGGCGTTTCCGCTCCGTGTCGTTTTCAGTGAGGTGGAAGAGCCGGCCACCCAGATTCTCATTTCAGTGTCGAAGCGCCATTTCAAGCACGCCGTGGATCGCAACCGCGCCAAGCGTCAGGTGCGCGAAGCCTGGCGCCTGAACCGCGACATACTTGCCGACAGCCCACATCACTATCACTTGGCCTTCATCTGGTTAGCCAACGAACCGCAGCCGTCTGACATCCTGCATCGCAAGGTGAAAAACCTCTTGCACAGGATTGTAGAGAGCGCCACCCCTTCTGTGTCAGAGCTATGTTAAGACAGTTCCTCATCCTGCCTATTCGCTTTTATCAGCGTTGTATCAGTCCGTTGACACCACCCTCCTGCCGCTTCACGCCCACTTGTTCGCAGTATGCCGTGGAGGCCATCCAGCGTCACGGAGCTTTGAAGGGCTTGTATCTTGCCGTCCGCAGAATCCTCCGTTGCCACCCTTGGGGAGGCTATGGCTATGATCCCGTACCGGAAAAGTTCCATTTTTGACAGATGAATCTTCCCGAGACTTATCTTAATTTTCACACACACAGCCCATTAGCCTCAGGGGAAGAGACAATACCCTCCTTTGGGCTGCATCCATGGTACCTGTCAGACCGATGGCAGGAGGAATTGGATGAGATAGTGCAGAA
Organism: uncultured Bacteroidales bacterium; assembly: GCA_902783885.1. Taxonomy (GTDB): domain Bacteria; phylum Bacteroidota; class Bacteroidia; order Bacteroidales; family Bacteroidaceae; genus Physcousia. The sequence continues at coordinate 9,328 of CACZSQ010000096.1, forward strand.
TAGGGATTGTAGTGCACGTTTTCTCATCGGCGAGTGTGGCCTAGACCGCGTCTGCACGACGCCCTATGATCGGCAGCTCTCCGCTTTCGAGGCACAGATTGCGCTCAGCGAGCAGTGGCAGCGCCCATTGGTGTTGCATTGTGTGCGGGCTCTCGATGATGTGCTACGTCTGAAACGCGGTACGCATCAGCCATGGATATATCATGGTTTCAGGGGAAAGCCACAACAGCTGGAGCAGTTGTTGGCGCACGGTTTTTACGTGAGTTTCGGATTTCAGCATCATGCAGAGAGCCTCCGCATCTGCCCTGCCGAGCGCCTGTTCCTGGAAACGGATGACCGCCCCGAACCTATCGCTCCGCTCTACGAGCAGGTCGCACACCAAAGAAAAACCACAACTGCTGCCTTGCGCGAACAGTTGTGGCATAATGTAGAGAGGATATTCCAATCGGTTTTTTAGATGTCCCCTTCCTGCGCTTCCTTGGGGAGCGTCTGGTTGAGGAGGAACGCGCCGGCGAGCGCTGCGGCCAGTGTCCCGCAGAGGATGCCGAGCTTAGCCTCGTTTAACATGTCTCCGGCTTCAGCGCCCAGATGTGCCGGATAGCTGAGTGCTGCAATAAACATTGACACTGTGAAGCCGATACCGCAAATCATGCACACGCTGGCAAATGACTTCCAGTTGGCGCCGGCAGGCATCTGACAGAATCCCAGTTTGATGCTGATCCATGAGAAGCTGAGCACGCCCGTGAACTTGCCGATGAGAAGCCCGAGGAACACGCCGAGAGCCACACCGTGGAAGAGGCTCATGATGGAGAGGTCTGAGAAATCCACCCCCGCATTGGCAAAGGCGAAGAGCGGAATGACCGAGTAGTTAATGGGCAACGCCAGCTGATCCTCGATGTCCTGCAGGGGCGAGATCAGATAGTCCGATGCTTTCTCGATGCGGCGGAGCATCTGGATGTCCCCTTCATTGAGCACCATTGCTTTTCTCTGCGCAACCTCGTCGTCGAGTTCAATGTCGGGATAGAGGCGCGTAGTCTCGCGAATCTTGTGCAGATAGTAGCTGGTGCCTTTGCCGAGGTTTGCCGGGATGCAGAATGCCAGCACGACACCGGCGATGGTGGCGTGAATGCCGGAATTGAGCACCATGAACCACAACACGAGTCCGAGGCTCATGTAGAACGACTTGACGCGTATCTGGTAATAGTTCCCGATGAGCAAAATGGCTACGATGACAGCTGCTCCGACAAGGTACTGCCAAGCTAATCCATGGCTGTAGAACAGGGCGATGACAATGATGCCGCCGAGGTCGTCGGCAACGGCCAGTGCAGCCAGGAATATCTTCAGCCCCACGGGAACGCGCTTGCCGAACATCGACAGGACACCCAATGAGAAGGCGATGTCTGTTGCCATAGGGATGGCGCAGCCCCGCTCCATGAGCGGGTGCCCCAGACATACGGCGAAGAACACAATCACAGGCACGATCATACCGCCGCAGGCTCCGATAATCGGTAGCAAAGCCTTTTGCTTGCTGCTCAGTTCTCCACAGAGTATCTCTCGTTTGATTTCCAAGCCTACGCTCAGGAAGAAGAAGAACATCAGGAAATCGTTGATGAAGTCCATCAGCGACAGGGCGTGTCCGCCGTGGCTGAAGACATTGAAACTGCCGATGCTCAGCGAGACTTCCTGTTGCCATAACCAGGCATAGTTCTCGCGGGTGGCAGGGAGATTGGCAAAGATGAGAGCCAGCACGGTGGCTCCAATCAGCAGCCCACTGGCGCTGACATAACGGCGGATGAGACCGCCAAGGGATGTTCTTTCAATTTGTTCTGACATAGGCTATACTTAGAAATAATTATTGTTCTGCTATGAACTTGGCCATCTCATCCTTCAGGGCGTAGGCGCTTTTGAAGAGGGTGAGCTGGTTCTTGACGCGGTCGAGGTTGTGCTCGGGGTACTTGCACTTCCAGTACTTGTCCCCGCTGATGTAATCCCACAGGAAGCGCACAGCTTGCATATACGGGAAGAGGGTGGCTGCGTAGGGCAGCATCTCCTTTTCCATGGGCGTGAGGAAACTCTTGGCGGAGCGCAGGTAGCCACGGGTGAAGGCCTTGAAGATTTCCATGTTGAAGCCGACCTTGGAGAGATCGGGGTCATCTTCGGCGGTGAAGTTGGCTGCAGTGCGCAGGAAATCGCCATAGTCGGAGAAGATGAAGTTGGGCATCACGGTGTCGAGGTCGATGACGCAGAGCACCTGGTCATTCTTGTCGAACATCATGTTGTTCACCTTGGTGTCGCAGTGGCAGATGCGCTTGGGCAGCTTCCCTTCGCGCCCCAGGCGCTCGGCAATCGTCATCTCGTCGGCATAGCTGAGCAGTTCGTCGATGATAGGCTGCACGCTGGCTACACGCCCTACAGGATCAGCAGCGATGACGTCCTTGAGCTGTTGCAGACGGAACTCCATATTATGGAAATCCTTGATAGTCTCGCCCAGTTGCACGGGGATATCGGCGAGCATCGCCTGGAAGTCGCCAAAGGCTTCGCCGGCAGCTTCGCTGGACTCGGGGTTGACAGCCTGCTTGGTGATGGCGTCGTTGATGAACACCATGAGTCGCCACGGCTCTCCGTCAACGATAGTATAGAGTTTGGTGGGGTCGCTCTTTAGCGGAACGAAAGTGAGGACCTTTCGGTCGATGTCGGTTTCTCCCCTGGCAGCCAGCTTCTGTCGAATGTGCCCTGTCACGGAGCGGATGTTGTTCATGAGCATTTCAACATCCGGGAACACATTGGTGTTGACGCGCTGGAGCACGTAGTTGGGTGCTTCGGTCTGTGCGGTTTTCACGAGAAGAGTGTCATTGATGAGGCCTTCTCCGAGCGGTTTGATTTCTGCGACCACGCCGCTGATGGCGAACTGGTCAACGATGGAAAGGAGTTTCTGGTCCATAATTAGGTAAAGCGGATCCACCCCCTGCCCTCCCTTGTAGGGAGGGAGCAGATACCATTGTAAAGGTTGTTAATTGATGTCATTATTAATTGTTCTATTATTATAAGGTGACCACTCCCTCCCTACAAGGGAGGGTGAGGGGAGGGTCTTTAGTTTGTCAGCAGTGTGCCGTCGGCGGCTTGTCCATTAGCCTCCACGTTGATGGAGGCGGCTTTGCTGCCGGTGAAGAAACTGACGCAGGCTTGTCCGTTCTCGTCCAGCTGCACATTGGGATTCCAGTAGAGTGTGCGGCGATAGTCCTTCATCCCCTCGGCAGGGGGCGTGCGACGGTAGTCGGGATGGTAGAAGTCATCGGCGATGCTGAACCCTTGGAGCACGTAGCGCCGGTCGCGATAGGTGACGCGCTGCCCCTCGTCGGGTATCGCTTCGAGGTCAATGCTCACGCGTTCGACATTCTGTTCTATGGCACGCGGGTCTCCGCCTGTTCGGGGATTATAATCAGTATAGAGTTTCACCCGCTGCAGATTCGAGAGCAGGTTGTAGTGATCAATGATCAGCCCAGAACGGTTCTTCGAGATGTTAGCGCCGTCGTATCGGGGTTCCAACAGATAAGCGTTGTGGGTGTTCATGTCGCCAAGATAGAGGCGAGCCAAGCTGTTGATGTAGTGGAAACGTCCCAGGTAGCGTCCTTCCATGAGCCCGGCATCGCACGCTCGGTTATAAGCTTCGTAGGCATCCTCTGTGAAGGCCGGCTTCGACGGGTCAATACGTCGCAGCCCGCCGTGGCTGGCGCGCACGGTGACGGTCTGCATCTGTGTCTCGAAGGTCGTAGGGTTGAAGATAGAGGGTTGTTGCCCAGTCTCAGCCGTGGGGCGGAAGCGCATCTGATAGTGGTCATAGGGCTTCACGAAGTTGGGATAGGGCCATTGTATGCGCAGGTAGAACTCCGGCTCATCCTGTTCGTTCATGCTAATCCACTGGTGCTCTTCAGTCTTCCATTTTGACTGGTCGCTGGCCGACAAGAAGAAGACACAATAGCCATCGAAGCGTGGAGCCTGAATGGTGAAGTTGCCGTTCTTTGTCTCTACATCGCCGATGACGGGGTCGCTGCCGTCCTGGACAAATTCGGCATGAGTCAGCATCTCGCTGTCCAAGCTGCTCTCCTTCTGGTTGAAGCGGGCTGCGGCAATGGTGCCTCGCATCCTGTAGCTGCCAGACGGCAAGCCAGACATCTCGTGAGCATAAGACTGGGCGATGATAGTTTCGAAGATTTCTGCCTGCCCCATACTCGTGTATTTGTCCTCTGTCGGAAGGCCGTCCGAAGCATTGCGCATACTATCCCGGAACGCCTGCTCTGCGGGCTTGCCGGCTGTTGGCTCTAAGTGCATCACAGTCTGCTCCATCTGGTAAGGCAGCGGGCATGAGTCGTCGATAGCGCGCACATCGTCCTGCCATTCGCGCGACGTGTAGTTCATCACCTGTCCTTTGAGCACCTGAGTCATCGACTCGGCGGGCTGTGTGAGCTCGAAAGCGCCCGGCGTGGCCATCTCATGCCAGTTGAAGCGCCGCCACCCCTGCGTCATCATCAGCAGGTCGAGGGCTGTGCGGTGTTCCTCGTCGTCAGCCTCGAAGAAGTAGGCGGCATTGGGGACGAAGCCTTTGATTTCAGAGGAGAGCAGCATCTCGGTGAGGATGTTCCCCGTGTCATAGGTGTAGTCCTGTGTGCCGGCATCGCGCACGGCGAGAGAGAGGGAGGAAGACTCTCCCCCCGCCTTGCCTGTTAGGGAGGGAGCGGTTACCTGTAGGCTAACCTGCTCGAAGGGAGCATACTGTTCCTTTAAGCCGCTGACGGCGAGTGTGGGTTGTTGCACGTCAGTGCCTTTGACGAAGAACAAGCGGTCTGCCCATACGCGGCCGTCGGCATCGAAAACCGTGGCTTGATAGACACCGGACTCACCCCCCTGCCCCTCCCTATCAAGGAGGGGAGTATAATGTATTTGAGCAGTGGGGCCTCCTGTTATTTCTTGGAATAATTGGGCCCGACCTTCGTGCATAATGGTGAGGCCTAAGGGCTTCGCGGCTGCTTCACCGACAGCTTGAACCTTGATGTTCCACTCATCGCCCTGTCGCTCTACGCTGAGTGCTACGCCATCCGTTTCAGCCTTGGGAAGCTTGGCCTTGGCTGTGCGACCATCCTTGTCTATGAAGGTGAACTCATATTCTTGCCCAGCCTCAGGGGTGAAAGTGAACACTCCACGGCCACGATTCACCGTCGCCACACCCTCAGCAGGTATCTGTCCACTCCCTGACAGGGAGGCTGGGGGGAGTGCCTTCCCCTCCACGGCTTCGCCAGCCTCGGTGGCCGCTTCGAAAGCCACGCGACACGGGACGCCAGCCACCAGCTGGCCGCCCTCGGGGTACAGCGTGAGCAGCAACTGCGGTGTCTCTGCCCCGCTCTTGAAATAGCGCCGCAGCGGGCGCGTTGTCATGTCGCGGTAGTATTCTCCGGGCGCCTGTGGCTTGTCATAGACAGGGAACACGCGTGAGTAGAGTTTGTCGTAGTCGCGGTAGAACTCCTTGGCCATGTCCTTGTTGAAGAACCACGCCTCGGCGTCTGTCGTGTGCTCCTTCTCTGTGATGCCCCAGTTGAGCTGCCAGCGGGTGTAGGCGCGCAGTTCGTAGTAGCCGGCATAGAGCGTGTCGGCGAGCACGAAGTTGCCGTGCCCTTGTCCTTTGCGCATCTCTATGAGCTGCCGCTCCATGAGGAAACCGTCCTGATTCAGCAGTTCCACATAGAGGATGCGGCTGACATTCGAGGGCAGGTTGCGGTCGGTGCGGCGAGTGTGGGCAGCAAACCAGATGGTGTCGCCCAAGAAGTAGCAGGTGTTATCCAGTTGCACGAAGACCTTCTCCTGGGGTATGGCCTTGCCGAAGCGTGTCAGGCGGTCTGCCCACCCCTCAAGGGTAGTGGGCTTTTGTGCCGTCTGTGCCCATCCGCAAGCGGGCAGCGTCATCCATAGTGCAAGAATAAAGAGTAAAAAGAGTCTGATTTGCTTCATACGATGCGTTTCAACGGTACAAAGATAGGGAATTTCAGTTAGGAATAGCACAGTTGACACCTTTTTTTCATCTTTTTTTCACGTTTATTGAAAATATATTTACTGAAAGTGCTATTTCAGTTTCATTTTTCCTTAACTTTGTCCCCGAAAGCTAACAATTTTATCACCACTCTCAACTCTCAACTATTAACTATTAACTCTTAACTAAAAATAGCATGACTCTTATCAAATCTATTTCCGGCATCCGTGGTACCATCGGCGGCCGTGCAGGGGACACACTGAATCCCCTGGACATTGTGAAATTCGTTTCGGCTTACGCCACTCTCATCCGCAAAACCGACAAGATTGGCACGAACAAGATTGTCGTGGGGCGCGATGCCCGCATCTCCGGCGAGATGGTGAAGAACGTTGTCTGCGGCACGCTCATGGGCATGGGCTTCGACGTTGTCAACATCGGCCTCGCCACCACCCCGACCACCGAGCTGGCCGTGACAATGGAGAAGGCTTGCGGCGGTATCATCCTCACCGCCTCGCACAATCCCCGCCAGTGGAACGCGCTGAAGCTGCTCAACTCCGACGGCGAGTTCCTCAATGCTGCCGAGGGCGCCGAAGTGCTGCGCATCGCTGCTGCCGAGGACTTCGAATACGCCGACGTGGATCATCTGGGCAAATACCGCGAGGACGACACCTACGACCAGCGCCACATAGACCTGGTCAAGAACCTCGCGCTCGTCGATGTAGAGGCCATCAAGTCACGCAAGTTCCGCGTCGCCCTCGACACGGTGAACTCCGTCGGCGGTGTTATCCTGCCCAAGCTGCTGGAGCAGCTGGGCGTCGAGACTGTCACCTGCCTCTACGGCGAACCCACAGGCGACTTCCAGCACAACCCCGAGCCGCTGGAAAAGAACCTCGGCGACATCAAGGCGCTCATGCAGAAGGGCGGCTACGACATCGCCTTCGTCGTCGATCCCGATGTCGATCGTCTGGCACTGTTCTGCGAGGACGGAACCATGTATGGCGAGGAATACACGCTCGTCACCGTGGCTGACTATATCCTGCAGCACACGCCCGGCAACACTGTTTCCAACCTTTCTTCCACCCGTGCCCTGCGCGATGTCACGCGTAAGTACGGCTGCGAATACAATGCCGCTGCTGTGGGCGAGGTGAATGTCGTCACCAAGATGAAAGCCACCAACGCCGTCATCGGCGGCGAGGGCAATGGCGGCGTCATCTATCCCGCAGCCCACTATGGCCGCGACGCCCTCGTGGGCATCGCCTTGATACTGACCTATCTGGCTAAGCGTGGCATGAAGACCAGCGAGCTCCGCGCCACCTATCCTCCCTACTGCATCGCCAAGAACCGCATCGACCTCACGCCCGACACCGATGTGGATGCGATTCTCGCCAAGGTGAAGGAGCTCTACAAGAACGAGGAGGTGAACGACATCGACGGCGTGAAAATCGACTTCCCCGACAAGTGGGTGCACCTGCGCAAGTCCAACACCGAGCCCATCATCCGCGTCTATTCCGAGGCTGCCACCATGGAAGCCGCCGATGCCATCGGCAAGGAAATCATGGATGTGGTCTATTCCATGACCAAGTAAGGAATCCACCCTTTTCGCAGTCCCATTGGTGGGGCGGCTGTGGCCCAATGGCGGTCCACGGCTGTCCCGCTAATGGGATTCTTCAATACAATTTTTCAACAAAAAAACACACATTGCTGCAACTTCTTCTGCACCTGCTGCGTCTAAGGGATAGAAAACAATTCCAAAACAACACATTAAAAGAAAGCAAAACTATGATGACAATTCCCGCAGTAATGGCAGTTCTCGTGCTGTCCGCCATGCCATGCCACACGCTGTTAGCTGGCGAAACCGTCGATACCCTGAAGACCACCACATCGACGCAGAAACAACAGGTGTCCTCCTCCAAAAAAGGTCTTTCCGTCAATGGCCGCCCTGCCACGCCAAAGGAGAAAGCCGTAGCCAAGGAGATGACACGCGAAGGCCTCAAGATGGCCTCCAAAGGTGCTAAGCTTGCCGTGACCGCAGCAACAAACCCGAAAAAGGCAGAGAAGATAGCAGAAGAGATGGAGGCAATCGGCGACCGTATGGAACGCCTGGGCGACTCCCTGGAATCGATGGGCAGGGACACCACCTTCTTCTACGAGGGTGAGGACTCTGATGCGGTCGAGCTCTCCGGCGCTGACCTCGACGACTTCTCCTCCTACTTGGAAGAGGAGAGCAAGCGGGGTGGCCTCCGCGGCTTCCTCGCAGGTCTTCTCGGTGGGTCGTTTGGCCTGCTGGGCGCGATACTCGGTATTACTCTCGCCTGCTTGGCCGTCGTCCTCGTCTTCGGCATACTCACCATGCCGATTTGGCTGCTGGCTCTCATCATCTGGCTCATCGTACGTGGAACAAGCTCTCGTCCGGCACCGCACCCTGTCACTCCGGTGAACAATGGCGCCACCCCTGCTGATGCCGGCAGAACCGCAGCAACAACTGCTGCCAGCGGACAAACCGTGGCGCCGACGGCAACGGCCACGCATGTAGCCGGATACGTGCAGCCTTACCCCGACGAGAACACCGAGATGTGGAAGAGCGGTGTCATGTATAGCTGCGTAGGCGTAGGGCTCATCATCCTCTTCTGTTCCATCGGCGCCGAAGATCTGTGGGGCCTTGGCGCTCTCGTCGTCTGCATCGGCGTAGCCAAGCTGGTGATAGCTTCAACGACCAAGGGAAAACGCAAGGACACAGTGGAACCCACCACCGAAACGCCAGCGACACCCGACGCCACGGAAGCCCCTGCAGCCTCTGACAATTACGAGAAGTAATCGTCCAACGGACAACAGCACCCCCACATGCAGCGCCTCACCGACATAGCATTCATCGCCCAAGTGCTCACCACGGGCAGCGAGCGCGCTTTTGCCCAACTGGTACACGGCCATCAGGAAGCGGTACGCCGCTTCCTGCGCCGTTTGACCGCAGGCGATGAGATGCGTGCCGACGACCTGGCACAGGAGACCTTCATCCGCGCATGGCAGGCCATCGGCAGCTTCCGCCAGCTGTCGGGCTTTGAGACATGGCTGCTCCGCATCGCCTACCGCGTGTTCCTCGACGACGAGAGGAAACGGAAGAAGGAACAGCTCCTCCAAACCCCGCTGCCCGACCATCTGGAAGAGCGAGAGCAGGAATCCTCTTCCTTCGCCATGCGCCACGACCTCGACCTCGCGCTGGCCACTCTTTCCGAGGCAGAGCGCACCTGCATTGTTCTGCAGTGCATGGAGGGACGGAGCATGAAGGACATCGCAGCCATCACCGCCATGCCGGAAAACACCGTCAAGAGCCACCTCTTGCGCGGCAAGAAGAATCTGGCCAACTACCTGAAACGAAACGGATATTATGGAAACGTATAAAGACTTATCCCCCTCCGAGGAAGCCATGCTCAACAGCTTCTTCGCCGAGCACGCCGAAAGCATTGCCGACGACGGCTTCACCGAGCGAGTCCTCCAAGCCCTGCCGACAGAGAACGTGCGGCTGCGGCTTTGGTCGCGTAGCCTGGACCTAGTGACCGGGGCGGCTACTGTGGGGCTGCTGTTCTATCTCGGAATCTTCAACCGGCTGGCCGACGTCATGCAAAACGCCCTCCTGCGCACCGTAGCCAGCATCATGGCCATCGACACCGACCAGCTATTGGTCGAACTCATGCGCTTTCTCCATCGCCTGCCCCACCTGCTGCCCTCAGCCCCCCATCTCATCGGCATCGCCGTTGCCGCCATCGTCCTGACATCACTCGCCGCCTACGACATTGCACAACGCAGAACGCAAAGCCAATTCCCTACATGGTAGATTATGTTGTAACATCTAAAAACACAGAAATCTCGAAAATTATTTGTGCTTTTCGTGTATTTCGATGTTGAAATTATCACCCTCGGTCATAAGGGAGTGTTTTGAAACCACCCCCTTGTTGCCTTCCCGTTATTCGTCTTCTTGCCAGAAAAGTCGGTCAATGCTACGCTTCAGCAGAAAGATGTTGGAGAGTGCGGATGTATTTATTTGATCTGTTCCCTTTTAATATCATCATTTTGTCGGCCTCTTACAGCCCCCGGTTTTCCTTTTTCGTGATCCGTTTGCTTGTAATTACCATCATTTTGTCGGCCTCTTACAGCCTTTGCCAGGCTCTCATACGCATTGGCCACTGTGAGCGAGTCATCGCTCTTCAGCCAGACATCGAACTTGTGCTTCTGTGCCAGGATGTGAATGCTGCTCTGGTGTTGCACATCATCCTTGTACGCAGGCCTGTCCAGAGTGATGCGGCTGACAGCCTGATACTCCGGCGAGTTCACCGACCAAGGGATGCTTTCGTGGCGCAGGAACCAGTTCAGATAATTGTTGGCCAGCTCCGCCAGCGTGGCACGAGCCACATCCGTCAGCTTCATCTCCGTCTCCTTCGACGTCGCGTGGCGCGAGTTACCCTCAGCAATGTTGGCCGGTGCCGAGCGTGCCGCCATCGTCATCTGGTCGAACTGCCGACCGCAAGGGTCGTTCTTCAGATTCAGGAAGCGCGCACAGAAATCCTGCGTCGCCAGCTGTATCACATTCGCCAACACCCACGTGTCCAGCCAGAAATATCCGAACCTGCTGATTTCAACCATGATCCATTCTCGATTTTATAAACTGCCTTTTTCGTTATGGGCAGCCGCCTTCTTTTTCGCTATAACGTTAACGTTATTTCGTTATTACGACCTCGCAGTCCTCGCCATCAGTCCCTACAGCGCCACAATGCTGTCAAACCCTCTCCAAGGCCATGTCCACTTGTATGCATCAAGTGACTCGGCTGGCACATGGAGCTTGGCAGAGGAAATGGGGGTATGGTAAAACGAATCGTCTGCCGAAGGCGGATTCACAGCGTGGCAATAAACATGCTGCAGGCCGCTGCAATATCCGAACGCATACTGTTCAATGAACATCACGCCGCTACCAATGGTCACTGAGGTCAGGCCGCTGCAATCTCTGAATGCATACTCTCCAATGCTCGTCACGCCGCTACCAATGGTCGCTGTGGTCAGTCTGCTGCAACCGTCGAACGCCCAATCTCCAATGCTCGTCACGCTGTTAGGAATGGTCACTGAGGTCAGGCCGCTGCACCAATAGAACGCATACTCTCCAATGCTCGTCACGCTGTTAGGAATGGTCACTGAGGTCAAGCCGCTGCAACCAGAGAACGCCCCATCTCCAATGCTCGTCACGCCGCTGGGAATGGTTACAGAGGTAAGGCTCAAGCAACCAGAGAACGCCCCATCTCCAATGCTCGTCACGCTGTTGGGAATGGTCACTGAGGTCAGTCTGATGCAACCAGAGAACGCCTCATCTCCAATGCTCGTCACGCTGTTAGGAATGGTCACTGAGGTCAGGCCGCTGCAACCAAAGAACGCCTCATCTCCAATGCTCGTCACGCTGTTAGGAATGGTCACTGAGGTCAGGCCGCTGCAACCAAAGAACGCATCCTCTCCAATGCTCGTCACGCTGTTAGGAATGGTCACTGAGGTCAGGCCGCTGCAACCAAAGAATGCATCCTCTCCAATGCTCGTCACGCTGTTAGGAATGGTCACTGAGGTCAGGCCGCTGCAATTTTGGAACGCCTTATCTCCAATGCTCGTCACG
>CACZSQ010000097.1 GCA_902783885.1 uncultured Bacteroidales bacterium
AGAAGAAGATTGGCTTCGAGGGCGGTCAGATGCCTCTGCAGCGTCGTCTGCCGAAGTTCGGCTTCAAGAACATCAACCGCAAGGAGTATCAGGCTGTGAACCTCGCTCTCATCCAGAAGCTGGCTGAGCAGGGCGCTACCAAGGTCGGAATCGCTGAGCTCATCGCAGCAGGTGCCGTTAAGGCAGGAATGCTCGTGAAGGTGCTTGGCAACGGCAAGCTTACTGCAAAGGTTGACGTAGAGGCCAATGCCTTCTCCAAGACCGCAGAGGCTGCCATCACGGCTGCCGGCGGTAACGCAACAACTCTGTAAGATTAAAGACTCATGAAGAAGTTTTTTGCAACACTGAAGAACATATATAAGATTGAGGACCTCCGCATGAAGATCCTCATCACCATTGGCCTGGCCGCCGTCTATCGCTTTGGTTCGTTCGTGGTGCTTCCTGGCATCAACCCCAACCACTTGGTAGCACTGCGCGAACAGACCAGTGAGGGCTTGATGAGTCTTTTGAATATGTTCTCGGGAGGTGCATTCTCCAACGCATCTATCTTTGCGCTGGGAATCATGCCTTACATCACTGCCTCTATCGTCATTCAGCTTTTGGCTGTCGCTGTGCCTTACTTCCAGAAGATGCAGCGCGAGGGGGAGAGTGGTCGCCGCAAAATCAACCAGTACACGCGTTATCTGACAATCTTCATCCTGTTCTTCCAGGCTCCTGGTTATCTGGTGAACCTGAAGGCCATGTCAGGAGGTGCTTTGGCACCCTCGATCGGATGGACGTCGTTTATGATTGCATCTACGGTGATTCTTGCTGCCGGCAGTATGTTCATTCTCTGGCTGGGTGAGCGCATCACTGACAAGGGTATTGGCAATGGCGTGTCCATGATTATCATGTTGGGTATCATTGCCCGTCTGCCACAGGCTTTCGGTCAGGAGGCTGTCAGCCGTCTGAATAACTTGAACGGTGGTGGTTTGGTGATGTTCCTCATCGAGTTGGTCATCCTCTTCCTGGTCATCATGGCTGCTATCATGCTTACTCAGGCTACTCGCAAGGTCCCTGTACAGTATGCTAAGCGCGTCATGGGCGGTCAGGCTGTCGGTGGTGCCCGCCAGTACATCCCTCTGAAGCTGTTTGCTGCCAATGTGATGCCTATCATCTTTGCTCAGGCTATCATGTTCCTGCCTATCACACTGTTGCAGGCATTCAGCGATGGTCAGAATCCTTCAGTGGTCCTCATGGCTCTGTCGGATCACCGCAGTTGGGCGTACAACGTAGTGTTTGCAGTGCTCATCATTGCTTTTACCTACCTCTATACAGCCATCACGATGAACCCCGTTCAGATGGCAGAGGACATGAAGCGCAACAACGGCTTTATTCCCGGTGTGCGCCCTGGCAAGGACACTGCTGACTATATTGATAATGTGATGTCGCATATTACCCTTCCCGGGTCTCTCTTCTTGGCGTTCATTGCTTGCATGCCTGCTTTCGCCGGCCTGCTGAATGTTCAGCCGGAATTTGCTCAGTTCTTCGGAGGTACATCATTGCTCATCTTGGTGGGCGTAGTTCTCGACACGCTCCAGCAGATTGAGAGTCATCTGCTGATGCGTCACTACGACGGCTTGCTTGAATCAGGTCGCATTCGTGGTCGCAGCGGTATGAGTGCATACTAATCAGCTGACTCATGATATTTCTGAAGACAGAGGATGAGATTGAGTTGATGCGGGCTGCCAATCAACTGGTAGCAGCGACGCTGGCAGAAGTCTGCAAGGCTGTCCGCCCTGGCGTTTCAACCGCACAACTTGATCATATAGCTGAGGAGTTCATCAGGGATCACGGTGCAGAGCCGACCTTCAAAGGGTTCCCGAATCCGTACGGAGGACCATTCCCTGGAAGCATCTGCACATCAGTCAACGAGGTGGTAGTTCATGGAGTCCCCTCAGCGGAGACGGTACTCAAGGACGGTGACATCATCTCAGTGGATTGTGGAACACTCCTGAATGGTTATAATGGAGATTCCTGCTACACCTTTCAGGTTGGCGAGGTCTCTGAGCCGGTCAAGCGCCTGCTCTCAACCACTAAGGAGGCCCTCTACAAAGGCATAGAAACAGCCATTGCAGGTCATCGTATCGGCGACATTGGCTATGCTGTCCAGAGTCATTGCGAGGCGCAGGGTTATGGAGTGGTCCGTGAATTTGTCGGTCATGGCATCGGCAAAGCAATGCACGAAGATCCGCAGGTCCCCAACTACGGACGACGCGGTCAGGGCAAGCAGTTAAAGAACGGTCTCTGTATTGCTATCGAGCCCATGATAACCATGGGAACCTATGAGATCTATATGATGCCTGATAAGTGGACCATCAAGACCCGCGATGGCAAACCCGCAGCTCATTTCGAGCACACACTCGCCATCCATCATGGCAAACCTGAAATCCTCTCCTCGTTCGAGGAAATTGAAAGAATAGAAGCATCCAAACATTAAAATGTATGGCAAAGCAATCAGCTATTGAGCAGGATGGCCAGATCCTCGAAGCGCTCTCCAACGCCATGTTCCGCGTAGAACTGGAGAATGGTCATCAGATTACAGCACACATCTCAGGCAAGATGAGAATGCACTACATCAAGATTCTGCCTGGTGACAAGGTCAAAGTGGAGATGAGTCCGTATGACCTCACCAAAGGGCGTATCGTATTCCGATTCAAGTAAAAAAGCTAAAAATATGAAAACAAGAGCATCTTTAAAGAAGCGCACTCCCGACTGCAAGATTGTTCGTCGCAAGGGTCGCTTGTACGTAATCAACAAGAAGAACCCTAAGTTCAAAATGCGTCAGGGTTAATCTTTAAACTTTAAACTTTAAACTCTAAAAGAGTATATGGCAATAAGAATTGTTGGTGTCGATTTGCCTCAGAACAAAAGAGGTGAAATCGCTTTGACCTATGTCTTCGGCATCGGTCGCAGTAGTTCCGCTAAGATCTTGGAGAAAGCAGGTGTCGATAAGGACATCAAGGTGAAAGACTGGACTGACGACCAGGCCGCCAAGATCCGTGAGGTCATTGCTGCAGATTACAAAGTAGAGGGCGACCTCCGCTCCGAAATCGCTATGAACATCAAGCGTCTGATGGATATCGGCTGCTATCGTGGTGTTCGTCATCGTAATGGACTTCCTGTCCGTGGTCAGAGCACAAAGAACAATGCTCGTACACGTAAGGGCAAGAAGAAGACCGTCGCAAATAAGAAGAAGGCCACGAAGTAATCCTAAAATGTAATTAGTAAATCGTCAAATCGAAAGTATTAGATATGGCAAAGAAAACAGTCGCAGCTAAAAAGAGAAACGTTAAGGTTGACGCTCTGGGCCAGCTTCATGTGCACAGCTCCTTCAACAACGTCATCGTTTCGCTTGCCAACAGCGAGGGTCAGGTTATCTCCTGGTCAAGCGCAGGCAAGATGGGTTTCCGCGGTTCTAAGAAGAACACTCCCTATGCCGCTCAGATGGCCGCTCAGGATTGCGCAAAGGTCGCCTATGACCTTGGTCTCCGCAAGGTGAAAGCTTATGTGAAGGGTCCTGGTAACGGTCGTGAGTCCGCAATCCGTACCATTCATGGTGCCGGTATTGAAGTCGTTGAGATCATCGACGTTACGCCGCTGCCCCACAACGGATGCCGCCCCCCGAAGCGTCGTAGAGTGTAATAATTGACGTTATATAGAGAATAACGCGATTTCTTAATAACAAAAAGATTTAATATAGATTATGGCTAGATATACTGGTCCTAAGTCAAAGATTGCCCGTCGTTTCGGCGAAGCAATTTACGGTCCCGACAAGGTTCTTTCCAAGCGTAATTTCCCTCCCGGACAGCATGGAAACAACCGTCGTCGCAAGACCTCGGAGTATGGTATTATGCTTGCTGAGAAGCAGAAGGCAAAATATACCTATGGAGTGCTCGAGAAGCAGTTCCGCAATATGTTTGAGAAAGCTGCCCGTTCCAACGGTATCACTGGTGAGATTCTGCTCCAGAATCTGGAGTGCCGTCTCGACAATGTCGTGTTCCGTCTCGGTATGGCTCCCACCCGTGCTGCTGCCCGTCAGCTTGTCAGCCACCGCCACATCGTGGTTGATGGCAAGGTGGTTAACATCCCTTCCTACTCCGTGAAGCCCGGTCAGATTGTGGGCGTCCGTGAGAAAGCTAAATCCTTGGAAGTCATCGCTGCAGCCCTTGCAGGCTTTAACCACAGCAAATACCCTTGGATTGAATGGGACGAGACTCAGAAGGCCGGCAAGCTCCTGCATAAGCCCGAGCGCGCTGACATCCCTGAGAACATTAAGGAACAACTGATCGTTGAATTGTATTCTAAATAATAACTAATCATGGCGATATTAGCATTTCAAAAACCTGACAAGGTGTTAATGGTGGAGGCCGACGACAAATACGGCAAGTTCGAATTTCGTC
>CACZSQ010000098.1 GCA_902783885.1 uncultured Bacteroidales bacterium
GAAAAGGTTCCCTAGTAGCGCCTACGGGAATCGAACCCGTGTTCCATGCGTGAGAGGCATGTGTCCTAGCCGCTAGACGAAAGCGCCAAATGAAAGGCTTTTTTCTCAAATGCGGTGCAAAGGTAGATGTTTTTCGTGATTTGTGCAAGAAAATAGACAGAAAAAATGTAACTTTGCCGCAAAATACTCTATATTATGCCATACGACAAGCTTCCTTTAGATGTAAAATGGATTGAAATACCCAAAAGGACGGATGAGCGGGGCTCGCTCTTCGTCGTGGATGCTGCCACTGCCCTACCCTTCCGTGTACAGCGTGTGTTTTGGATTACTGACGTTCCTGCAGGACAGACGCGCGGGGGACATGCTCATCGGTCGTGCCACGAGGTGGTGTTTGCCGCCGCAGGGAGCTTCGAGTTGGAAATAGACGATGGCCGCCGCACTGCTGTGGTGCAGGTGCAGCGGCCATGTGTTGGTGTGCTGATACCGGCTGGCGTATGGTGCCAACTGCGTAACTTCGCGCCCGGCACTGTGTGCATGGTGGCCGCATCGGAGCCCTTCGACTCTGCGGGCTATATTCACGACTACGCCGAGTGGCAGGCTGAGCTCAAGAAGGATCCTCGCACAGCTCGGTGAGAATGCCGACCGTTGACTTCGGGTGCAGGAAAGCGATGTTGAGTCCGTCAGCGCCCTTGCGGGGTTTCTCGTCGATGAGACGAATGCCCTTCTCGCCGACCTCTGCGAGTGCGTTGGCAACGCCGTCCTCGATGCAGAATGCCATGTGGTGGATTCCCTTGTTGCCTTTGTCAAGCCACTTTTGGATGGTGCTCTCGGGACATGTAGGCTCCAAGAGTTCAATCTTCACCTCGCCCACCTTCAAGAAAGCGGTCTTCACTTTCTGGTCTTCTACGACCTCGGTCTTATAGCACTTGAGGCCGAGTACGTTTTCGAAATACGGGAGCACTTCTTCAATGCTCTGCACGGCAATGCCGAGATGTTCAATCTTTGAGATTTTCATGATGTTTTAACTGTATTTTTAGGGGTTAAACGTGTTTATCAAGGGCAAAGTTACATGATTTCGGTGAACTGACAAAGAAAAAAGTGAAAAAGAACGGCAGAATTTGCATTAGAATGATTCGTGCGTCCATTAAATATATATGTACGGACGCACGAAGCACAAAAACAAGGCAATTCTGTGCAACCTCTTTGTGTTAGCCGCCTGACAAGAACATGTCAGGCGCGTGACTCATTCATGTTAGGCGGCTGACTTTTGCATGTTAGCCGCCTGACTTTAGCATGTCAGACGCCTGGCGAATATTGGATGCCTCCGATACGTGTATTCCATGGAACATCACCGACCATTTAATATCACGGGAATCAGCAGTTTTAGAGGAATTTTTCAAACGTTGACTGCCTTTGTTATCATGAAAAAACACTTTTCGAGGGATAAACGTTGTTGTTTTCATCGAAAATCCGTACATTTGCGGCATGAAACAAGCCATGATTTTGGCAGCAGGCCTCGGCACACGCCTGCGCCCATACACCGACAAGATGCCCAAGGCTCTCGTACCCGTAGCCGGAGAGCCGCTGTTGCACCATGTCATCCGCCGTCTGAAAGCTGAAGGCTTCAAGCGCCTCATCATCAATATCCACCATTTCGGAGATCAGATTATCGACGACCTGGCAGCCAACCACAACTTCGGACTCGACATACGCATCAGCGACGAGCGCGACCTGCTGCTCGACACGGGCGGTGGCATCAAACACGCGACACCCCTCTTCGAGCCGGACAGCCCCGTGTTAGTGCACAACGTGGACATTCTCTCGAACCTCGACATACAGGCTCTTTACGCTGCCTACGAGCAGGCGGGGGACATCGACGCAGCCCTCGTGGTGTCGCGCCGTCAGTCACCGCGTCAGCTACAGTTTGCGCCCGACAGCCTCCGACTGGTGGGATGGCAGAACACGCAGACAGGCGACCAGCGCGGTGAACTGGGTGTCCCCCTGGCTTTCGCAGGCATTCACCTGCTTTCACCGCAGTTGTTCCCGCTCATGGCCTCCATGCCGGAGAAGTTCTCCATCATCACATTCTACCTGAACATCTGCGCCACACGCCAGCTCATAGGCTACGAGCAACCCGTATTCCGTTTCATGGACGCCGGCAAGGCAGATCAGTTGGCAGAGGCGGATGCGTTCATGAAGAGCCTCATGGCCGAATAAGAATCTTCATTAAGTCCCATCATCTGACGAATACCCCCCACTCCATTATGCAGAAAATCATCATCCTCGATTTTGGGTCGCAGACGACACAGCTCATCGGTCGCCGCGTGCGCGAGCTGGACACCTTCTGCGAGATTCTGCCCTATAACAAGTTCCCCGCCGACGACCCTGACGTCATTGGCGTCATCCTGAGCGGTTCGCCCTTCAGCGTCTATGACCCGGAGGCCTTCAAGATAGACCTTTCGCAGCTTCGCGGACGTTACCCCATTCTGGGCATCTGCTACGGTGCACAGTTCATGAGCCATACGCTGGGCGGGCGCGTAGAACCTGCCCCCTCACGGGAGTACGGGCGTCAGAACCTGAGCTTCATCGACACGGACAATCCGCTGCTGCGCGCCTTTGAGATGGGTTCTCAAGTGTGGATGAGCCACGGCGACACCATCACAGCTATCCCTGAAGGTTTCCATTGCATAGCCTCCACCGAGTCGGTGAAATATGCAGCCTACTGGAGCGGAGACTCCATCTGGGGCGTGCAGTTCCACCCCGAGGTGTTCCACTCCACACAGGGCTCTCTGCTGTTGAAGAACTTCGTGGTGGACATCTGCGGTAGCCGCCAGGAGTGGAGCGCCGCCAGCTTTGTGGACACCACAGTGGCCGAACTGAAAAGTCAGCTGGGCAACGACCGCGTTATTCTGGGTCTTTCCGGAGGCGTGGACAGCAGCGTAGCAGCCGTACTCATCAGCCGTGCCATTGGCGACCGCCTCACCTGCATTTTCGTGGACCACGGAATGCTGCGCAAGAACGAGTTCCACGACGTGCTCCATGACTACGAGTGCCTGGGCCTCAACGTGCGCGGCGTAGATGCTTCAGAGAAGTTCTTCGCTGATCTTGCCGGCATCACCGATCCAGAGCAGAAGCGCAAAATTATCGGTCGCGACTTCGTGGAGGTGTTCAATGCCGAAGCCAAGAAGGTAGAGGGCGCACGCTGGCTGGGTCAGGGCACCATCTACCCCGATCGAATCGAGAGTCTTAACATCACGGGCAAGGTCATCAAAAGCCACCATAACGTGGGCGGCCTGCCCAAGGAGATGAACCTTCAATTGTGCGAGCCTTTAAAGTGGTTGTTTAAGGACGAAGTGCGACGCGTTGGCCGTCAGCTCGGTATGCCTGAGCACCTTATCACACGACACCCCTTCCCTGGCCCCGGTTTGGCCGTGCGTATCCTGGGTGATATCACTCCCGAACGCGTGCGTATTCTGCAGGAGGCCGACGACATATATATCCGTGCCATGCGTGACTATGTGTGCGAAGACGGCGAGCGACTCTATGATAAAGTGTGGCAGGCCGGTGCAATCCTGCTGGCCACCGTCAGGAGCGTGGGCGTGATGGGCGACGAACGCACCTACGAGCACCCCGTGGCACTGCGCGCCGTCACCAGCACCGATGCCATGACAGCCGACTGGGCCCACCTGCCCTACGATTTCCTGGCACGTGTCTCCACCGACATCATCAACCACGTGCGTGGCGTCAACCGCGTATGTTACGACATTTCCTCCAAACCGCCAGCCACCATTGAGTGGGAATAACCAATTATTTACTCAAGTATTTTATATGAGAAAGCAGCTACTAACCCTGCTGGCCGTGGTACTGACGACAACCACACTTGCTCAGGCGCAGGATAAACCAGAAGCCAACATCAACGCTGACATAGCCAGCCAATACATCTGGCGCGGCATGGAGCTTGGACGTGCCAGCATACTCCCCAGCTTAGAACTCGGGTGGAAAGGACTCTTCTTCACAGCCGACGGCGCCATCGGTATCACCGCCAGCGATGCCGAGCGCGAGCTTAACCTCACGCTGGGCTACAGCATCAGCGGTCTGAGCTTCGGTGTCACCGACTACTGGAGCGGCACTGGCGACGACAAGTACATCTACCGACGCCACACACGCCACAACCATGTCGTCGAGGGTTTTGTGGGCTACGACTTCGGCATCTTCAGCGCCTCGTGGCAGACAATGTTCGCCGGTCGGGATGGCTACAACACGAACGAGAAGCGCGCCTATTCCTCATACGTGGAACTGAAATGCCCGTTCAGGTTTGCCACCTGTGACTGGGTAGCCGAAGTGGGCGTGGTTCCCTACGCCACCACTTACTACGAGACCAAAGGCTTCGGCGTGACCAACGTGACGCTGCGAGCTACCAAAGCGCTGCCCATCACCGACCGTTTCTCACTCCCCCTGTTCGCACAGTTGACAGCCAACCCATACAACCGATACGGCTACATGGTCTTTGGCATCACACTCTCAACCGGTAAATAACTCGTCATGAAAAAGATATATCTACTCTTGGGCATTGCGCTGCTGGCTGCTGGCTGCACGTTCACGGCTTGCACAGACGAGGAAGACTACGATGCCCCCATACCGCCTAAGAAGCAATATACCACTCGCGCCGTCAAGGATCTTGTGGCCATGTGCGAGAGCAACGCAGAGGTGAAGCGCCTGCTCACCCAGTCCATCACGCAGGCCGCTGCTATCAACCCTGACCGCCGCTACAACCCCGCACAGTCACTCGACGAATTCTACGATTTCGTGGAATGGAACGTGCGCCAGCTGCCATGGGACGTAATGATCCATCAGGCTCCCAGTGACTACGGGCGCTCGCTCTATGGCCGCACAGACCAGGGCATCGGCTATTTTTGGTTCCTGGTGCAGCAACCATTGGAAGAGCTCAAGAAGCGCGGTTACTACTACTATCCGACAGTGGAGTTCGTGGAGCCCTTTGCCACCTGGCTCACGACCTACAGCTCCACCTGGGGCGAGTGGCTCGACACAGAGGCGAGTTGGAATGACACCTATTATAATATGGTGAAAGACGACCCCGACTGGGGCCTCACCGAAGGCTGGTACGGTACGGGCAACCAATGGAAGACCTACAACGAATTTTTCGCCCGTAAACTGGCTTCGCCCGACATGCGTCCGTTGGGTGATGCGGACGTGCTTACCCCAGCTGACTCATGGCCCAAGAGCGCCTTTCCCGATCAAGTGGGCAGCACATGGCACATCGGCGAAGACAACCAACTGCAGTACCCCGCAAAGCTGCAAATCAAAACTGCCAAGCTCTCAAGCATCGCTGACCTCATCGGCGAGGATAGCAACTACGAAGAAGAGTTCGCCGGCGGCACGCTGACTCACACGTTCCTTGACGTAAACTGCTACCATCGATTCCATAGCCCGGTGGACGGTGTGTTGCGTGAACTACGCACCATTCCCGGCGTAGCTGCCGGCGGCGGCTACACCGAGTGGGACAACGAATCTAAGCTATACTACTACACCAACAACATTGGCTTTCAGATGGTGGAAACCCGCGCCTGCGCCATCATCGAGACAGAGGACTACGGCCTCGTGGCAATGTTGCCTATTGGTATGTCGCAGATATGCAGTGTCAACTGGATTCCTGAGCTCCACGTGGGACAGACGCTCCACCGAGGCGACGAGATGGGCTACTTCATGTTCGGAGGTTCCGACGTCATCATGATCTTCCAGAACGGCATCAATGTCAACTGCGAATTCGGAACCGATGACATCCAACTCATGGGCACCAACTACGCACGCCTGAGCAAGAACGAATAGACATCAAGCACATGAACATTCTCTATAGAATAAGCAACGCACTCAGTCATTCGGTAGCCACCCGAACGACAGCGCTTGTGTTTGCCCTCATCACCCTCATCATGCTCCCCTCCAGCTTATGGCTGATAGAGGCTGTCCGCGCAGTGGTCAAGGAACAGATGATGAGGCAGGCCAACCGCTCTATGGACGGGGCCATCAACTCCATCGACAACCGCATTGCCAACGTGGAGACAGCCGTGCACACCGCCGCCGCTTTCGCCGACCGCACCACCATGCACGAGACACAATGCTATGAGCTACTCTACCGACTGATCGGAAAGAACGACGATATAGCCGCCGTGACACTTCTCTACAGCGAGAACTACTTCCCTCACCTAGGGCGATACTATGCCCCTACCGTCGCCCGCGACCCACTGACGGGCCAGCTGGAGGCAGATGAAATCAGCGGTCCCGAGAACGACTTCTGCTATCTGGAGACCGACAGCAACTGGATCTACACACATGAGCATCTCGACGGCTACTGGTGCCTGCCCTACGTGGATTCCATGTCCACCAAGCGCGCCATGGTCACCTACTCCGTGCCCCTTTACGACACACGCGACAGCATCTATGCCGTACTCTGTGCCGACGTGGCCCTGGACTGGGTGCGCGACATCGTGGAGGATGTGAAGCCCTACGACTTCTCACGCGTCACCGTCATCAGCCGCGACTCGCAATACGTCTGCCATCCTAACCTCGAATGGGTGCAGACCTACAATGTCTTCCAACAGGCACGCGAACGCTGTGACACAAGCTACCTGAACCTTACCCATAAGATGCTCTCCTGGCAACGCGGTTCCGACACGCTGCAAGAAGACTTCACACTGGCCCTGACGCCCCACGAACGTGCACGTAAAGAATCAACCATTGTCTATTACGCACCCATCGAGCGCATACAATGGTCTGTCAGCTTCACCTTCCCAGAAGCGAAAATCATGGAGGGACCCAACAAGCTACAGGCGCATATGCTCTTCATTCTGTCACTGATGCTGGTGCTTATCTCTGCCATCCTCTTTCTTGTTATACGAGCACAGGTGTGGCCCCTACGGCAGCTGGCCGACGCGACACGCAACGTGGCCCATGGGCAATTTGACATCAAGCTGCCCAACATCACCACACACGATGAGATTCGCCACCTGCGCGACTCCTTCGAGCAGATGCAGGGCTCTCTGGCCAACTATATCGTAGAACTGCAGGAGACCACAAGCTCCAAAGCCATGATTGAGAATGAACTCCACGTGGCCAGCAGCATACAGATGTCTATGTTGCCTAAGAAGTTCCCGCCCTATCCCGAGCGCGACGACATAGATATTTACGGGTCGCTCGTACCCGCCAAGGCCGTAGGCGGCGACCTCTACGACTTCTATATCCGTGACGAGAAGCTCTTCTTCTGCATCGGCGACGTGTCGGGAAAAGGAGTTCCCGCTTCGCTGGTCATGGCTGTCACCAAGTCGCTGTTCCGCACCATCTCAGCACGTGAGGCACGCCCAGAACTCATTCTATCACAAGTCAACGACACCCTAAGTGACGACAACGACTCACTCATGTTCGTGACACTCTTCATCGGTGTTCTCGACCTTCCTAGCGGACGCCTGCGCTACAGCAATGCTGGCCATGACGCACCCCTGCTCATCGGAAGCGGCGTGGGCACACTGCCCTGCGACTCCAACGTTCCCGCCGGCGTCATGCCTGGCTGGAAATATTCTGCTCAGGAAGTGCTCATCTACCCCCAGACGACCATATTCCTCTACACCGACGGTCTCACCGAGGCGGAGAACATCGACCACCAACAGTTCGGCAAAAAACGTGTTGTCAACAGGACAACCGAGCTGCTGGCAGAAAAAGACTACACACCGCATAAGCTCATCGACGGCATCCATGAATCCGTAGTCTCCTTCGTCGATGGTGCCGAGCAAAGCGACGATATGACTATGCTGGCAATTCAATACACCAAACAGGCCCATGAAGAGCTGATCCGACGCAGCATCACGCTTCCCAACAACATTGAAACCGTACCCGAACTGGCACAGTTTGTGGAAGAGATGTGCGAGGCCGCAGGCTTCGACTCCTCGGAAACGATGATGCTGAATCTGGCCATGGAAGAAGCCGTCGTGAACGTAATGAGCTACGCCTATCCGTTAGGCACCCACGGCGACATCCTCGTGGAAGCAACCATGAACGACGTGCGACTGAAGTTCATCATCACAGACAGTGGCAAGCCCTTCGACCCCACGGCCAAGGCAGACACCGACATCTCACTCCCGGCTGAGGATCGCCCCATCGGTGGACTAGGCATACACCTTGTTCGTCAGATCATGGATTCCATCAACTATGAGCGTCTCAGCGGCAAGAATGTGCTCACACTTCGTAAACAACTGAAAAAGAATAAAAAAACTGAAGAACTATGAAAACAACTATTCAAGACAACGGCGGCACTCTGACCGCCATCTTCGAAGGACGCCTGGACACCTCTGCGGCTCCACAATGCGAACAGGATCTGAAGCCCCTGAACGACTGCAGTGGCCAGGACATCATCCTCGATTGCACAGCACTCGAGTACATCTCATCCAGCGGTCTGCGCCTCTTCCTGGGCGTGCTCAAGAACGCAAAACCGAAAGGTAGCCACGTCTATATCACAGGCATGAACGATTCACTCCGCAATGTCTTCACCATGACGGGCTTCATCAATCTCTTTGAGCTCAAATAAAAGGAAAGAGCACTCTACCCTTTCCTGACAGGGTCGCATGTCAGGCCACAGCCTAACTTCTTAAAAATCTTGCGATCCACTTCGCCGAGCATCACGGTGGCATGAACTTGACAACCGTCGAGTTGTGGTAACGTGTCCAATGCTCGGCGACAGTTTTCATCATGTTGTGAAAGCACAGCCAGGGCAATGAGTACTTCGTCGGTATGCAACCGCGGATTGTTGCCATGGAGCAACGATGTCTTCATGTGCTGAATGGGCACAATCATGTCCTGAGGGATTAGCTTCAGCGCATGGTCGATGCCTGCCAGATACTTGGTTGCATTGAGCAGGAGTGCAGCACAGGGGCCTAACAGGTCAGAGGTGTCGGCGGTGATGATGGTGCCGTCCTCAAGTTCTATGGCTGCCGAGGGATTACCACTCTGCAGACGACGCTCATAGGCTGCTACTGTTGTCGGACGGTTGGCAGTCGTGAGCTTCAGCTGTTTCATCAGAAGCGCAATCTTATTCACCTCCTCGTTACCCTTCTTCCCATCGAGCATCTCGCCTAAAGCTGTATAGTAGCGGCGTATGATTTCCTGCTTTGATGCCTCGGAACAAGCCTCGTCATCAGAGATGCAGAAGCCAGCCATGTTCACGCCCATATCCGTAGGCGACTTATAGGGACTCTCGCCGTAAATACCCTCGAAGATGGCATTCAGCACGGGGAAGATTTCTATGTCGCGATTATAGTTCACCGCCGTTTTGCCGTAGGCCTCCAGATGAAAGTGGTCGAGCATATTCACGTCGTTCAGGTCGGCTGTTGCAGCCTCATAAGCCACGTTAACAGGATGCTTCAACGGGATGGACCAGATGGGGAACGTCTCAAACTTGGCATAACCGGCCTTGACACCACGGCGGTTCTCACCCCAAAGCTGACTCAGACAAACGGCCATCTTGCCGCTGCCTGGTCCAGGGGCCGTCACCACAACCAGCGGGCGGCTGGTTTCCACGAAATCGTTCTTGCCGAAGCCTTCCTCTGAGTCTATCAGTTCCACGTTGGTGGGATAGCCCTCAATGAGATAATGATAATATACGCGCACACCTCCCAGGCGTTCGAGGCGCTCTCGGAATGCTACTGCCGAAGACTGACCATTGAAATGAGTGATGACAACGCTTGTGACCAGAAGCCCCCGCTCCGTGAACACATCGCGCAAGCGAAGGACATCCTGATCATAGGTAATTCCGATATCGCCACGCACCTTATTGCGCTCGATGTCCTCAGCAGAAATGACGATGACTATTTCTGCATCATCCTTCAGCTGCATCAGCATCTTCAGCTTACTGTCCGGCTGGAAACCTGGGAGAACACGCGCCGCGTGGTAATCATCAAAGAGTTTGCCGCCAAACTCCATATATAGCTTGTCGCCAAACTGTGCTATGCGCTCCTTGATGTGCTCCGACTGAATGCGGAGATACTTTTCGTTATCGAAACCTATTTTCATACAATCTTTATTTACCTTAAGGCACGCTGCCATCGTTTTCGCTGCAAAAGTATTGTTTTTCCACCATTTTTCAAAGAAAATGGTTCAAAAACGATACTCTTCCTTTCAAAATAGTTCAGCCATAAAAACAACAAAAGGGTCACTTCACAGCGACCCTATTGCTTCGTCTTTAGGTATTAGTCCGTTTAAGGTAAAAAGATTGTTTTCAGGATAACTGCTGCAAAGATACCCACGAATGAGATAAGTTGTATCATATAGTTTTGTGTTAAATAACATATTTTAGGCAAAATCGAAGAATTTTTGCACATTTATGAGCTTTTCTGCGCAATTCATAAAGGTAATTGAAGAGCACGCAATACCTAAAAACAATGATAAATCACCAATTTATCCATGGGTTCACGCAAAATCAAACCGATCTTGAAATTTTCTTTCTCAGCAGCGATAGCCAGCTCTCTTTCAAAGTAATAGGCTACACTCCCAACGAAATTTACAGGTAAGTCCTGACGTTGATAGGCTGCCACGTTGCGGCGGAAGAAGCTACGGAATGCATCTACAAGTAACGTGTGTATGCCCTCCTCTTCCCGATGATCAGCCAGGAACGGAACGAACGATGCCAGGAATCGGTTGGCCAACGGTTTGCGATAGACAGCCTCGATGATGCCGGACGGTGTGAGCTGATAGCGCTGTAGGAAATCGTTGCACAAGGCAGCAGGCAACTGCCCCTTCAACAGATCGCCGACAAGCGTGCGGCCCAATACGGCACCACTGCCCTCATCGCCCAATATCCAGCCCAGCGGCGAGACATTCTTAACAATATTAGTACCATCATAGAAGCATGAGTTTGAGCCCGTTCCAAGAATACATGCAATTCCTTCTTTAAGTCCACAGAGTGCACGCGCTGCACCCAGCATATCGCTGTTGACTGACACTTGAGCTTCTGGAAACGTTTGCTCCAAGACATGCTGTAGGGCAACGGAATAGGGAGAAATGCAACCTGCGCCATAGAAGAACAACTGTTCAATGCCGTCGTCAGCAAAAGAAGAAGCACGCCCCTGTATTCGTTCTGCACCGATAGCCTCTTTGGCGTTATGAACAACAGTGCGTATGGCATCCTCTCCATCGCGTACGGGATTGATTCCGAGCGTGCGAACTGTAAAAGAAACGGCACCTTCGATGACCACACACCAGGTAGTCTTCGTGGAACCACTGTCTGCAATCAATATCATCTTGTTGTATGCTTGAGTTCAATGCTGCAAAAGTACGAAAAACCAGAGGATATTACCAAACATTTCCATAAAATCCTTTATCTTCAGATCTTATTTATCGGCTCTATTACGTGATTTCCCTGAGATTTATTTCACAAGTTAACTTTTTATATATCTTTGCAACGGCGATGATTGACATCATCACGCTTCCAGTTAGATAAACAAGCATAAGACGAATGAGAATAAGAGATTTTAATGTTATCCTATGGATGGTGCATCACGCAGGCTGAACCTGGCTGGGCTAAGGTCAGCTACGATGTCGCCGTTCCCACCCATGTCGTCGTCTATCTCCACGCCTCATCGTCGTCTGCACCCAAGGCAGCCCCGAAGAAGACTCAGGCATCCCCCAGTGCCTACATCAAAGCCATCAAGATTGTTCCTGAGAGCTGTCTGACTGCCGTCGAAGCTATCAAGGCTGACAAACCCGTCAGCGACGGCAAGTACTTGAAGAACGGCCGACTCTACATCGTTCGTGACGGTCGCATCTTCGACGTGACAGGTATCGAAGTGAAATAAAGCAAGCAGCCACATCATTGAACTTTCACCGGCCGCGGTCAGTCAGACTGACCCGGTCGGTGTTTTATTTGTATATATTTCAGCCCGAATTACGTTAATCTTCCCAAATCGCTCGTTTGTTACAGGCTTTTTTCGTATCTTTGCGGCCTTAATTGGATTCTTATAATGAGACGCATCCGGATTCTGATAATCTGCATCCTGGTTTTCTGCACGCTCCCGACATGGGCGCAGCAGACAGCTGAGCCGGCTAATGCCGTTGTAGCCGCTTATACAGATTCCTTGTCTCAGCTTATCAGTCGCAACGCTGCGTCCACACGCGTCAAAGCGCCCACGCCCTACTTCTTCCGCCTCTTTGCCCCTGGCACCATCTATGCCAGCGCATTATCGCAACAAATGGGTTATGCCACACCAATCCATGTCGGAAGTCCCCTGCTGTCATTAGGTTCTGCGGCCGATTATCAGCTACAGCTGAATCAGGCCATCAACGACCAGCTCTGCGCTGCCTACCTGCAACACCCGCTCCTCTTCACCACCACCGAGGAGAAGCTGATGAGCACCCCCAAGCTGATCACCGACTTAGAACAACACACCGAGGAAACCATTCCTCTGGCGGATGAGCCCCTGCCGCTGATGTTGCCAGATATAGAACCGGAAGCCGCCATGCCCGTGGTGCAAAAGCCGCAATTCTGGACATTCAAAGGCAATGGCTCACTACAGTTCACACAAAGCCACTTCTCCGACAACTGGTATCAGGGCGGCGAGGACAACTACGTCATGCTCAGTCAGCTGAGCATCGAGGCTAACTATGACAACAAACGCCTCCTGCAATGGAACAACAAGTTGGAGGCGCAACTGGGATTCCAAACCTCTGAGAACACGCGGCCCAAGTTCCGCGCCACCTCCAATGTCGTGCGCTTCACCTCCAACCTCGGCATCAAAGCCGCTGAGAATTGGACTTATGCAGCCCAGGTGCAGTTGGAGTCGCAGCCTTACATGAGCTATGACAACAAGGGGGAGAAGGTGACGGCTGATTTCCTATCACCACTGTTCATCCGTTCCTCACTCGGTATGGACTACAAGCTCAAGACTAAGCGCTTCGAGGGCAAATGCCACTTGGCACCGCTCTCCTACGTTATCACCTATGTCGATCGCGACGACCTCATCGGACGCCATGGCATTCGTGAAGGACACAACGCCAAGCACGAATGGGGTCCCAATATCGACATCAACTTCACATACAAGATGTGGGACAACATCTCTTGGACATCACGCATCTACTGGTTCTCTAATTTCAAGCAGACGATCATTGAATGTGAGAACACGCTGAATTTCAGCATCAACAGATTCCTGTCCACCAAGTTATTCCTCTATCCTCGCTTCGACGACAGTTCCCTCAAGTACAAAGCTGGCGAAGAGCACGACGGCTCCTACTGGATGTTCAAGGAATGGCTGTCCCTCGGCTTGAACTACGACTTCTAAACAATAACAGCTCAACGTAAAACGCTAAACGACAATAATGGATATCAAATACGCCAACTATCTCAAGAGCAGCGCACTCATCAGCCAGTGTCCTACGCACAACAGCCCTGAGTACGCCTTTATCGGGCGCTCCAATGTAGGCAAATCGAGCCTCATCAACATGCTCACCGGCAACAAGAAACTGGCCAAGACCTCCGCTACACCCGGCAAGACCCTGCTCATCAACCACTTTGAGATCCATGCCTCAGACAATAGCCTATGGTACCTCGTTGACCTCCCGGGCTACGGTTTTGCCAAGCGGAGCAAGACCGAACGTGCCAAGCTGGAACAGATAATCACCAGCTACATCCTCCAGCGCGACTGCCTCACCAACCTCTTCGTTCTGCTCGACTGCCGCCATGAGCCCCAACAGATTGACCTTGAGTTCATGCAGTGGCTCGGAGAAAGCGGCATCCCCTTCAGCATTGTGTTCACGAAAGCCGACAAACTCAGCAGGCAAGCACTTACGAAGAGCATCGACGCCTACCTGCAACGCCTTGCAGAAGACTGGGAACCACTTCCGCCCCATTTCATCACCTCCTCCGAGACACGCATGGGCCGCGAAGAGCTTCTCACCTACATCGATGAAATCAACAAAGAAATAACAAAGAAATAATATACAAATACAACTCGTTAAATCGTTAAAATAGAAATATGGACAAGAACACCATCACAGGATTCATTCTCATGGCCCTCGTGCTCATCGGCTTCTCATGGTACAGCCGTCCCAGCGAGGAGCAGATTAAAGCACAACAGGAACGCGACTCCATCGCTGACGCGCAACTTGCAGAAGCCCAAAAGGCTGCCCTTTCGGCTCCTTCGGGTTCTCCCGAAGGTCGCCTCTCAGAAGGCTCTCTTGAGACCTTTACCCCTGACTCTACCAGCATCCTCTTTGCCGCTGCCCAGGGGGAGGGGCAACGCATCACCCTCGAAAACGACCTTGTGCGCATCACCGTCAACACCCGAGGCGGCATCATCGAAGAAGCCGAGCTCAAGAACTACAAGGACCAACAGAAGGAGAACGTCCGTCTCCTCACCCCCGAGGATGCACATCTTCGCCTCGCCTTAGCCACCAAGACAGAGAACATCATCACCGACCAACTCTATTTCCAACCCATCACCGTTCCCGAGGGTTCTCCCGTTACAGTTCCCGAGGGTTCTCCCGTTACAGTTCCCGAGGGTTCTCCCGTTACCGTTCCCGAGGGTTCTCCCGAGGGTCAATCCCTCCTCCTCCGCCTTCCCCTCGCCACCGGCTCCTTGGACATTGAGTACACACTCCGCCCCGATGCCTACATGGTGGACATGGTCGTCCGCGCCAACGGCATTGCCGACCTCTTCGCGCCTTCTATGCGCACCCTCGACATCCAATGGACCGACCGCGCACGCCAGCTGGAGAAGGGCTTCGACTTCGAGCAGCGCTATGCCTGCATCCGCTACCACGAGGCCAGCGGTGACACCGACTATCTCTCCGAGACTTCCGACAGCGAGGAGGACATCGCAGAAGCCCTCGACTGGGTTGCCTTCAAGAACCAGTTCTTCTCGGCCGTGCTCATCAGCCAGCAGGAGCTGACCGACGTCCACCTCAAGTCACAACTCTACAAAAAGGGACAAGGCTACTTGAAGAACTACGAAGCTTCCATGCAGACGGCGTTCGACCCCACAGGTGCTCAGCCCACACAGCTTCAGTTCTACCTCGGCCCCAACGACTTTCACACACTGAAAGCCCACAACGATCTCAGCCTCAATGCTGACAAGGACCTCGAGCTCGAGGACCTCGTTTATCTCGGATGGCCTATTGTCCGCTGGATCAACCGTTGGTTCATCATCTATCTCTTCGACTGGCTCAAGGGCTTCGGCCTGCACATGGGACTCGTGCTACTGCTGCTGACGCTCATCGTCAAGGCTCTTGTCTATCCCGCCACCAAGAAGAGCTACCTGGCCAGCGCCCGTATGCGCGTTCTCAAGCCCAAAATCGACCAGCTCAATGCCAAGTACCCCAAGAAGGAAGATGCCATGAAGAAGCAGCAGGAGATGATGCAGCTCTACTCCCAATACGGCGTATCGCCCATGGGTGGCTGTCTGCCGATGATCATCCAGATGCCTATCTGGGTGGCCCTCTTCAATTTCGTACCTAACGCCATCGAGCTGCGCGGACAGAGCTTCCTCTGGGCCGACGACCTCTCCGCCTACGACGACGTCATCAGCTGGGGCAAGGACCTCTGGCTCATCGGCGACCACCTCAGCATCTTCTGTGTCCTCTTCTGTGTCATGCAGGTTGCCAACACCTGGATCAGCATGAAGCAGCAGCAGAACGCCGTCATGTCACCCGAGCAGGAACAAAGCATGAAGATGATGCGCTGGATGATGTACCTCATGCCCATCATGTTCTTCTTCATGTTCAACACCTACAGCTCAGGCCTCAACTACTAC
>CACZSQ010000099.1 GCA_902783885.1 uncultured Bacteroidales bacterium
CGAGATGCGCTGCGCCTTTGCCTGCGGCAGCGAACTGGTGGAGGTCTATGCCGACTTCGCCCTGATGAACAGCATCAACGGCGGTGCGCTCTGGGGAGACCTGGCCGAGTGCATACGCTGGCAGAAGGCACAGGAGGATGTGTTGCCCGATGTGCATTGGGTAGGAGGAAACCCGTGGGACGGCAGCCGTGCCAACGTCTATGGATGGGCTGCCTGGAACGGCAAGAAAGCCACCTTGGCACTGCGCAATCCGGCGGCTTCGGCACAGACATTCACCACCACACTGCGTGAGGCCCTCGACATACCGGCATACATCCACACCAGCATCACACTCTCTGATGCCTTCACGCAGAGCGCCCTCAGCGGACTGACCACCGGAACGCCTATCGACATCGACACACCGCTGACGCTCAACCTCGCTGCATCATCAGTATATATTTATAATGGTGAGGACGGACAGCCTTTGACGCTCTACGACAACGCGGACAACACTGATGCCATTGAAGGTGCCAATGGTCAGCGAAGAGCAGTGACCATCAGCGGACGCACACTCTACAAGGATGGCTCCTGGAACACGCTGTGCCTGCCCTTCGACGTGGAAGAGTTCACGGGTACACCGCTCAGCGGGGCTACGGTCAAAGAGCTGGACTGCAGTCAGGAATCCGGCACAAGCTATGATGCCGCCACCAGCACGCTAACGCTCGACTTCATGGATGTCAGCAAGATAAAGGCCGGCCGCGCCTACATCATCAAGTGGGAGGATGGCGAAAACATCACAAATCCAGTCTTCGGCGGCGTCACCATCAGCGCTGCAGCACCCGCCGATCATCAAGTCACCAGCCAAGACGGCAAGGTGAGCTTCTGCGGCAGCTATGCCAGCCGTACCTTCGACGCTGACGACACCAGCCTGCTCCTGTTAGGAAATGATAACACATTATACTATCCCCTAAGCGGCACTCGCATAGGCGCTTTCCATGCCACCTTCCCGCTACACGGCATCAAGGCCGGAACACCTGAAGTTGGGGGGGATATCAAGGCTTTCAAACTGAACTTCGACGGCAGTGACCCCACCGGCATCAGAGAGCTTGCCAATAAGCAGCACACTAACGGCAACTCACGGTGGTACACCCTCGATGGACGCCGTCTTCAGGGTAAACCCGCCAAGCAAGGCATGTATATCAACAACGGAAAGAAAGCAATTATCAAATAACAGGAGGGCGCAACAATGAAGAAAAGATTATATTCCCAGCCTGCACTGACCACGATTTACACAGCCTGTACAAACATGATTGCAGACAGCCTTCACAAGGTTGAAGGAAATGCCAACTTAAGATATGGCGGCGGTGGCAATCAGGATGCCCGCGTGAAACGACAGTACGACTACAATGTCTGGGATGATAACTGGAGCAACTGATACATCCACAAAATGACAAAGAAACGTGTTATAGGCATCGGGGAGACGGTGTGGGACATCCTGTTCAAGAGTGACCAGCCGCAGAAGGCCGTTCCTGGCGGCTCGACATTCAACAGCATCGTCTCGCTTGGGCGTGCTGGCGTGCCGTGTGCCATGGTGACAGAGGTAGGCGGCGACCATGTCGGCGACATCATCTGCCGCTATCTCCGCGACAACGGCGTGGCCACGGATTACGTGTGCTGCCACGACCATGTCAAGTCACATATCTCGCTGGCCTTTCTGGATGACAACAACGATGCGCAGTATGTGTTCTACAAGGACCACGCATCGGTAACGCTGGACGGCCCTTTGCCCAAGATAGGCAGGGACGACGTGGTGCTCTTCGGTTCGTTCTTTGCCATCAATCCCGTCATCCGTCCTGTGGTCGGTAGCCTGCTGAGGGCTGCGCGCAAGGCAGGGGCGTGGCTCTACTACGACATCAACTTCCGCAAGAACCATATTGCCGATTTGCCTGATGTGATGGCGAATATCGAAGAGAACATGAGTCTGGCAGACGTGGTACGCGGTTCCATGGAGGATTTCGGATATCTCTATGACCTTCACGATGCGGACGCCATCTATGAGCGCGTGAGCCGCTATTGCCAGACGCTGCTGTTGACCGATGGTGCACGCCCAATTCGCGTCTTCACGCCTGACGGTTGCCGCAGCTATCCCGTGGCGGAGATTGCCACAGTGAGCACGGTCGGTGCAGGTGACAACTTCAACGCCGGCTATATCTATGCGATGATGCGAGGCATGGCATCGCAGGCTGACCGCATCCTGATGGCGCAGCGCTGGAGCCAGGATGTCTGCCGCCAGATAGGGAACAACATCAGCGACGAACTGGTGGAGACGCTTTCAGAGCTAAGCGAGTGAAAGAACCCTTGGGTGAGGGCCTCAAACGGAAAACAAGAAAGGATGCCATTAGCATCCTTTCTGCGGTGATCCGTTTGGGAGGGCTCTTTGTGATTTTTAACGAATATTAGTAACGATTCGTGAATAGCAACTTTCTGATAGACAACCATCTACAGCAATTGCAATCTCGTCTCTTCTCGTCATACTTCACCTTATACCTCCTCGAAACGGGGGACATTTTTTTTATTATATTTTTTAGCTTTACCTTTGTGGTCTCATTTGAGTCAGAACCCTCAATATTTTCGAATATCCACAATTAAAAAGGTAAGTCTATGAAGAAAATTGGGTACGTTGTCCGACCGTATATTCATCAGTCCGGCAGGGTCATGGTGAGAGTTAG